>JAGWYZ010000056.1 GCA_018969115.1 Chloroflexota bacterium | reverse complement strand
TATTGTACCTTGCGCACACGTGTGCGCAAGGTACAATATTAATAGCTGTGATCTGAACATTGCCACTCGTAGCTTTGAACCACGATATGACTGGCTTTTTCTGCCCGCTGAATAAATGAAGGACGGGCCGAATGGATGATAATAATGCTAATCGGTCTAGCGTTTGGATATTTGTCGTATGCTACTTCGCGCTGATTTTCAAGTTGTTCAAAAAATTAGGCTTCTTCTTTATCGCTAGTGCGTCGTTTATCAATTTGCATTTTCGCTTCCCCTACTACTATTATGTCCCATTTTCTAACACATAACTCGATGAACGCGCCAACCCACTGACTTGACGTGCAAGGTCTTTCATTGTTTGCGCTAGTTCATAAATCACTTCGGCCAGCAGCCACGCTTGTTGGCTGGTAAATTGACGATTTAAATCATTGGCGATGCTTTGAATGCTGCGCATGTGTTAATTATATGAAAAACAGCGGCGGGTATACATCAGTTTTGCCGATGTATACCCGCCACAATTGTTAAACAGTTGATGTTAGTTTGTTAGTTGTGTACTTAGTTGCTCATTCCTTCGGCCAATAATTGCAAGTCACTAGTGCTGGCTTCACCTATCAGCAAAGGTGCAGCCACCACTTCTTTAATTTCAACATCATCCGCAGACCCACTGACTTCGTTGACCGTTGTAAAAGTTAATTTATCGTCTAATGCATCAATCAAAATGCGCGAATTATCAACATAAGTGCCAGCCAGTAAACCGTCTGACAACACTTCTTCGACCTCATTTTGAATGAGACGGCGCAGCGGGCGTGCCCCCATTTCTGGGTTATAACCTTTATCAGCCAGGTGGGTGCGTGCTGGTTCGGTTAATTCTAATTGAATATTGTTATCGGCCAAACGCTTTTGCACCTTGTTAATTTCAAGCGACACAATTTGCCCAATTTGATCTTTGGTCAATGGATGGAATACGATTGTTGCATCAATTCGATTCAAAAACTCAGGGCGGAACATGCGTTTGAGTTGCGACATTAACTTGTCTTTCAGCTCATCATAATTACGTTGGTCGCTCTTAATGTCATCTTTTTTAATGGCAAAACCTAACTTAACGTCTTTTTTAATCATGTCAGCACCTACGTTGCTGGTCATGATAATGATGGTGTTGCGGAAATCGACCTTGCGACCGCGTGCATCGCTTAGGCGGCCCTCTTCCATGATCTGCAACAACATATTGAAAACCTCTGGATGGGCTTTTTCAATTTCATCAAAGACCACAATTGTGTAGGGGCGGCGGCGAATGGCTTCGGTCAATTGCCCTGCATCTTCGTAACCCACATAACCCGGTGGCGCCCCCACCAAGCGTGCAACCGTATGGCGTTCCATGAATTCGCTCATGTCTAACACCATCAATGCATCTTCGTTGCCAAATACACATTCTGCTAAAGCCTTGGTTAGTTCTGTCTTACCAACTCCAGTTGGGCCGAGGAAAATGAAAGAACCGACTGGACGTTTTGGATCTTTTAAGCCAACTCGTGCACGGCGCATCGATTTTGCTAAGGCATTAATTGCCTCAGTTTGACCGATGACACGCTGTTTTAAATTTTCTTCGAGTTTAAGTAAGCGTTCGGTTTCGCTGCCTGCAATCCGTGTGACTGGGATACCCGTCCACATTGCTACTACTTCTGCAATGTCTTCGGGGTTGACTACTGGTCCTTCGGTCGTAGGGTCATAATTAGCACGCATCGTGTTAATGGTATTTTCAAGCGTTGCTTCTTCTTCACGTAAGGCTGCTGCATCTTCATAGCGCGAATCGCCCATTGCCTTATCACGTTTCTTTTGTACATCACGCAGTTCTTTAAATATTTTTTGCAAATTTACCGAATGCGTTGATTTATACATGCGCACCCGTGCCGAAGTTTCGTCAATAAGGTCAATGGCCTTATCTGGCAAATAACGCTCGGTTACATAGCGCGTGCCCAATTTGACCGCAGCTTGTAAGGCATCATCAGAAATGCGCAATTGATGATGATTTTCGTAGGTACTACGCACCCCACGCAAAATTTCTAACGCTTGGTCTGGGGTGGGTTCTTCAACATAGATGGGTTGAAAGCGTCGCTCAAGTGCTGCATCACTTTCAATATGTTGGCGGTATTCATTGAGGGTTGTGGCCCCGATACATTGCAATTCACCGCGTGCCAAGGCTGGCTTTAAAATATTTGCCGCATCGACACTGCTACCAGCCGCCCCTGCGCCTACCAACATATGAAATTCATCAATAAACAAAATCATATGGCTACTGCGCACCTCTTCCATAATTTTCTTGAGGCGTTCTTCAAATTGTCCACGATACATAGTGCCAGCCACTAGTGAGCCAACATCAAGTTGCATCACACGGCGGCCCATCAAAATTTCGGGTACTTGACCATCGACAATCCGTTGGGCCAACCCTTCAACCACTGCCGTTTTACCGACACCGGGTTCACCAATGAGTGATGGGTTGTTTTTGGTACGGCGCGACAAAATTTGAATGACGCGCTCAATTTCAGTTTGGCGACCTACTACTGGGTCTAATTTGCCTTGTTCTGCCAAAGCGGTCAAATCACGTGCCATTTGATCTAAGGCTGGGGTCTTGGGGCGATCTTTTGGGGTTGGAGATGGCACACCTGCACCGGCGGGAAGGGCATCTTTGCTTTTTGGTTTTGGTTGTTCAGTGCTGCCGTCTGTAGCTTCATTCTTCTCAGCTTGGATCGCTCGCAATGTTTCACGGCGAATGCGATCTGGGGTGATGCCCATGCGATTAATAACATCGATTGCGACCCCGTCGGTTTGTCGAATTAAGCCTAGCAACAAATGCTCGGCGCCAATATAAGCCCCCCCTAGCTTTTTAGCTTCTTCAATTGCATACTCAAGCACTTGTTTCGTGCGGGGGGTTAGCTCCAGATTTGCCGTCATCGACCGACGACCTGCGCCGGTCATTTTTTCAACAAGCTCTGAAATACGTTCTGGATTGGCGCCGAGTTGGCGCAAAACTTTGCTTGGTACGCTATTTTCTTCGCGCACAAGCCCCAACAATAGGTGCTCTGTACCGATGTAATTATGGGATAGACGCTCTGCTTCTTCTTTTGCAAGCATCATTACTTTGCGGGCGCGCTGCGTCCATTTGTCTTTAGATGAATTAGCCAACTAACACCTCAAGTTAATATTTCTATTCGCAAATCAGATAAAAATATATCTAACTTTATAATTCTACAACAAACATGACGTAGTATTTTTGTGCCTCGCCATTAATCGCTAAACATAGTATACAAATATAAGATTAGTATTATTTTTTTAGGCTGTTTTACGAAAGCATAGTAGCTTCTCAATAAACAATGGCAATTAAAACAAATTTTTGCCGAACTCGCTATCGCTTGGTGTTTTGAGAGCAAACTTTTCTCCAAGCACCAAGTGATAGCGAGTTCGGCATTACGTCATTTGGGGACACGCCCCAATTATTGAGAAGCTACAGAGCATAAATTAAAAAAACCGTCAGGTGCGAATTCGCACCTGACGGTCATTGACTTCAGCTGCAATGTGCAATGCCTCGTATTGTAGTCATACAATATGAGCGCTAGCACAAAATAAGCTAATTGCTTTCTTCTGGTTGCCAGTCGCTGTCTGCATATTCTGACCAACCGACACGCTTCAGACTTAAGGCAATGCGCTTTTGATCTGGCTCAACACGAATGACACGCAACACAACTTGCTGCCCTTCTTTCACTACTTCGCGTGGGTTTGCAATTTGCTTGTCTGACAATTCGGACATTGGCACGAGGCCTTCAATCGCAGAATCATCTTTTAGCTTGGCGAATGCGCCATGCTTGGGATGTGTTTTGACAATTTCAGCTTCAACCAATTGACCGGGCTTGTATTTCTTTTCGACCTGTGACCAAGGATCAGACATCAAAGCCTTAATGCTCAAGGCAATACGACCACCATCTTTGTCAACGCTCAGTACTTTGACTTTAACCTTGTCGCCTTCTTTTACGGCTTCGCTGGGGTGCTTAATGCGCTGATGTGACACTTCAGACAAATGCACCATGCCATCGGCGCCACCGAGGTCAATGAATACACCAAAATCTTTCACCCCAATTACTTCGCCTTCGAGGACTTGACCGTTGGCGATATCTGTGAAGAGCTTCTCGCGTTCTTTGGCACGAATCTCTTTTGATGCGGCCCGCTCACTTAAAATTAAGCGGTTGCGTTCGCGGTCAGCTTCAATCACTTTGACCAGAGTCTTGCGGCCCACTAACTTCTGGAAGCGCTGCTCAGGGGGCTGGCTTTCATCACCAATGAGACGGCTGTGGGTCAAGCTTAATTGTGAGGCTGGCACGAAACCACGTAAACGACCGACTTTAATGATTAAACCGCCTTTGTTGAAACCAGCAATCATGCTTTCATAGGCTTCATTCTTCTCGCGAAGTTCTTCAGCCAATAGCCAGTCACGCTCGTTGATTGCACGGGCAATTGATAGGACAACATTGCCATTGTGATCTTCAGGCGAGACAACATAGGCATACACTTCATGTCCCACTTCCATGGCGACACGGAAATCTTTCGGTAATGCATCAATCTCTTTACCAGAGACGATACCCTCAGATTTTGCACCGATATCTACCAGAATTTCTCGGTCACTTAATGACGTGATCCGCCCAGAAATCATCTGGTTCAGCTTGGGTGGATCAAAATTACTGCCCCCCGCGAGATTCTCGCCTAGCAATTCGGCAAAACTTTGGCCGCTTTCGGCGGCAGCGTTATTATTTTTGGGGGCAACTATATTGGTGATACTCACAGGTGGACTTTTCCTCAGACACTTTTATTAAGATTACCGACATTATACACATGCTGTTTAGTAAATGGTGCAGTTGACTTAATTTATTGATGTTAAAGCCTAAAATGATGGATGTATATTGTCGGTGGCCTTGTTTGTAATCTATTACAAATCTGCAAAATTGGTTGTAAAAAACTATCAGTGATGGGCTAATAAATTGCTAAGTGATATTGCACCATGCATAACACAATGTATTTTTGAATCTCAACTCAAATATAATTGTTATTTCATTGATCTCGTTAATATTTACCGTCTTAAACGAAGCCCAAAGTTTACCTGCCTTGCTTGATAGTATCGCCATGCAAACCCGCAAACCAGACGAAGTGGTTATTTGTGATGGTGGCAGTAGCGATAATACCTTAGCAATTTTGTATGCTGAGCAACAAAAACAACGGTTTTGTTTGCATATTTTGCTTGAAATGGGTGCAAATATTTCACGTGGGCGTAATATTGCGATCATGGCGGCACAAGGCCCTATTATTGCGTGCAGTGATGCCGGTGTGAGGCTCGATTCTCATTGGCTTGATGAGTTGACCAAGGATTTGCGGCTTGAGGCCAAAAATAACACACATTTATTGTCGGCTACTGCTGGTTTCTTTTTGCCAGATGCGCATAATACATTTGAAATTGCTATGAGTGCTACGGTTTTACCTACATTAAATGAAATTAATGCGGCAACATTTTTGCCTTCATCACGTTCTGTGGCGTTTCTTAAAACGGCATGGGCACAAGTACAAGGCTATCCTGAATGGTTGGATTATTGCGAAGATTTATTATTTGATTTTGCAATTCGGGCGCAATGTGGCGGCTTTTCGTTTGCGCCTAACGCGATTGTTTACTTTAGGCCACGTGGCTCATTGCGCTCATTTTATAAACAATATTACTTGTATGCACGGGGTGACGGCAAAGCCAATTTGTGGCTTAAACGTCACCTCATTCGTTATGCAGTTTATTTAATTGGGCTGCCAACGTTTATATTAGGGGGGATTGCGCTTTCCCCATGGCTATGGCTTGGGCTGTTGGTAGGGGGATTAGCTTACATTAAAACTCCGTTGTTGCGATTGACCCACTTGTCACAATGGCCCGCACTTGCCGTTACAGAGAAAATAAAGGCACTTGTACTTATCCCCATTATTCGGGTGGTGGGCGATATTGCAAAAATGGTTGGTTACCCGGTTGGTGTATGGTGGCGCATAAACCACAAGTGAACATCGATATCGTGATACATTTCACAATACTTTCGCCCCAAAATACATTTTGCGCCCCTAATTTTGATAGGAAAGTGCAGCCGGAGTTCGAGTTGATGAAAGGACGATTTCACGATCGATTTCCTACAGATACACTGCGGGAGATCAATCGTGAAATCGTCCTTTCATCTTTTCGTAAATTTAGGGGTATTGCCAATCTCAAAATATATAGGTGACATCGTCTCAGATATTATGGTGTGGGGGTTGGTGTAACACAATGAGTAGGTTTATAACTTGGATCGCTCTTGCTTACCGAATTACCACAGGCTTGGCCGATGTCGGCCAAGCCTGGCCACATTTTGCTCCATACTGTTTGCGCATAGATGCCATATCGGGTGACGCGCGTCATGATTGGGTTGTCAAAAACATAGGCATTTGTGTAAGAAATGTCTTTGGCGCTCAACCGGCTTGTTACCCGCGACCATTGGGTGCCACAGATCTTTGAATATCTTAGCTCAACAATTTCTTGCCAACCCGCGTTGGCTGTGCTGAGTTGGGGTGATAAGCCAACGGTTTTGGCATCGCGCCAACATCCCATCAATTGTGGATCACGGCCTTTGCAACCAATACCATAGCATCCTGCAGCTGCTGCGATATTTGTATTAGTTAATAGTATTGAGACTACAATGCCCAAAATCGCAATCCCATGCAATAGTTTTTTTATGTTCACTTTTCACCTCTTATTTTCACTTCTTATTTTCACTTCTTAATAGATCAGTTGTTTAAATTTTGGGGTAATTTCTGTGGCCTTTAATTTGCTTGCCTATATACTATAGTATAGTGCTACTGGCTGAGGTTTGGCGAAAAATTGTTTGTATCTGCTAATATGACATGGGCAATATCGATTTAAATTCAATATGATTACAATTAGACTTGATGCAAATATAGATGCCGACAGATGGAAATAGCCATAAGGATGGTGTATACATCAATAAGCCCAAAAACTATTTTTAATCACGCTTGACGCTGTTTTTTGTATGGCTACAATGCCGTTATGAATCGACGATTATTGACTAAATTATTAGTGGGCTTAGCTATATTTAGCCCGTTTACAATGGATATGAAGTTAGCAATGGCAAGTGAGCAGGCCCAAGTTACTCATGCAGAAGTACCCTCACAAATTGAATTTAGGGTGAGAATGCGAAAATCAGACTGGACCCGTGACCGAGGTATGAAAATAAAGTTGGTGGATGTATGTAATGACACTCGATGCCCCGCTGATGTTCAATGTCTTTCTGTGGGCAATGCCCAAGTTATTTTGTGTTTTCAGGTGGGCACTCGCAGCAAAATTATAACGCTCAATACCAACAAAAGCCCCAATACAGTTGTTATTTCGGGGATGAAGGGCAGAGTAGGGCTGCCTAGCGCCTATGTGGTGAAGCTCAATTCACTATCACCGACCCCAATGGCTGGCAAGAAAATTGAATACAGTCTTTATACCGCTACCTTGATTATTGAAAATGCAGTATAACTGACGTTATGTCAGTCTGGGATGAATATCCGGTTAATTATCGCGAGCACGAAGTACAAACGATTGTGCGTGCCACGTGGGTGGGTGATTGTGTGGCATTGTTGGGATTGAGTGGCGCAGGCAAGAGCAACTTGCTTGGTTTTTTGGCAAATCAGGTTTCAAATTCAACCCACCCGATCTTGTTGGTCGATTGCAACCGCCTAGGGCAGTACAAAATTGATACCTTGCTTAACTTCATTCGCCGAGTGATCGACCCTAGCCAAAGTAGTGCTGCCGTCGATTCGTTCGATGTATTGGATGCTACGGTTTCAAGCTATTTGACCCAACATCCGCGTTTAACTTTATTGTTTGACCGGTTTGACGTTTTTGGCGATGAAAATCTGGCCATTGCTAACCCATTACGTGCCTTGCGCGATGCCCATAAATTTAAGCTAACTTATGTGCTTTCAATGCGTCATGTGCTCAAAAGCCATTCTGAATTGGCTGAGTTGTTTTATGCTAACACTATTTGGCTGGGGGCGCTAAGCGAAAGTGATGCTCGCTGGAATGTGCAGCGTTTTGCCGCCCGCCGCGAGCAGGTTTGGGGGAGTGAGATCACTGAGCAAATGCTGTCGTTTTCGCGTCGTTATCCATCGTTGCTCAAGGCCATTGCCGAGGCTTATGTAGGTGGGGCAGCTTTGCAATTGCAAGCGCTGCTCATGCACCCAGCGGTGCAGCAACGGGTGCATGAATTTTGGGCCGACCAACCCACGCCCGAAGAGATACGTTTATGTGGGTTAGATGCGCATCCCTTATTAAAACGCACGGTACAAAACGCCGAAACGGTAGCGCGGTTTGATCCTTCGCAGCTTACAGCTAAAGAGTCCGCCCTGCTTGATTATTTTCAAGCTAATCTGAATCAGGTGTGTCAAAAAGATGACATTATTCGGGCAGTATGGTCAGAAGATAAAGCCTTTATGTCAGGTGTGCGCGATGATAGCCTAGCACAATTGGTGCGCCGATTGCGTGAAAAGATCGAGCCAAATCCGGCTAGCCCGCAATACATTCATACTGTGCCCGGGCGTGGCTACAAATTTAATGTGTAACGGCTAAGAATTTAGACTATGGAAGCTGCTTTTGTGTGCCCAGCGCGGGGTTTTAACCCTCGCGCTAGACTACTACAATTTTCGGCTGCATTTTTATACACCAAAGATGGTTTGGAAGCGCATCATCAGACCCATATCACCCCCGACGCGCAATTTGCCACTCATAAAGGCCATTGTTGGGTCGAGGTCGCCGTTGTTAATTGCAACCCAATCTTGGGCACTTATGTCAATGGTGGCATTCGGGTTATCGACAAGGCCATCAACGACTTCGGCTTTTCCATTATTAATAATGATGGCATGGGTGTTGTTGCCTTCGCCGGTTGCCTTAATTTGAATAATGGCATTTACGCCTTTGGCTTTTGAGGCATCGAATCGGTTGATTAGTTGTAGGCTGCTTTCTTTTGCGTCCATGATTTAAATTAACTCCAAGGTGATTTGTTTTACCAGCCTGATTCTACCTGTTAATACCTGTTAAAATTTGTAAAATCGATGAAGCCTATAGCGCGGAAGAAACAAAAACTCACATTAAGATCCATGATTAGCCCACTCATTGGGCTGTTCTGTGTTGTTGGATTAGGCTGGTTGTTGGTTAAATATGCGCAATTTAACCAATCGCGCACTTTGCTGCCGTCTAATGTAGCTATTGGTGAAGTTAATGTTGGCGATCTTAGTGTTAGTGAGGCGGTTTCTCGTACTGCCAACACATTGCAACAGCCCATTATTTTGCGTTATCAAAACGAGACCATTCCTGTTACCCCTGAAATGCTCGAGTTTTCGGTTAACCCAGTGATATTACGTTTGCAATTAGATCAATTAATCGATCAGCAACGCGGTATAGGGCGTTTTCCAGCTTGGTTGATGGGTAATATTGCACCGCAGCATCTTGATTTGCCGTTTCTTTATTCAGATGCAAAGTTGAGCACACTTTTGAGGGCAATTTCAAAACAATATGATCGCACCCCGCAAGATGCCAAAGCCGATGCTGCAAAATTAAGTATTAGCCCAACTCGTGATGGGCAGATGATGGATGTCGCAATGGCAGCGCAGCAAGTTGTGGCGGCTTTGGTCTCCATCAACAATCGCACTGTTGACTTACCTGTTGATATTGTTCCCGCAAGCCGCGCTTCTACAGCGATTTTGGCCGAACTGGTGCAAAATCGGGTGGCAGCCTTCATTAAGGCCGATGTGTCCAATGAGGTCGGGATCTATATTAAAGATTTACGAAGCGGTCAAGAATTTGTTTTAAATGGCAATGTGGCTGTGTCGGCGCGGGGTTGGCTCAAATTAGCTTTTTTGGTCGAAGCTTATCGTAGTTTGGGTGATAACGTAATCCCTGAAATACGCGCCCAATTGGCCGAAGTGATTACGACCGATAATAGGGCGGTTGGCGATGAGGTACTAAAAAAACTGGGAAATGGCGATGTTGGCGCAGGTTTGGCCCAGTTTAATGATATGTTTCGCCGAATTGGGCTAAAAAACACGTTTATGGCCCAGCCATTCAACCAACAACTTACCCCTGTATTTATTGTGACACCGGCCAATGCTGCTGTGGGGCTGAAGCCTTCACTCGATCCCAATGCGCAGAGCACTGTGATTGATATAGGGGCCTTGCTTGAATCGCTTGATCAATGTCGTAAAAATGTGGGTAGCTTTTCGGTTGTTTTTGCTGGTAAGTTAAATAATGTCCATTGTGAGCAAATCTTAGAGCTTGTGGGACAAAATAAGGTGGTTGGGTTACTCGATTTAGCTTTGCCCAACACCACAGTGCTGCACCGTCAATCATGGGATGACTACAACCATGGCGATGCCGCCATGGTACGCTCGCCGGGTGGTGATTATGTGTTGGTGGTGATGTTGAGCAGCGCCAACAAATTAGATTGGGGCACGACTGTACCGATGATGAATGATGTGGCGCGTGCGGCCTATGGCTTTTTTAACAATGGGCAAGTGCCCCCGCCACGCACCGGCGGTTTTGTGCCACCAGCGCAGTAGGGGAAATGAGTGAATGGGTGAATGAATGAGTGATTTAATTTAATAATCATTTATTTATTTACTGGGGCTAATTAGTCATTGGCTATTGACTAACCTATAATCCAGCCTATGAAAATAATGAAACGTATTTTGTTGGTTTTGCTTGGTATTGTGCTGGTGTTGGTTTTGGGTATTGCTGGTTTGATTGGATATGACGCGCTTTTTTCGGGGCGTAGCGCCACACAATTTACCAATGTCACCTATACAGGCGCCAATAGTGTTCCTTTGCGAGCTTATATTGCCAAGCCCAATTCGGCTGGGCCACACCCCGCCATGCTGATGATCCATGAATTTTATGGGTTGAATGCCGATATTGTAGCCAAGGCTAATAAGTTGGCTGCCGAAGGGTATGTGGTTCTGGCCGTTGATGCTTATCGCGATGCAACTACCGAATCTGTGATACGGGCTATTTACTTGGTTTCATCGACCCCAGGCGAACAAATTCAGGCTGATCTTGATGCTGGTTACAAATATCTTGCGGCTCAACCTGAGGTTGATTCTAAACGCATTGGCGTAATGGGCTTTTGTTTTGGGGGCGGGCATTCATTGCGCCAAGGCATCGCTAATCCCAATTATGCGGCAACAGTTGTGTTTTATGGCAGTCTTGTTACCAACGCCAATGAGTTAGGGGCGCTAAAAGGGCCGGTGCTGGGCATTTTTGGTGAACAAGATCGCGCGCCATCACCCGAACAAGCTCGCGCATTTAAGGTGGCACTCGAGACTAAAGGTATTAAAAACCAAGTAACGGTTTACCCGGGGGTTGGTCATGCCTTTTTAAACAGTGAAAACATCAGCCAATCTGGTCCAGCCGGAACTGCTTGGAAAGAATTACTTACCTTTCTCGAATTAAACTTAAAAAAGAAGTAAAAAGTGCAAAGTGTAAAGTAACTTTGCACTTTGCACTTTGCACTTTTTAAACAGCGTAATACAAAACATGAGAGTCGGTATTTTGGGTGGCACATTTGATCCGCCGCATATTGGGCATTTGGTCATTGCAGATCAGGCCCACGCACAACTTAAGTTAGATCGCGTTTGGTTCACCCCAGTGGGTCAGCCGCCCCATAAAGAGGGCAGTCGGGTTTCATTGGCACATCATCGGGTCAATATGACTAAGCTGGCGATGGGTGGCAATCTTAATTTTGAGATTTGCTTGGTAGATGTGGAACGCCCAGCCCCGCATTACACCGTCGATTTGTTCGAGATTTTGCTGCAAAAATACCCGCAACATGAATTTTCGTTTATTGTCGGGGCCGACTCATTGATCGATTTGCCACATTGGCAGCGACCGCGCCGACTATTAGAAATTGCACGTTTTGGGGTAGCCCATCGCCCGCGCTATATTCCCGATTTGGCTGATCTAGAAGCAAAGCTGCCGGGGATTGGGCAGCGTATCGAATGGGTCGATACGCCACTGACCGATTTAGCCTCGCATGATTTACAACGCCGCGCCCGCGAAAAATTGCCCTTGCGCTATGTTGTCACCCACGACGTAGCCGACTACATCCGCGAGCAAAATCTGTATAAATGAGCCGTGAGCTATGACTCAAAGCTCATGGCTCATAGCTCACGGCTGCGAAGCTTATGAGCTACTTAGCTTCTCTCGCGTCACCATTGCCACCACACACCTAATTTGCCCATACTCGATGGTATCGGGCAACAGGTTTTTGATGGGGGCTAATTTTTCGACGGTGCCGACAGAGACGATGGCGATCCGAATTTGTGATTCAAGCTCTGTCGCAATTACTTGGTTAAGCATAATTCGCCCTTCGGTGATGAGTTGGGCCGCGTGTTGATAAATGGTGCTGCTGCCGAGGCCACGCCGCACACATACTTCACGCAGTGGCAAGCCTGCTTTAAACAACAACTCGGTCGCAGAAACGGTGTCAATGATGACCCCATCGGCCCCAGCTATGCCAGCCCCAACCCCACGCCTGCGTCCCATTGCTTTGGGTATATCAGGATGAGCCTCGCCACGTGCAGTGCGAATGCAATAGTCACAACACGGCTTATTATTAATTTCGCTTAGGTCACCAAAATGCCCAACCAACATGCTTTGTCGGCAGCGAGTGCTGGTTTCGGCAAACGTGATCATCATCTCAAGTTGCTTGCGTTTTAGGGTGCGCCGCTCTTGCACCTCTAGCTGGGTTGCTTTCATAAATTCGGTGGTTAAGGTGTTGGTCTTATAGCCTAGCCCGCCTTCAGTGACATGCTCAATAATGCCGCCCCGCTCTAATTGCGCTAAACCGACCCGCACTTTTACCTCAAATAAGCGGGTGATACGGGTGAGCGCATCGGCATCTAGCTTGGCGATGCCATCATCTTGCACCCGTGATGCAATGGCTTGATACAGATTGGTCAGCTCATTTTGCGAAGGTGCGTCATTTTCAATAAACCATTCTTGCAAATTGCGGTCTTGGGGGGCGTAGAGCAACATACATTGGGCCAATTTGCCATCGCGGCCAGCGCGACCAGCCTCTTGATAATAGGCTTCGATGGTGCCGGGGACGTTGTAATGCACCACAAAGCGCACATCGGGGCGGTCTACGCCCATGCCGAAGGCGTTGGTGGCGATCATAATGGCGTTTGGGTTGCGCAAAAAAACTTCTTGCACATTTTCACGCTCTTTTTTATCCATCCCCCCGTGATACACAAATGAAGGCACACCAAATTCAGATTCTAAGGTCAAATTAAGTTCATCGGCCTCGCGGCGTGTGCCCACATAAACGATGCCAGCCCCTTTAACTGTGCCCAACACTTTGCGAATGACCGCCATTTTGCTAGGGGTATCGGGGGTATAACGGCTGTGAAAGACAAGATTCGGGCGCGAGAACCCGGTGACGATGCGTTGCGGTTTTTTTAGCCGCAGTTGCTGAAGAATATCATCTTGCACCAGCGGGGTTGCCGTTGCCGTGAGGGCCACCGTGACCGGGTTGCCCAACAATCCACGCATTTTGCCAATGTTTAAATAATCGGGCCGAAAATCGTGACCCCACTGCGAAATACAATGGGCTTCGTCTACCGCCAATAATGTCACCTCGGTTTGTTTTAACGCTTCAATAAAACGCGCATTTTGCAGCCGTTCGGGGGCGATGTAGACCAGACGATATTGCTGATCGATCATCTTTTGAATGCGGCGCAGTTGTTCTTCGTGAGCAACCGTGCTGTTGATGAAGGTAGCGGCAATGCCACGCCGTTGCAAACTATCAACTTGATCTTTCATCAGCGCAATCAACGGTGAGATTACCAATGCCAACCCATCGGTGACAACAGCCGTGTATTGGTAAATGAGCGATTTGCCGCTGCCGGTTGGCATCACTACCAAGGTGTCTTTGCCTGCCAACACGCTTTCGATAGCCTCTTGTTGGCCGGTGCGAAAGCTGGGAATGCCAAAATGTTGGCGCAGGAGGCTGATGAGTTGGGTAGACATAATGCGGTAATTATTTTCTATTATGACGCATCATTTGGATGCAAAGTGCAAAGTGGAAAGTGCAAAGTGGAAAGTTCGGAGTAAATTTACTTGGCACTTAGCACTTTTTACTCAGCACTCAGCACTCGTCACTCAGCACTTTCCACTAATTTGCCAGCACGGTTGCTAGCGCTGCCGCCACCCGTGCATTATTGATGAGCAATGCCGTGTTGGCACGCACGCTTGCGCCATTGGTGAGGCGGGCAATTTGGCTGAGTAAAAATGGGGTAGAAGCTGCGCCGTGAATGCCTTGGGCATCGGCTAATGCTTGAGCTTCAACGATGGCTTTCTCGGCGATATGGATATCTAACTCATCTTCGGCAGGCACTGGCACACAAACCAATTCACCACCGGGCAAGCCCAATTTGCGCCGCGCCCGGATAATTTTGGCAATGTCATCAACCGATTGGGCATTAATATCGACCTTTAGCCCGCTTTTACGTGAATAAAACGCCGGAATTTCGTCGGTTTGATAGCCAATCACCGGCACACCTAGCGTTTCAAGATGTTCAAACGTTAGCGGCAGGTCGAGCAGCGCCTTTGCGCCTGCGCAAACGACGGTGACGGGGGTGCGCGATAACTCAACCAAATCTGCACTCACATCAAACGGATGCCCCCGATGCACACCCCCGATGCCGCCAGTTGCAAACACCTGAATGCCGACTTTGGCTGCAATAAACATGGTTGCCGCGACCGTAGTGCCGCCATCTTGCCCCAAACCAACGACAATGCCAAGGTCGCGCACGCTGCATTTGCGGGCGCGGTTGCCAGCCAAGGCCAAATGTTCGAGTTGGGCTTCGCTAATGCCGGCCATCATTTGCCCGCCCAATACGGCAATGGTGGCGGGTTGGGCACCAGCTGCACTCACGGCGTTTTCCATCTCTAGCGCGGTGTTTTTGTTAAATGGGTAGGCGAGACCGTGCGTAATTACAGTTGATTCAAGGGCGACGACGGCTTGTTGCTGTTGCAATGCGCCCGCAACAGCGGGGTGAATAAGTATTTGTGACATTAAATTTACAATTTACGATTTTTGATTTACAGTTTTAGGTGGCATTGTAAAACGCAAGTCTTGACGATTGATGATTTTCAATGGAGTTGACCAGATAAATTGCCGATCTTACTCTATCCTTGCCAAGCGAAGCTTGGCAAGGATAGAGTGAGATCGGCGAAAACCTCCAGAAAAGTCTTTTCTGGAAAGCTATACAATTTAAGCGCATTATGTATCAAATTAATCATTTGTCTCACCGCGATGCGCAACGCATCATTGTCGCTATTCAAGCCGAATTAGAGCGCGAGGGCAAAGGCGCGGCGATTGCCGTTGTCGATGCGCATGGCGAATTATTGGCGTTTTTACGCACCGACGGTTGCAAGTTGCCTTCGCTCAATATTGCCATTAATAAGGCTTTCACGGCTGCCCGCGAGCAAAAAGAGAGCCGCGACATTGGCGACTCATCACGCGAAAAACAATGGCCGATGACCAATTTTGGCGATTTGCGCTACACTGCATGGGGCGGTGGGGTGCCGATTGTGTGTGCTGGGCAAGTGGTTGGCGCGGTTGGGGTCAGCGGTTTGCCCGAATCAGAAGACATGGTGCTGGCGCGTATGGGCGCGGGGTTGCTGAATGGTTGAATGGTTGATTAGTTGATTGAAGAATAAATCAACCATTCAACCATTACACCTTTAGCGGCAGCCAAATCGTCATTTGGGTGCCTTGCCCAACTTGGCTTTGGGCGTGAATGTGCCCATTGTGGGCCTCGACAATTTGTTTGCTGATTGATAGACCAAGGCCTGTGCCGCTGCCATTGGCACGGGCCTTATCGACCTGATAAAAACGGTCGAAAATGCGTGGCAAATCTTCGGGGGGAATGCCATCGCCATTGTCGATGACCGAGATTTCAACTGCATCGCTTGTGCTTTTAAACACCGAGGTGTTTTGTGGGCAAAATGCCGTTTTAATTAACACATAGCCCCCTTCGTGGGTATATTTAATCGCGTTGTCGATGAGGTTGGTTAACACTTGAGCAATACGGTCTGCATCGAGCGATATGTTGGGCAATTGCGCCAATTGTTGGCGTAATGTGATGCCACATTCTTTGGCGCGCAGGTCAAATTTGGCTAAACATAACCGCGCAATATCATTAATTTGGGTGGGTTGGGCCTCGAGTGGGGCATTGCCCGTCTCCATGCGCATCGAATCGAGCAAGGAATTGACCAAGCGGTTGAGGCGTTCCGATTCATCATAAATGACCTTGGCGACATGTTGGGCGGTTTCAGGGTCCGAGGCTGTGCCATCCATAATAGCTTGGGCAAAACCTTTGATCGAGGTGAGCGGGGTTTTTAACTCGTGCGATACATTCATCAGCAAGTCACGTTCCATGCGTTGTGAATTTTGCACCCGATCAACCATGCGGTTAAAGTCGCCAGCCAATTGTTTCATTTCTTGTGGGCCAGATTTATTGACGCGGCGAGCATAATCGCCATCGGCAATGGCATTGGCGGCGGCGGTGACATTTTGAATGGGTTTTGCGATTGAACGCGCCACCAAGGCGGCAATAATGCCAGCAAAAGTGAGGGTTGCCAGCAACGCCTGAAAGACCGGCCAATACACATCGTCGTCTAAAAATGCAAAAAATTGCCCGAGAAAAATGCGTTGTGGCAATTGCCGTGCTACGGCGATCCACCCTTGGCTATTGTTGCTGGACGATGTGTTGGCTGAATTTAATATTTGCCCCGCCGAAAACACCACATAGGCCCAGCGGCGCTGGGGGTTAATACGGTCACGAAATTCGCCCACCGAGACCACCTCGCGGTTTTGGGTGATAAAACTTGGGCGATTTTGCAGATCTAACTTTTCGCCTAAATGATCGCCTCCCGTAATTCGTGAACTATCGGCGATGACAGCACCTTGTTCATCGAGTAATAAAACCCGCAAGCCATTGTCACGGTTGGTGCGGGTAGCCCGCTCAAAAAAGCCTTGGGGTTGGTCTGGGGGCGATTGGGCAGTGGCGCTACGGGTTAGCCGCCACAGGTTATTGCCAACATTGCTTAATTCACGCAACATTAACCCGCGCTGAAACTCGGTAAGAAGCAGCATGATGGTCAACGTAAGCGCAGTAAGGCTGACGATGGTGACAAGCACATGAGAGACGAAAAGCCTAACCCGTAATGACATTATTCTAAGCAAACATTATGACATGAGCGTGTAAAAAAAATGTAACGGATATAACCCTTGGAAGTGTTGCCTAAGACGGTAGGGGCAAGGCATGTCACCCCTCTACCATCTTCATGGATAAAATATTGATATGAAATCCATCCCTTTTACACAAGTGACATTAACCGATCAATTTTGGGCACCGCGCCAAGCCACCAATCGTGAGGTTACGATTCCATCTCAACATGAAATTATGCGCCGCACGGGGCGGGTAGGGCTGTGGAATTGGGCCTTGAAGCCCAATGAGTTTAACCCCCCCCATCGGTTTTGGGATTCAGATGTGGGTAAATGGGTCGAGGCCGCCAGTTATTCATTGGCAACCCACTATGATGCGGTGCTAGATGCCCAAGTCGATGCGATTGCCAATCACATTAGCCGCGCACAATTGCCCGATGGTTATTTCAATTCACATTACCAAAATGTAAAACCACATTTGTGCTGGAGTAATTTGCGTGACGACCACGAGTTATACTGCGCTGGGCACTTGATTGAGGCAGCAGTGGCACACCACGCTGCTACTGGTAAACGCACCTTGCTCGATGCCATGATTCGCTTTGCTGACCATATCGAGCAAAAATTTGGGCGCGGCGCGGGTCAATGGCGCGGGTATTGTGGTCATCCTGAGATCGAATTGGCCCTCATTCGCTTGGGCCAGCACACCGGCGAACAACGTTATATCAAATTGGCGCAATATTTTGTCGATGAACGTGGTCAATTGCCCCATTATTATGATTTTGAGGCACGCCGACGTGGGCACGACCCGCGTGATTATTGGGCTAAAACCTATGAATATGTGCAAGCCCATAAACCCGTGCGCCAACAAACCGAGGTGACGGGTCACGCCGTGCGTGGGGTGTATTTATATTCGGCCATGGCCGACTTGGCGGCTTTGAATCATGACACTGAGTTGTTGCACATAAATGAAACGTTGTGGGCGCATCTTGTGCGAAAACGCATGTATTTGACGACCGGCATTGGCACATCGGCCCATAACGAGGGGTATACCAGTGATTACGACCTGCCCGACGAGACGGCCTATGCCGAAACCTGCGCTGCTATTGGCCTCATTTTCTGGGCGCAGCGCATGTTTCACATGACCCGCGATGGGCAATATACCGACATGATTGAACGGGCGCTGTATAACGGCTTTTTGTCGGGTATTTCGCTGGATGGCACTGAATATTTTTATGAAAACCCCTTGGCCTCACGCGGGCCACATCGGCGGCAGGCGTGGTTTGATTGTGCCTGTTGCCCGCCCAATATTGCGCGTTTATTGGCCAGTTTGGGCGGCTATTTTTATTCGGCTGATGGGGACAGTGGTGTTTGGGTGCATTTGTATGCCCAAAGTAATGCCAAATTGCAAGTGGCTGGTGCTGAAGTGCAGATTTCGCAGACCACCAATTACCCTTGGGATGGGGCGATCCAACTTGCGATTACGCCCAATCAACCCACTCATTTTGCAATAAATTTACGAATTCCGGCGTGGTGTGACCTTTCGGACGATGATGCCGTGACATTGACCATCAACCAATCCAAAATCGAAAATCTAAAAGCCAAAATTCAAAAGGGTTATGTGTGTATTGACCGCGAATGGCACGCGGGTGATGTGGTCACGCTTAATTTGGCGATGCCGGTGCAGACGATGTATGCGCATCCTCATGCGCGGCATATGTTGGGGCGGGCGGCATTGCAACGCGGGCCAGTCGTTTATACCTTTGAGCAGGTCGATCACCCCGAAATTGATGCGGCGAAGGCCGCTGCCGCCAAAGGCGGGGCCGCCAATGCCCCGCTCATGCTCGACCGTATCGCCTTGGGCAAAGCCACCTTGCAGCCCGAACATCGCCCCGACTTTTTGGGCGGGGTGACGGTGTTGCGTGGCAATGGTTGGCTGGCCGATGATGCCGATTGGGAGCATACACTTTATCGCCCCAACCCGCTGCAACGGCGTAAAATTGAGTTAACGGCGGTGCCTTATTGTGTTTGGGCTAACCGCGCACCCGGCGAAATGCGGGTTTGGATGCGTTTATGAATAGCCGGCTGAGAGTTGAGCGTAGATGTGATGAATCCGTTGTTCTCAACTTTTAGCCTTCAACTACCTACCAAATCTTAATTCTTATATCAATGCAAATAGCCCGCATAACATGCGGGCTATTTGCTCACTTGTAATTTGCTTGCTTGTGCTTTTTGCACCTTCACATATTCGCGTAACAATTGATTGATGTGGGTCTGATACCCTTCACCTTGGCTTTTGAACCATATAATCACATCGTCATCAATCCGCAAGGTGATCTGTTTCTTTTTCACCACCGGTTTTAGCCCACGCCGAACAATGGCCTTGGCAAACATTTCAGGTGTCACTTCGGGGCTGTCCGATAAGTCGATGTTTTCATCGGTCATGGCATCGAGTCTCGCCAAATCACTGCCCAAAATCTGCGATAAATTGCCTTGTTTCATTTTTAGTTGCCTTTCGCGCCGAGATAATTCGAAGATGCTCCCCGCGCTCCGTATGCACAATTTGAATGACCCGATTCATTAACAAACCGAAAGTAATGTATCGAATTTCGCCGTAATCTTCACAAGTATCTTCGGTTGTAATCGTCAAACCAGCAAAAACCAGATCCAAATCTGCAAAATCAATACCATGATTTTCTTTATTGATTTGCCGCTTGTCTTCGTCCCATTCAAATTTCACAGCCTAAATTGTAGTTATAATATGTAACTCCGTCAACTTAAATTTTAACCTGAAAGGCATAAAACGCGGTTTTATCCTTGCTTGGTATACCTACTATCACTATGTCATTACGAACAGATCTCCCTGATTTTTACACTTTAACGAAACAGCACAACGAAGCCATGAGCGCGGCTGAATTGGCGACTGTGATGGAAAGCGGGCGCAAATGGGATTTGGTGCAGGTGCTGAAAGATCGCGGGGCGATTATTTTCCCGCATTTCAACATTCACCAATGTGGCAGCCACTATGCCGCCACCATTCATGCCTGCATGAATAGCGGGGTCCAAACCGTGTTGGGCATTGGAGTGTTACATGCCCGTTTCGACGAGTTACAAACGGCGCGGGTGCGCGTGGCGAATGGGGCCGATATTACCCAAGAGCCGACATGGGGCATGCAAGGCGCTGGGTTGGCTAGCTTAACCCATTGGCAAACTGAGTTTTCGATGATTTCGTTTGAGCATTTGTGGCATTTTGAGGCGGCGCGTCGCCGCGAGGCCGGGCTGCCGGTGCCAGAATTAATTGTGCGTTATCCGTATCTTGCGGGGGGGCGGCCTCACATTTTGCCCGGCATTGCCGAACTGCAACAAATTGTGGCCAATGGCGCAGTGGTGGTCGGCACGGCTGATCCGTTTCATCATGGCTTGGCTTATGGTGATAGTATCGAGGCTAGCAAGACCCCTAACGAAGGTGGCTTAGAATTGTGCCGCGCAACGGTTGAGGCGGGGTTTGCCATGTTGGGCGCGGGCGATTATTGGGGCTTTAACCAACATTGTGTCAGCGCCAAAAGCGATGGGCGCGATATGGGGCAAGTGCTGCGCTATATTCTCAACACCCCGCTCAAGGCCGAAATTCATGATATTTTGTGGGAAGACATGAGCGGCCCATATGGCAAGCCTTGGCCGAGTTGGGTGGCTGGCTGTCTCATCTCGCTTACCCCACGCCCGCGTTTGTCAACAGATTTGCATTGAATCGGTTTATTAGTTGATTGGTTGATTTATTGGCTCAATCAACTGTATTATCTTAATAATTCGGGGTAAACCCCAAAGATGTAATGCCAAACGCACTAT
>JAGWYZ010000331.1 GCA_018969115.1 Chloroflexota bacterium | reverse complement strand
TTTGCCTCTAGTGTGATATTTGGTTTGTCGTTTTTGGCGGTGGTGTCGGCCATTACTGCGTTTGTGCGGCGCGAGTTCCCAAAATCAGATTGGACGCGGGGGTTGGCGATCTTTACGATTGTATTTGCGCTTGGTCAATCGTTCGGTCCTACCATCACCGGCGCATTGTCTGATTGGCTGGGCGGCTTGAATATTGGTTTGGCGTTTTCGGCGGTGGTGTTGGTGGGTGGGGTGGTGTTGGCGTTGGGGCAGCGGCGGGGGCGGGTGGTGGGAATATAATTAGGGTATGTTAAAAGCGATTAACTGGTTTATATGCCCCGAAGTAGAACGGCGGGAAGGCGTGGTTGGCGGGGCTTGGGTGTTTCGTGGTACACGTGTGCCGGTAAGGGCGTTATTTGAAAACCTACGAGATGGTGCGTCTGTTGATCAATTTCTCGAATGGTTTCCCGGGGTGCGACGTGAACAGATTAATGCAGTGCTTGATCTTGAGGTGTCTAACTTGTCTTTGGCTGTAGCGTAATGAAAATTTTATTTGATCAAGGTACCCCAGTGCCGTTACGTGCAAAATTACTAGGACACGAAGTTGACACCGCTTACGAAAAAGGCTGGGCAAATATCCAAAATGGGGATCTGCTTAAAATGGCTGAAAATGAAGGTTATGCACTTTTGGTTAGCACAGATCAAAACATGAAATATCAACAAAATCTTGAAGGCCGAAAAATGGCAATTTTGATTTTGTTGACCGTGGCCGCGCTTGAAATTACAATCAGACCGTATCTTACAAACCATTAACAAAATGCCTTTGGGTGAATATCAAGAATTTAGTATTGATATGATTTGAGAAATGACTGTTTCTTGGTATATATTGCCCCAACCACCACCAACCCCAACCACAGCAACACCCCAACCCCGCTGAGCACAAACCCCAATGTGATCGAGATAGGCCGAAAGACAAACTCGACTTGTTGCGCACCGGGCAACACATTTACCACCCGCGCTATGCCGGTGGGGCAGGTGATGGGCGTTTCGACCCCATCGACATAAGCTAACCAGCCCGGGTAACACGAATCGCGCAAGGTTAATTGCACATTGGTATAGCTGAATGGGTCGCTGGATACGCCGCCCAGCGATGGCGCAGACAGCGCCGGTAGCTTGATCAACACCCGCTCGGCTTGGTCGATAAGCATTTGGGCGGGTAGGGCGATGGCGGGCAACCCTTGCGTATGTAACGCGGCATTGTGCGGTTTGCGCTCGGCGCTGAGGGTGGCTCGCCCGGCATAGCTGAGGTTTTCGTAGATTTTGGTGTCGCCGCTATAGACCATACGCATGTTATGCCCATCGGGCGCATCTGATTGCAGCATTTGCGAGATGAAGGTCTTGTCGGTATGGTCGATGCTGCTCAGACTGCGTAATACGGGTGAGCCAATGGCATTGCCAAGCGCGTGAACGAACAAGGCGCTTGGGGTGCGGCGCTGCCCCCAATCGAGCCGCACATAGCCAAATTGCTCGCCGGTGTTGGCTGGGGTAAATGGTTTTGACACCCCCTCAAATTGTTGTGATGCCCCATCGGCAAATAAGACTGTCATGCTATAGGGTGGGGCGGGTTGCGCCAACAAAATGCCTAGGCTGGTGGCCGTGTATGGTGCTAGAGGGAATGTGAGCACTGACCCTGCACGGGTGACGATGGGTGAACTGAATAGTGTATCGTAATACACATCCTCTATAAATACATCGGTGGTTTTATCGGTCAGCACATAGCGCACCCCCATTTGATCGAGCCAACGCTGCTCTGGCACACCTTTCAAAAATTCACGCAGCCGCCCATCGACACTGCGTGGCAGGCTACCGACGGGCGCGGGAGGAATAATTTGGCGCACAAAATCGGCATATTGGCGGGTGGGTAATAGCCCGCCGTCATAGCCATCGACGCTGGGCAAGCGGTAATAAAGCGAAAAATTGGGCGTGAGAATCTCTTTTTGCTTGCTGGCGATGATGCGGTCGTATAACTCATCGGCGCTTAATTGTGACTCGTAGATCAGCGTTTGCTCGTCTTTGTCGCCGGGGTCAAAAAACAGGCCGGAGAGGGAGAGGATGCGGTCAAATTCAGAAGTTAAGATGGAAAATTTAAAATTGGGGTGCTCATCTAAATTTTCCATTTTCCATTTTCCATTTTCCATTTTTTGTGCCAGCAAATGGGCGGTGGCAGGGCGCAGGCTGGTGAGAGCGGCGCCATCGGCGGCGCGGGCATAGGGCTGAAATTGTGAGGCGACCAGTAGCTCGGTTGCCATGACCGCAATGAGACCCCATTGTTGGGCGTGGGCTAAACGGTCGGGCAGTAACAATAGCACGGTCACGGCTGCTGCGCCCAAGCCCCATCCCCATAAAACCGAGTTGGCAGGCCATGACTTATATTCGGCTTCGGGTGAAAAGCGCACGCCCCACCAAGCCAAGCCCCCCAGCACCGCCATTAGCCCAAACCATGCCACAAGGTTGATGATTTTAGATTTGCGATTGACGAGTGCGGCAGTATTGAAGCGTAAATAATCGGCCCCCAGCCCAATGAGCATGGCCGCGCCGAGGCTAAACATGATGAGCCAACGTGCTTGCACACGAAATTGGCTGAAGCCCGGCACATAGCGATATAAATAGGGGAAACTCGGCAAAGCCATGCCCCATGCCAACAGCAGACCGAGGATGAGCAGGGTGAAGGCGAGGGGGAAATGGGCTGATGGGCGCTGTTTACGAAACCCAGCCACAACGCCGATCAACATGAGCGCCAAGCCACCTGCCCCGATATAGGCCACATATTCGGCAAAAAGTGGGTCGCCATAGGTGGGCATGAGGGCGCGGGTGAAAACCCAAGGCCGCCACGAAAACGAGCCAGCCTCAGACAAGGTCATGCGTGCGCCACGCGCCGAAAATTGGCTGAGTTCGAGCGTGGGCACGAGTTGGGCGGCGCTGAGCAATGCGCCGAGCGCGGCGGCCATCCCCAGCAGCAACAAGGGCAGCACGGCGCGTAGCAGGGCTTTTAGGTCATCGGCAGTGGGTGGGCGAATGGGGAGGGCGTTGGCCCAGGGACTGTTTGGCTGAATGGGGTGTAGCCGTTGCGATGACGACTGCTTGCCCGCCGCAATCAGTGCGGGCAGGCATTGCCCCAGCGCCACCACCCCCAAAGTGACCAAACAAATGTAAAGGGATTGGGTGTGCCCCGCCGCCACTTGGAAGGCGATGACGAGCGAGAGAAGGGCCAGATTTTGGATTTTGGATTTTAGATTTTGGATTTTGGATTGCGCAACCCAAAATACCTCAAGCGGTAGCCACGCCAACACTTGCACTTGGTTGATGTGCTCGATTTGTGCGCCGAGGTAGCCGCCGAGGCCAAAGGCGAGGGCGCTGGCAAAGGCGGCGAGGCGGCTGAGCGCCATACCACGCCGTGCCAAGACATACATGCCCAACCCGGCGATGATGAGATGTAGCGGTATTTGCAGCGCAATAGCGCGTTCGGCGGGCAGCCATGCGCTGAGTAAATTGAACGGATAGAAAAAGCCGACTTGCGAATTGGCCAAAAACGGCGACCCCATGAA
>JAGWYZ010000055.1 GCA_018969115.1 Chloroflexota bacterium | reverse complement strand
TCTGCTAGGTGCTGAAATATTTTGTCGAACACGCAGCTATATTTCTACTTTAGGTAAGCAGGGTATGGATATTTTGGGTGCTCTGCGCTCCGTTTTTGATGGCGATCCTATCATGCCGTCTATGCCCTGAGTAGTAACCATAAAAAAATGTAAGAGGGTGTTTCTTAAATCAAATTTCACTTTTTTGTCAGCCAGATTTAGAAGGATTTTTTTGGGGGTCTTGTCAACCCCCTGAATTCCGGATGGGACGAAAAGCATAGCGTTTTGAAATTTGCGGACGGGCTGTGCACAACGCAGTAACGAAATAACGAAAATGTCAGAGTTTGGGTGACATAAAATTGCACGATGCCTCAAAAAATTTGACTTTTTTTTTAATCTATGAGAAAATTGTAGATCATTATGCAAGGATATCGACCTGAAAACCCATTAATCGTGCAAGGTGACAAAAGTATTTTACTTGAAGTCGATAACCCGCAATATGCAGATGCGCGTGATGCTTTGGCACGGTTTGCCGAGCTAGAAAAAAGTCCAGAATATGTGCATACATATCGGCTAACGCCACTATCGCTTTGGAACGCAGCAGCGGCTGGCCTAACAGCTCAAGCCATTCTTGAGGGGCTAAATAAATTTAGCAAATACCCCTTGCCCGACAATGTGCGCATTGACATTACCGATGCGATTGGACGCTATGGACGTATTAAGATCGTGGTGGAAGATGGGCGAATGTTGCTAATTTCAGATGACGCGAGTTTAATGGAAGAAATTTCGCGCCATAAGTTATTTCAACCGCTCATGAAGGCCAAATTAGGCCGCACTACCTTTGAAATTGACCCCGGCCAACGTGGACATGTAAAACGGGTTTTGATGCAAATTGGCTACCCAGCAGAAGATTTGGCAGGTTATACCGAAGGCGAATATTTCCCATTTGATTTGCGTGGTTTAGGGGCGCATACGGGTGCACCATTTGACTTGCGTCATTATCAGTCTGAGGCGGCAGATGTATATTGGGCAGGTGGCAGCGCGGCAGGCGGCAGCGGGGTGATTGTGTTGCCGTGTGGCGCAGGTAAAACCATTGTTGGCATCGCTGCAATGGCACGGGCGCAATGTGCGACCCTTATTCTCAGCCCAAACACGGTAGCTGTGCGGCAATGGATTCGTGAAATCCTCGACAAAACCACCATTACCGAAGACCAAATTGGCGAATATACCGGCCTCAAAAAAGAAATACGCCCGATTACGGTGACAACTTATCAGGTATTGATTTACCACACCTTAAAACGCAAGGCCAAAGCTGGCGTCAACGCGCTGGTTCCGATGAATGGCAACGGCGCAAACGTTAAAGCCGACGACATTGATGGCTCTGATGATATTGATATGGCAGAGGTGTTGGCTGCGATGGCTCAGCCAGCGTCATCACGCAGCAAACCCGAAGCCGATTGGGTAACGCCTAGCGGTCGCAAAGGCAAAATACCCAAAAAATTGCCTAATTTGAGCGAATACCCACATATGGAGTTATTCACCTCGTTAAATTGGGGGTTGATTATTTATGACGAAGTGCATTTGTTGCCTGCACCAGTCTTCCGCATGACTGCCGAGATTCAGTCACGGCGACGGCTGGGGTTAACAGCCACTTTGGTGCGCGAAGATGGGGCCGAAAGCGATGTGTTTTCATTGGTGGGGCCAAAGAAATATGATGTGCCTTGGAAGGACTTGGAACGCCAAGGTTGGATCGCTACCGCTGAATGTCATGAAATTCGGGTGGCACTGGATGACGATGATCGGATGGAATATGCGGTGACCAGCCAAGAAAAGAAGTATCGATTTGCGGCCACCTCCCAGAAAAAATTGCCGATGATTTCAATGCTGATGCACAAACACCGTGACGATGAAGTCATTGTGATTGGGCAGTTTATCGACCAATTGCAGGCCATTGCTGCGCGTATCGGTGCGCCTTTAATTATGGGAGAGACCCCTGTGCGTGAGCGCGAAAAACTATTTCAACAATTTCGCACGGGCGAAATTACAAAATTGGTATTATCACGGGTCGGCAATTTTTCAATCGACCTGCCTGATGCCAATGTGTTAATTCAGGTCAGCGGCATGTTTGGCTCGCGACAAGAAGAAGCACAACGATTGGGGCGGGTGTTGCGGCCCAAGGCCAATGGCTTGTTGGCTCATTTTTACAGTATCGTTACCCGTGACACGCTCGATCAAGAATTTGCCTCAAAGCGCCAAATGTTTTTGACTGAGCAGGGTTATCACTACGACATTATGTATGAAGATGAGGTCGCGGCATATCAGCCAGCCATCATCGCCCAAGATGCCACGCCCATTCGACGGACAACCAGTGGATTGCTTCATTCGTAAATGAGTATCTTCTCAATAATGAGTGATAAAACAGATTTTTGCCAAAAATACTATCTCTCTAGCCACAACAAGGGCTGGGGAGATGATGGTTTAGGTGTTACATCTTTATTAAATTGCCCATATTTATTCAGAAGACCCTTCTAAACAATCAATGCCAAGAAAAAATCGAAACCCCTTTGCGTCAGATGATGACGATGAGGATATCAATTTAATAGCAAATAACAATTTTAAAGCTTTTGTAAACATGATTAAAAAGCTCGGCATTGCGCCAGACAATGTCGCAGATATTTTCGATGTCGAAGCAAATCCTAAAGGCTCAATAGAAAAAGCTGAGGCAAATTCGGTCGAGATGACTCGCGAAGCACTGCTGGCTGCTTCAGCAAAATTTTTAACAGAGAATTCAACCAAAGAAGGCGACAATATAAACGACCAAACAAAAAACGATTTGCCCCAACACTGGAAACATGCGAGCAGTTTTCGGATTAGCCCGATTGAGCTTACCAACGCACTTTTGCAATTTACCACCAACCAATTGCGCGAAATGGCAAAATTGTTGGAGATGAAAGTAAAAGGCACCCAAAAAGGCATCATTGTCGAAGGGGTGAAGGCAGGGCTAATTGATTATGTCGCTAAAATTAAAGATGACCCCAACAGCTTTTTACAAGGTTTGTCGCCAGAACAAGCCGACTTTACACGCAAACTATTTACGGCTTATGATGTTGAAGGATTAATCCCGCGTAATATCAGCAAACAGTTTTTATCTCCCCCCAACGCAACATTGCTCGAAAGTGATGCCAGCAAACGGATTGCAGCCTTGTTTGCGGCCCTAAACGAGCGCGGGCTTCTTTTTCAACATTACGCGCCCAGTCCAGAATTACGATATCGGGATGTATATTACCAATGGTTGCCAATGGCGGAGGTGGCACATTATGTGCCGGTGCTACGTTGGCCCGAAAGTGTTTTTACCCCCAAACGCGATGCCGAAAAATTAAAACCGGCGGCATCGACACGGGCTAATTTTTTAGATGCATTTGAAGCCTTTTTAGAAGCTGTGCATACCAGCGGTGCAGAATGGCGGCAATATATGGCCCCACACGCCAAAGCCGCGCAGATTGCGTGGCTGACTGAATGGGAATACAACGCCGATGAAGCCGAAATTGTCTTAAACTCACGCCGAGGTTGGTCGCCCGACGGCACAACCGGCATCTCAATATGCCTTGTCCCGCACCTAACCATCTCATCGGCCCAAGCGCTAGAAAGCCAAACTGGGCTAACGGTTGAACAAATCAACCTATTTTTTTCATTAGCCGCCGCCTTACAACTTATCGAAAGACCTAAAAACGTGCAAGAGCGTTTAATCAGCCCAATTCGGCTTTTCTTAGATACGAATACCTATGAAACATGGTTAACTTATTCAGCCGAAGAGCGTTTGCGGCGGGTATGGCTGGCTTGGACCGAACAAACAGTTTATGCCACTGAAGTAATGCATGCCATTGGCAAAATAGAAACAGCCCTCAACTTTAAGGTGATGCGTGCCATTGGTGCGCATGATTTTAATATATACGACTTAGGGTCCGAATGGTGTGGATTACGGCGGTTTGTGGTGCGTGCCTTGCGCGGGCTACCCAGCCAAACATGGGTCAACTGGCCCGATTTTCGCAAAATGTTATTTGGGCTGCACCCTAATGCCGCACACGCAACCTATAGCGATGATGATTGGTGGTTTGCAACCACCGTGAGCAACTCGCGGCTAAACCAAATGAAGTATGAAGAATGGCAAAAAGCAACTGGCGCCATTATTCAGCTTATTTTGGCTGAATCGTTGCAATGGTTAGGCGCGATAGAGTGCGATTTTGGATCAAACAAGCCCAAGGCGGCACTCAATCTACACGCCTTTCGTATTACCCCCCTAGGCGAATGGCTGTTCAGCTGTTTAGCAAATGATCACAAGCACGTATTGCCTGATATTGCTAAACCCCAACCCCGTAAACACGCGCCAATAAAATGGTTAGATGATTTAAGCTGGTGTGTGCCGCCAGCCCCAGACCGAGCAGCGCTTGTCACATTCTCGCGGCTTGTTGGCGATGCCGAAGGTGCACCCTCCACTTACATCTTAAGTTCGGGCAGTATTGAGCGTGCCTTACGCCAAGGCGTTACGACCAATGAGTTTTGTGCCCACTTTGAAGCTTTGGGGGTTAAGGTGCCAGAAGCGGCAAGGAAAAGATTCAATCAAGTTGCTGAGCATTTTGGTCGTGTGCGTATTTATGAAGATGTTACCGTTTTGCAATTGGCTGATGATATTGCCTTGCGAGAATTATTAGCCAGCACCTCGTTAGCAAAGTTCATCATCTATCAAATTTCACCCCGCGCTGTCGTAATCGATCAAGCTGGGGTTGAGGCCTTGACAGCAGAGATGGTGACGCAAGGGCATACGCCAAAAGTGATTGAGTAACTATATTGCTAAAAGAGAAAGTGAGCAGCAACAAAAATTAAACAAATGAATTGGAATGATATTCTCCGCCTTTATTCTGATGAGGTTATTTTTTCGATGTGCACTACGCATAATATAGCCGGTTTTGAACGTGGTGTATCGACCAATAGCCGCACCCGTGCTATAGACCTGTTGCGCAAACAATTAGGCAAACCCGAGGTAGTGCGCACCGCCTTACAACAAATGGGGGTGGTTGAAGCGTTTGCGATCAAAAAACTAATCAGTAGCGGCGGTATGCTTAAGACCAACGAGTTACGCGCCGCCATTCAAGAGGCCGGGATTCCCCTCAAGGTATCGCCTTCAGATATCTCACTCATTACCCCCGACTATGCCGGAGTACCGCGCTTCGAAGATGCGATTGCTCGGGCAACGGCTTTTGGGCTTATTTTCTCGCGCGAAACAACTGAGGGGCAAAAAGAATTACGTTGGATACCCGGGCGGACTTTGTTTGTGCCAGACCCAGTGCGCCATGTTTTATTGATGACACGTGACCTGCGTGAAACCCTTGAAACGATGAGCCAAAAAATGCTTAATATCCCTAGTCAGCAAGTTGAGCCTAGCCGTATTATGCATGGGGCAGCAAGCGATTTTCAACGTGATCTCAGCCGATATTGGCGGCATGTGCGCAAAATAGGCAGACTGAGTGTTACAACGCAAGGCTGGATATATAAAAATGCTTTTAAGCAAGTATTAGCTGCACTCAATAGCCCGCCCGATGCGCCAGTTGAAGAGGCGAGCAATTGGCGGTTATGGTTTATACGCCGTTTGTTAATGCGAATGGGTGATATTGTTCCAGCCGACCGCTATATAAATGATTTGGGCACCAGCACAAAACCTAAATTACCCCAATTAACAATGGCGGATCGGATTCGACAATGCTTTGAGTTATGGCGCGATGAAAAAGTGTGGAGCGAGTTTGTAGAGTTGATAAATGCCGCCCCTGAACAAGAGAGTATGCTAAATACATCGCCAGAATTAAACAAGGCGCGTGCTACCTTATTACGGGCAATTGCTCGATTATCAACCAGCCAGCCCACCCGCTGGGTAAGCATCGAAGAATTGTGCACATCAATCAAACGCACCGATTACGATTGGCTTTTCCCGCGTAATTATCGTGGGCGAAATTTAAAAAAAGGGAGTTCACTCTACCAAAGCCCTTATTATTACGAAAACAACCCCTACCGCATCAGTTTTCAAAATGTGCCAAATGAAGAAAAAGGTTGGGAGATGGTCGAAGTAGGGATGATCGCTTTAACGCTCTGTGACCCTTTGCATTGGCTAGGACTAGTTGATTTGGGTTATGAGCCAAAACAAGCCGGACAACCTGATATGCCATTAGCCTATCGCTTAACAGATGTGGGGGCATGGTTGCTAGGAATTGCACCTCAGCCCGTTTTTGTCGAAAGCGGTGGGCGTGTCATTACCCAACCTAATTTCACCATTTTGGCGATGGAGCCAATCCCCGATGCGGTTATTTTAGAATTAGACCTGTTTGCCGATGCCAAAGGCGGTGATCGCGTGTTAAATTATGAGCTTAATCGACAATCGGTTTATCGCGCCCAAATAAAAGGCAAAACGGTTAACGATATTATTCAATTTCTTGAGCAACATCAAGGTGGGCCAATTGCCAATAATGTGCGCCGCACGCTCGAAGAATGGGAAACGCAACATCGGCGCATTGTTTTCCATCAAAATGCGCGGTTGATACAATTTGCAGACACAACTGCCAAAGAAGCCACCCAAAGCACTATTGAAGCGAGCCTTAAGGATGCACAAGATGCGCCTACGATTGTCTCGCTTAGCCCCGATTTTATTTTAACGAAAGGCAGAGCGCCGACCCAAACCCTCGTTACGCGCTTGTCAGAATCTGGGTGGATTCCTTTCACCAGTACTAGCACAAACACTGATACGGCTGGCAGTATTCGCTTGGAAGAAAATGGTGAATTTGAATTTAGACAACCTACCCCTAGCATTTATACGCTGGCTTTAACTGATAAATTTGCAACTCGTACAAAACAAGGTGGAAAGATCACGCCCGATGGCGTGCGGGCGGCGATGAGCAAAGGGGTTAAGTTGGATGATTTGTTGACGCAGTTAAAAAACTTGCACAATGAGGCGCTAACAGCTAAACTTGAAACCAATATTCGTAGTTGGGCAGGGTTTTATGGCAAAGCAAGCTTAAAAACAGTATGTTTGCTCGAACTTTCTAACCGCGAAGTTTTAGACAACTTGTTAAAAGATCGCATCTTGGGCAAATATTTGCAGCCTATCGAAGGCAGTAGCAAGCCAATGGCCTTGGTCGATACGGCTTATGTCGCCCAGGTAGAGGCGGTGTTGCGCGAGCGTGGCGTGGCATTGTAGTTAAGGTGTCATATAAAAGTCAAGTTTACAAAGTTAATATCGGCTACAATTTAATTTATGGCAAAAGCACTCTTCGAGGGATTGGTTAGAGATGACAATGAACGCGCCGTGCCGGTGGTCTATGTTGGGGCTGAACCAACTTATGTTGTGACCGAAGATGGGATGCGTTATCACATCGACGCACGTAAAATAGATGAACAAGTGATGGAGATCTTTAATGAGAACATCAAAGGGCATCAGCCAGAATTAGCCGATGCCGTGATGAAGTTTATGGGCAGCAAAGACCTATTCACAAAAGTATCGGTCGATAAAAATTTGCGCGATTTTGACAAAAATTTGCCACAGCTTTATGAGCAAGGCATCCCCACCGAAGCCCGTCAATATCTCGGTATGATGGGTTTTCGTGTCATTATTAATCGGCATGGCGATTTGGTAAAGTTAGACATGCCGGGTGCAGTTGCCGATGACGATGAGTAATGTCAAAATGAAGCGGTAAAGATTTCGCCAAAAAGATAACCCCTTTGTCCTGTTTTGTTCAAGATGGAGGGGTTATCTTTTGGGTATTGACATTTAGGTTACGGTTTTTTGGTTGCCGTTGGGGGTGGGGTTGCTGTCACAGTTGGGGTTGCTGTCACGCTCTTAGGATCAAAAACATTGTTTAAAATCACAGACATAAACACTGGTCCGGCAATGGGGGTGGGGGTAGCAATAGGGGTTGGGGTGGCGGTTGGGGTAGCGGTCATTGAGGGTGTACCCAGGGCATCGCATATACCCTTGTGAAACAAAGCCCCCATCGTGGCATATTCTGATTCACTAGGCAAATAGTTATCTTCAGAGTTAGAGGTCGTTAATACAGCAGCAACATCGACCAAATAAATTTTGCGGCCTTTGGCGGCTTGTTGGCTGACTACGTTTTTGGTGGCTTGGTTATAAGCTGCACGAGATTGTTGTATTTTAACTTTATCACTATCTTTTGCGGGGGCAGACTGTAATGCCATTGGCGGCATAGTAGCCAACAACATAATTGGGTTGTTTAAGCGCGACATTGTGCCATCAACCAATAAATTCATTACAGATGTCAAGTTCGATTCTGTTTGTTCAATCGAGTGTGTAAGAGCATCAATAACACCGGCACTAAACAACACAATATTTGGGCGTTTGTATTGATTTTCGAAAAATTGCATATTAAAAACGGCTTCGCTTGCTAGTCTCCCCAACGATAACCCATACCAGCCATAATGATCTACGTCTTGCGGCCCCTCAAACCCTTTTTTCTTCGTTGGGCCAACAAAGTCAAACTTAAAGCCATCGGCGGTTAAACTCTGCTCTAAATAACCACGATATGACCCTTGTTGCGAGCCATAAAAGCCTTCACGGGGATCAGCGTCATAGACACCGACTGCATAGGCATCACCAAAAGGCACAATTTGAATTTGTGATGAAGGGGGGGTGCAGATTGGCACCCGCGCCGGCGTGGCTGATGTCGCTGTGGCAGTTGGGGTTGGGGTTTCATTATCATCAATAATGCTTGGCTTATTATTACCGGCCCAGGCTTGGGTATTGAGCGATGACGTTACGATGGCAAATGCAGCCGCAGCAGATAGAAAACCGCTAATGGACAATAATTTTTTATGCTTAGGTAATTTTGACATGATTACAAATAATCCTTAATATTGTGCGCCGCTGCATAAGCAGCTGCTTCGGCTCGGTTGCTCACACGCAACTTTGAAAATATAGCGCTAACATAATTTCGTACTGTCCCTTCACCCAAATATAACAAGTCAGCGATCTCGCGGTTGGTGCGACCTTCGGCCAAATGCGCTAATACTTTTAGTTCTTGTTCGGTTAGTTGAGCAAATGCGCTTTCTTCACGTTTACGCGCCTGCACTCTCATTTTAGCAAAAATTTTTGAGGTCGATGCAGGATCTAATGAGCCACCGCCTAGCCCCACATTTTCAATGGCGCGAATGAGGTCATTGCTGCCCACCTGTTTGAGCACATAACCAGATGCACCAGCGTTAATGGCCTCATACAACATATCATCATCGCCATACGAGGTGAGAATAATCACCTTCACGGCTGGGGCAACTTTCGTAATTTCGCGGCACGCCTCGATCCCGCTCATGCCTGACAGCCGCACGTCCATCACCACAACATTTGGGCGATACATCAAGGCCTTGCGAATGGCCTCTTGCCCACCAGAAGCTTCATCGACGACCTCAAAATCCTCTCGTTGCATAAGCAAGGCCTTTAACCCAATACGCACCACTTCGTGATCATCAACCAATAATATTCTAAGTTTCACCATTAGAAATTTTCCTTAATTTTGCCAAATTTTTAACACAATTTGCGTGCCAGCACCCGGAGTGGCATTAATTACAAATTCACTTTTTAATAAACGGGCACGCTCGTGCATATTATTGAGGCCACGCCCGAATACGCCCCGTTGGGGTAATTTACCTATGCCATTATCGCTGATAGTTAATTGAATGACGCTACCGTAGCTTAACTCAACATTAACTTGGGTGGCATGGGCATGACGCACAATATTACTTAATGCCTCGCGCATAATTTGATACACATGCAAACGCCGATCGGGCGGCAAAATCCATTCTGGGCTACCTTCTGCTCGCCATTCAGTTGGCAAGCCTGTGCGTAAACGAAATTCACTGACAATTTCAATTAAACCACGTGCCAAGTCTTCTTCAGCCGAAGAAGATCGTAAATCATAAATATAAGATCTGACATCTTGAATGGTGCGATTGATCATGGTCAAAATGCTGTCAATTTGATTGCGGGCATTGTCAATTGTGCGGCTGACCTCTGGCAGTGTATCTTTGGCTTGGTTGCTGGCATTTTTTATTAAACCATTGACACCCTCTAACAACAAGCCTACTGCATAAATTGATTGAATTGTGCCGTCATGCAAATCACGGCTAATCCGTTCACGTTCTTCGACCAAAGATTGCTGACGTTGCAGGTCTTGATTTAGCCGATCTGCTTCGACCCGAAAAACATCGAGGGCTTGAAAAAAATACCAAACAATAACCATGCCAGCGATGGCGCGAAAAATACCAATTGGCACCCCAATCATGATGTAAGGAAGTTTATCGTTTAACCACATTGATGGAAAACCAGCGACGGCAGGCACAAAAATTCCTTCGACAATGGCATAAAACAAAAAGCCAAAACCGACCACACGCAATGAATTAAAAATACGCTGAAGATGTAATGGGTCGAGTAGACGTGCCGCTTGTTGGCGTAAGCCATCGGCCACTAATAAAGCTGCCGGAATACAAACAAAATAACGAATCACTGCTTCAAAAGTTGCGTTACGGGTTTCAATAGGCAATGATTTTTGGCTGATTTCAAACAATAAAAACACAAACCCAATGATAATTACCAAAAGTGGCAAGATAATCACGGCGCGTTCAGGTACAGTCGGCTCATTTAGTTTAAGCCCAAACCCCAACAATGCTGCAAAGGTGAACAGATAAACAATAAGCTGCAAAATACGCAGGGCTTCGATCGTAGCACTGTCTAATAATTGAGTTTGAATGGGAATGAAACCATTGCCCCAAGTCGCTAAAGCTTCTAAAAAACCAAACCCTGCCAGCCATGGCAATGAACGTGACAACTCTAATTGGCTTCGTTGTCGCCATTGCATCCAAATGGCGAGGCCCAGCACCAAAAAAATTTGCCCATGCACAAATTGCACAATAACATCGTTAGTGCGAAAAAACTCAGTAAAAAACAAACGGATATCAAACAGCATAAAATTTACATATGGTCAGAATTACACATATCTTATAATTCGAGAATAATTTGTCAAAGAAAATGGCAAATTAATAATGCCAATTATCACAAGATTTAAAGCACAAACAATATAAATGTGGGCCACAGCTGATCTTTTATTCATTTTAGCGGCTATCGTAGCCGGGCTTGCTGTGTTACTGTTGGTGTTGGCATTGCGCACTATTCAAACCGCCCAAAGAGGGGTTTATTATTCTACTCGTAAACGCTCACAAAAACTAGGCATACGCTTATTAAAGAGTTCTCTCATTATTGGCGTTGTTGCAGCGGTGGTTTGGTTTAGCAAACCCTTTGCCCCATTAACAATCATTTTACCTATCTCAATTGGACAGTTTTTGCCTACTGTTACCGCCATTCCAACCCAAACAGCGGCGGCTACCAAAATACCTACTAGCACGATTGTCATTCCAATAGCTACAGAAACCAGCACCGCAACTTCAACCCCTTTCCCTGCAACATCAACACCATCGCCAACCGCAACTGAGATCAGCCCAAGTAGCACAGCGATCATCGTCATCTCTCAGCCACAATCAACATTTACTCCGACACCCAGTATGGTGGTTGACGAGATAAAAACGCCGATACCAGTAAAGGTATTATCACCGTTTAATTCACCTGTCGTAACCCCCATCCCCAAAAATTTGAAGTTTCGTGTGATTGGGTCTGACACTGATGCTAACGGGGCCGTTATCGGCATCGGCACAGAATTTGTGCGTGGCATCCAAAAAATTATCATTGTGTTCGATTTTTATGATATGCCTGCCGAAGCCTATATTCAACATTCTTGGTTCCGCGAAGGCAATAATGTCTATTTTGACCGAGTGCAATGGACAACGCAAGGGAGTGGCTTAGCAAGCATGAGTTGGACCCCTAACGGCGGCTTTATCCCGGGTCTGTATGAAGTGAGGGTATCACTAAATGATCAACCACAATTTGTAGCAAATTTTCTGATCCGCTAATGAATTTGCCTATGCTCGCCGCCGATACCACAACGCCAAAATCGACCCTAAAGGCCAATATTATTGCACGGGCTTTAGAATTGGGCTTTGATTTGATTGGGTTTGCGCCTATTTTGGGTGAAAAAGAAGATGCGGTGCTCCGATACCCTGCCTTTTTAAAATGGTTAGCGCAAGGTTATCATGCCGAAATGGGGTATTTAGCCCGCGAACCCAGCAAGCGTGGCAACCCACGTTTGGTATTGCCCCAAGCCCAAACTGCGATTGTTGTGGGAGTAAGTTATGACACACTTGCAGTGCCGATGACGATTCTTACAGACCCATCGCGTGGGCGTATCGCTCGTTATGCATGGGGAGCCGATTACCATGATGTGATCACGCCGCGATTACGCAAATTGGGTGAGTTTGTTGGTCGTGAAAGCCGCGCTTATGTTGATACTGGCCCAGTGCTTGAGCGGGCTTGGGCCGAACAGGCTGGATTGGGTTTTGTTGGCAAAAATACTTGTCTTATTCATCGCACCCGTGGCTCGTATTTTTTTTTAGGCGTTATTTTTGTTGGTGAAGCAATTTATGACCCGTTGCCACTGACCATCCCAAAATCACAAAAGGCATTGTGTGGTTGTGGCGGGTGCACCCGTTGTTTAACCTCATGCCCAACTCAGGCATTTGTATCACCTTATGTGCTGAATGCCAATCGCTGCATTTCATATCTCACGATCGAATTAAAGGGCACAATACCGCACGAGATGCGCCCTCTTATGGGCAATTGGCTTTTTGGCTGCGATGTTTGCCAAGATATTTGCCCGTATGTGCGGCGTTACAGTACCCCCAGCGCCGAAAAGTCGTTTTATCCGGTAGATGTCGATCGTGCTGCCCCTAAATTATTAGACATACTAAGTTGGGATCGCCCAACCTTTAATGCCCGATTCAAAAACACGCCGCTTTTACGCGCTAAACGGCGCGGGATTTTACGCAATGCTTGTGTTGCGGCTGGCAATTGGGGTCACCCAGCCGCATTACCCGCTCTGATGCAATTACTCAATGATGATGAAGTGCTCATTCATGAACACGCACAATGGGCGATAGAGAGAATCAAGAGCCAAGAGTAAAGAGTAACAATACCTTCGCCAATCTACCTTTTCTGGTCGAATGCAACCGAGAACCCCCACTCTTCAAAAAGCAGGTTTATAGCAAAAACTCGATAGCTTTTGACGGCTAGCTTGTGATGTTTCAAGCTGGTATTTCATTAGTTTGAATTAAAAATACAATCAGATTTTGTCAGATCGTATGATTAATTGCTTGAAGGTTGGTTTTTGATGAGTATGATGGGTATATTGCACGGTCAAACAGATGGCAATTGGCGAGGGTATTGTGACTCAACCGGGCACACCCAGACCAGCGCTTACTGTCTTGTCTCAGATGCGTTGCCCTATTATTGGGCCGAATACCGTAGTTATTTCACCGAGTAATTACGCAATCTGTTAATCTTGATTTTACAAAACCCTTAGACACTGTTGCTTAAAACAATTTTTCGCCAAAATCACTATTTCAGGGTTGTTATGGGGTAGCAAAGCCACCCCATAACAACCCTGAAATAGTGATTTTGGCATTCATTTTGTCTCAATATGCTCTCTGATTTGATAAAATTACGTGGCTTCATCTGACAAAAAAGTGGAAATTGATTTAAGAAACACTCTCTTACGCTATCACATCCAAGGTCGACCCATCACAGATCAGCACTTGCGAATAGCGAGATCTGACCCAGTCCAGTCCCGCAGGCAAGGGGCGTTTACGGGTTTCCCATCGTTTTTTCAATACGGGGAGGACTTCCATCAACACATTCATGAATAATTGCGACGGAATCACCCGCAAACGCTCGTTGATCGCCTGAATACTCACTTTCATCCGCGGCACCCATAACCTCGCTTCTCGATTCACAACCCGGCTCAACTCGCTTACGCTGCCCATTTGTCGCCAAATCAGGCTAATCACCATTGCCACGATCACCGGTAAGGTCAAGGTTCTTGCCCGTAGTCCCAACAATTGAAACAACCCCACCTGTGTCAAAGTCGCTGGATGCACGATATCCATCAATTGAGTTTTGATTGCTTCTTCGCTTGGCGCACTCCCAACTCGTTGGCTGCGGTCATGTTGTATCGCCCGCGTGTGTTTGACGTTGCTTTTCTTGCGCTTGGTGTTTGTTTTTGTTTCTTCCATCCCTCTATTTTCATCGTTTTACCCTTGACAAGCTTCTCTTTTTCTTAACTTGAGATGGATGCTCTTATACAAACTTCTCGACTAACTTAGGATAACGCCTCTTGTTTTGGGGACATAGAAAATGCTATGGTGTTCTTTACCGCTCAAGCTGAAATGATGATCTCGATGGAAATGGCGGGATAATTTTGGCTTGAATCTATTTTTATAGCTTAATATCGCAAAGGGATGCATAGCAGATAAAATAAGGGTTTAACGGACATGGCGAGACAAATAGGGCGATATCAATTACTTGGTGAAATAGGTCGTGGTGGAATGGCTTCGGTATACGAAGGGTATGATACAAAATTTGACCGGGCGGTTGCAATCAAAATATTGACACGTCAATTTTTACATGACCCGACCTTTATTTCACGTTTTGAACGTGAAACCAAAACGGTAGCTGCGCTTGAACATCCGGGCGTTGTGCCGGTTTACGATGCGGGTGAACAAGATGAACAACCTTATCTGGTTATGCGCTATATGCGGGGGGGCTCGCTAGAATCACGTATTGCAAAAGGGCCAATGCAGCTAGCCGAGGTGCAGCGTGTGTTAGAACGGGTATCTGACGCACTCGATTTTGCCCACAACAAAGGCATTATTCATCGTGATTTAAAACCAAGCAATATATTGTTTGATGAAAATGGCGAACCTTGTATTACCGATTTTGGTATTGCAAAAGTCGTTTCAAACCAAAATACAGCCATAACCAAAGATGTCGTTGTTGGCACACCTTCTTATATGTCGCCCGAACAAGCCAAAGGCGAGCTAGTGGATGGGCGCAGCGATATTTATTCGCTTGGCGTTATTTTGTTTGAAATGTTGACCGGCAAAGCCCCTTATCAAGCTGAATCGCCGACTGGGGTGATGATGAAACACATCATCGACCCAGTGCCCAAATTAGCCATCACAAAATTAAACCTACCGGTTGGGTTGCAGACAGTGATTGATATTGCAATGTCCAAATACCCAGCTGATCGGTTTAAAACGGGCAAAGCATTCGTTGCTGCGGTTCAACATGCAATCAAGGGGCAACCGGTACGATTGCCTAAACTCGAAGATGAAAAAACGATTGTGGTGAATACCGATACCCAACCGTTTTATGAATATGGCCAAATGCGATCTCGGCCTCAATTTTTGGGTATAGGCAAGCCGCCCGATGCAGATATTTCACCCAATTTAAACGCAAATGCACCTGCGCCAGCCCCACTGGCACCAGCCAAAGGTCAATCAAAAGGGTTATTGATTAGTGTTGTCGCTATTGGGTTAATTGTCGCAGCTATTGGTATTTATTTTGCTGTTTCTGGGTTATCAAAAAGCGCTGTGCTACCTTCGCAAACAGTCATTACCATTCCAACATTGGCGCTGCCAACCTTAACGCCATCTGGTCCCAGCGATCAAGGGGTGACAGCGCCTGTTATTAATAATCCAACCGTGACACTGGTGGTTATTCCTACCACCCCTATGCTCGTCAGCCCGTCACCCACACCCACCTTATCATCGCCTACCCCAATTAAACCTTCGCTAACACCCTTATTACCTTCTCCTGCGGCCTTGCTAGCATCAGCAACGCCCGTTCTACCGAATGCTACCGCGTTGCCGCCTTCACCGACTTCGTTTGTTACACCAACACTTACTCAAGTTGTCTTGACAGCCACGTTGACACTATCGTCAACCATTGCTATTAGCACAGTTACACCCGTTGCCGCAATCGATACCATCGTTACTGCGCCCTCGGGCAACCCAAATCATCCATGCAGCTTAACCGCTGCAATGAAATTTTCAAATTTGTGTGTATTAGCACCCTACCCAGTGCCACCCGGTGGCACGGCCAAGGTGGTTTGGCGTATTGCCAGTACCTTTGTTTTTGGTGAATTTGATAATGGCAGTGGTCAAGGATTTCGTGGCCCGATCTTACAAGAATTTGCCGTTGAGATCGGCAATATTACGAAAAATCGTATTATCAAATTACGCTGGCAAGACAAAGATGGCAAAGCTTACCAAGATGTTATGGAGATTAATGTGGCAAAATAACAAGACTTCGTTCTTTTGCCTGACTTTGTTGCAACAAGCCGATGCTACAATGCGTCATGAATTATGTCTGATATTGCAGATCCGATTGATCTTGCCACCACACCCCCCAGCAAAATTGCTGACCAACCCGACCAAAGTGTCAACACAACCAGTTCTGCAACACCCGATTCGTTCATAGCCCCTGGTGCTACGATCTCGTCTTTTTCTGAATGGGCTATGCGGATTGGCGTATGGGGAGTAATATTTTTTGCTTTCACCCGTTATATTAGCCAACTCTCTGGGCTACCAGCCAGCATTTTAAATATTGCGCTATTTAGCAGCTTGAGTGCCCTTATTCTCTTTGCCACCACCCCAACTTTAGCACGATGGGCGCAATGCTTCGCCGATGCTCAACCGATTGTGGCAACCTTGCTGCCATTGGTGATGCTCATTCCGCTCTCGCAACTCATGCAGCCGGATAACCGCTACGAACTGAGCGAAATTTTACTGACTGCCATCGTGTTTTTATTGCCGGTGGCCTTGGCTGTGCTTAATACGCCAGCTTTTCGCTGGGGTGATTTGACAATGGGCTGGTTTGCGGTGATTGTGCCATTGCTCTTGCCATTTACTCGTATTGCGCCAGTTGACCCGCCTCAAACAACAGCCCGATTGATTGTGGGGGTATTGCCGCTGATCTTAGTATTTTTTACGACACGCTCACAAAAATTGCGGCTCAATTACTTATTTATATGCGCGATACTGTCATTGTGGGCTACATTTGAATTAGGCGTGCTACCTTTATTGGCTTCTGATCCCAGCTTGCCCTTGCCGCTTAAGAGTCTATTGCCTGGTGGTTATCTGCAGCTAGGGTTGTTGGTGCTTGGGTTTTATATTGTGTTGATCGCAGGCAAATTTAATGGACTGGGTTTTTTATTTTCTGGTGGCGCGTCTGCCCCCAGTTCAGCGGCGTTGCCCAAAGCGACTTGGTTTCGACATTTGATCGAGTTGATAATTGTGGTTAGTGTGGCAACGGCCTTGATGTGGATGAGCCGAGCTTATCATATGACGTGGCCGACATCGTTACCAGCACAAGCTTTGCCCAATTTAGCCCTGTTCTTTTTGCTTAGCGCTTTGCCTGCCGAATTATTGTTTCGTGGGGTGTTGTTGCGTTACCTGCGTGATGCTTTGCGTCTTCCTAGCTTTGTGGCAGTTGTTTTGTCGGCTTTGGTTTTTACTATTGCAGCTTTGCCCAATTTGTCGATAAGCGGGTTAGAGTTGCCCACGATAAACGCTCTTGTCAGCCCAATTACCAGCCCTATTGTTACCACCTTGCCGGTAGCACCACAACCGCCGCCCTCGTTTTTAACCCGTGCGACAGTCGAATTTTTGCTTAATATGTTGATGGGGGTGTTTTACGCACGGCTGTATTTGCATTTGCGTAACTTGCCACTGGTAGCATTGGTTCATGCTGTTTTGATGTGGTTGTATTGGTTATTTTCGGCAAATACAACTTGAACTAAAATGAATATGCATGATCGAGCCTGACCCCTCACCCATCCAGCTACAAACGCCACCTGACCAGCCATCATCACAAGAGTTAACGCTGACCTTGCGTTCTCGCATCACCGAAGTAATGGCGGTCGATCAAGTACAAGCCGAGCCTTCGAGCAATGCCATTATGTTTTTGGGTAAATTGCGTATAAAGTCAGATCAGGCTTTTGAGCAAATGAGTACACGGTTGAAAGAGATTGGTTATTTTCCGCTGTTGCGTGATCTTGACAATGATGCAGAGCGCCAAGTGTTTGTGGTGATTAAAGGCGATGCGATAGCATCAGTTGATCAACGCCCGTGGATGAGTTTGGGGCTGTTTGTTGCCACGTTGATCAGCACGGCTTTTGCTGGCACACTCTTTTCGCGAGCTGTGGCTAATGTTGGTTCAGATGCTGCGCTCAATGCCTTAAGTTTGCTCGATGTAGTGACCTATGGGTTGCCATTTGCTTTAACCCTGTTGAGTATTCTAGGGGTACACGAGCTTGGGCATTATGTGGCGGCGCGTTGGCACAAATTGCCGGTGACATTGCCATTTTTTATCCCTATGCCTATTGGGCTTGGCACCTTAGGGGCTTTTATTCAAATGCGTGGTATGCCACGCAGCAAACGTGCTTTGTTTGATGTGGGGTTGGCCGGGCCAGTGGCTGGACTGTTGATTGCAATCCCACTCTACGTCGTTGGTTTATTAATCGCCCAAGTGTTGCCCGACTCTGCTCCGAGCAACCGTGCGATGTTGATGGATTTCTTGATCGCTATTTTTCGCCCCGATGCTGTAAACCATGGGATTTTGTTTAACCCCGTGCTTTACGCAGCGCGAATTGGGCTGGTAATTACGATGCTGAATTTGTTGCCGGTTGGACAATTAGATGGTGGGCATATTGCTTACGCGGCATTGGGGCGACATTGGGCACGCTGGATCGCGATGGCGACGATGGCCATTATGGCGGTTTTGGGTTTTATGTATTCGCCCAATTGGTTTATTTGGTTGTTATTTGCTGGCTTGGGGGGGGCGGCACGTCATGCCTCGCCGATGGATGATGTAACTCCGCTTGATTTTATGCGTTTAGGTTTGTTCTTACTCACGGTTATTCTTTTCTTAGCGTTATTTACGTCGCGGCCTTTTTAGGACAAATTCTGTATCTTCTCAATAAAATGGGGCGAATAAAACAAATTTTCGTCAAAATCACTATATGGCTTTTGTGAACAGGGGCAAAGCCCCTGTTCACAAAAGCCATATAGTGATTTTGACATTACACTTTTTAGGTTTACCTCGAATGATTGAAAAGATACCAAATTCTTAAATAACGAAAGGCCGATTTCATCAACTCAGAATCTGCTCTCAGTGATTTTGTCAATTCAGGGTATCGTTTTCTAAGAGGGTGTTTCTTAAATCAATTTCCACTTTTTTGTCAGATGAAATCACGTGATCCTATCAAATTAGAGCGCATATTTAGACAAAATGATTGCCAAAACCACGATCTCAGGGTTGTTATGGGGTGGCTTTGCCACCCCATAACAACCCTGAGATCGTGGTTTTGGCAAAAAATTGTTTTAAGAAACAGTGTCTAACAGATGTCAAACGTAAGCTACTATCTGGTCAGTTAGCGTCTTTAAAATGAAATTGGCGCTTTATAATTTATATCCGCCATGACCACGCTAAAAAATAAAAAAAACGCCGAACGCAAAGCAAAATTTGAAACTTCGTCTGGTATTCCGCTCGAAGCAACCTATACCGCTGCTAATCTATCAACAAGCAACGAATTGCCGGGCGAATACCCATTTACACGTGGTATTCATGCTGGCATGTATCGCTCACGCTTTTGGACAATGCGCCAATATGCTGGGTTTGCCAGTGCCGCCGAAAGTAACCAACGCTACAAATATTTGCTAGCCCAAGGGCAAATGGGGCTGTCGGTCGCTTTTGACTTGCCAACTCAGCTTTGTATGGATGCCGATGACGAATTGGCACGTGGCGAAGTAGGAAAAGTCGGTGTGAGCATTAGCACTTTGGGCGATATGCGCGAGTTGTTTAATGGCATTCCGCTCGATCAAGTAAGCACCAGCATGACCATTAACGCACCTGCTGCTGTGTTACTGGCTTTATACGTTGCAGTTGGCAAAGAGCAAGCTGCCAAGGGTGAATGGGCCGCGCCAGCGACCTTGCAGGTCACACAAAAATTGCGTGGTACTGTACAAAATGACATCCTCAAAGAATATGCTGCACGTGGGTTATATCGATTTCCGCCCACCCATTCGATGCGTTTGGTGACCGATATTTTTGCCTTTTGCCGTGAACATGTGCCGCAATGGAACACCATTAGCATTAGCGGTTATCACATTCGTGAAGCCGGCAGCACTGCCGTGCAAGAGGTGGCTTTTACCTTGGCCAATGGCATCGCCTATGTGCAAGGAGCGCTCGATGCTGGTCTCAATATCGATGATTTTGCCAGACAGTTGGCCTTTTTTTTTAACGCCCATAATAATTTTCTCGAAGAAGTGGCAAAATTTCGTGCGGCGCGGCGCATGTGGGCCAAGATCATGCGAGAGCGTTTTGATGCCAAAGACCCGCGTAGTTGGATGTTACGTTTTCATACCCAAACTGGTGGCAGCACCCTGACAGCCCAAGAACCGCTCAATAATGTGGCGCGTGTCACTTTGCAAGCGTTGGCAGCAGTGATGGGCGGCACCCAAAGTTTGCATACCAATGGGATGGATGAAGCACTACAATTGCCCACTGCCGAGGCGGCCCGCACAGCATTGCGCACTCAACAAATTATTGCCAATGAAAGCGGTATAACTGATACGGTTGACCCGTTGGCTGGCAGTTATGTAATTGAGCATTTGACTGATGAAATTGAACGCCGCGCCTTTGCGCTGATTGACCAAATTGACCAAATGGGTGGCGCGGTCAAGGCGATTGAGGCAGGTTGGATGCAATCACAAATTGCCGAGGCCTCGTATCAATATCAGCGCAAGGTTGAGAGTAAAGAAGAAGTGATTGTTGGGGTGAACGAATTTGTGTCTACAGATGTCGGTGTGGCAGCCCCGCGCTTTACCGTTAACCCTGCGGTTGAGCAACAACAACGCCAGCGTTTGGCAGAATGGCGGGCTAACCGTGATAATGTGTGTGTGAGCGAGCGAATTGCGCATCTTGAGGCCAGTGCGCGTGGCAATGACAATCTCATGCCTATTCTTATTGCCTGTGTTGAAGATGGCGTAACGGTTGGCGAAATTGGCAAAGTGCTCAAACGTGCTTTTGGTGAATATCAGCCACCATCGATGATTTAAATAGAGACCCGGCACGTCGTGCCACTACGCCATCGATATGATGAAATTGGTGAAAACTTGCTTTGCTTTAGCTCATATGACATTGTCAAGTTAAGCACAAATTCTAAATTGTTATCGGCATTCTGGCAATTTCTTATTGCAACCAAAACCAAGATACCATATCAGCTTAAAGTTTTGTCATTTTGGGTTGCCTAACTTTGATGGGCAAAATCTAAGACACTGTTTTAATAAGCTCTCTGATTTGATGAAATTATGTGATTTCATCTGACAAAAAAGTGAAATTTGACGGTAGTTTAGTCTAAAAGTAGGGATGTTGTTCAAATCTGTAGTAAAACAGAGGGTATGAAAAAAAAAGAAGAACAACATCCCCCCGCAGTATACAAAACAGTCGAAGCAATCATAGCAACGCTAGCAAGCATCAACA
>JAGWYZ010000330.1 GCA_018969115.1 Chloroflexota bacterium | reverse complement strand
TGCTTGGGCCTTAATATCAGGCCAGCCTTCCGCTCAGGATGCTGGGCTTTCTTTTAAGAAACAGTGTCTAAAAATAACTTAAAAAGACGTAATTTTTGTAAGAGATAAGATGATAGTGGAAGTGTAAATTTGTCATTTCGAGCGAAGCGAGAAATCTTTGTGTAAATTGAGGCTAGAAGCGTATGTTTTGCAAAGATTTCTCGCTTCGCTTCGAAATGACGGTTTTACTATTATCCTAACCCTTACAAAAAAGACGTAATTTCGATAAAATTCTGTTTTAACGATCATTATTATGGCAAATGTATCTAATTTAGTAAAAACCATCCAAGACATTATGCGCAAAGACGCAGGAACTTATGGCGATGCCCAACGGCTTGAGCAATTGGGTTGGATGTTTTTTTTGAAAATTTTTGACGACCGTGAGCAAGAGATGGCGATGTTACAAGAGGACTATCGCTCGCCACTGCCAACGCAGTTGCGTTGGTCGGCATGGGCTACCGATGCCGAGGGGATTACTGGCGAGGCATTGCTCGATTTTGTCAATAACACGTTATTGCCCAATCTCAAGACCTTGACCGGCAACGCCGATAAGCTCAGCAGCCTCATCCGCAATGTATTTGATGATGCCAACAATTATATGAAAAATGGCACTTTAATGCGGCAGGTTATCAACAAAATTAACGATATTGACTTTAATGCTTCGGATGATCGCCATATGTTTGGCGATATTTATGAAAAATTGCTCAAAGACCTACAATCGGCGGGCAATGCGGGCGAGTTTTATACCCCACGCGCCGTCACTCAGTTTATTGTCGAGCAGGTCAACCCACAAATTGGTGAGAGTGTGCTCGACCCGGCCTGTGGCACTGGCGGTTTTTTAGTATGTGCCATTGAACATTTGCGCAAACAGGCCAAAACCGAAGAAGATGAACGTGCCATTCAAGCGTGTTTTGCTGGGATCGAAAAGAAGCATTTGCCGCATGTCTTGTGTATGACCAATTTACTGCTGCATGGCATTGATGTGCCTGCCAGTGTGCGGCACGATAACACATTGGCCCGCCCGTTGCGTAATTGGGGACCCAAAGAGCGGGTGGATGTGATTGTAACCAACCCGCCTTTTGGCGGTATGGAGGAAGACGGTATTGAGTCGAATTACCCGGCCGAGTTCCGCACCCGCGAAACCGCCGATTTATTTTTGGTGTTGCTGATGAAGATCTTGAAACCGGGTGGGCGAGCGGGGTTGGTGTTGCCCGATGGAACATTATTCGGCGAAGGGGTAAAAACCCGCATTAAAGAAGCCTTGCTTACCGAGTGCAATTTGCACACGATTGTGCGTTTGCCGAATGGGGTGTTTAACCCCTATACCGGCATCCGCACCAATTTGTTGTTTTTTAGCAAAGGCGGGCCGACGCAAGAAATTTGGTATTACGAGCATCCATACCCTGCCGGGGCCAAGAGTTATAACAAGGGTAAACCGATTCGCATTGAAGAATTTGAGCCTGAGCGGGCATGGTGGCATCAGCGGGTAGAGAATGAGCAGGCATGGTGGGTTCCCATTAGCCAAATTAAGGCCGGTAATTACAACCTTGATCTTAAAAACCCACATACGCCTGACGCTGGCTTGGGCGATGTTGATCATTTGCTGCCAGAATATGAAAAGCTGCTGGCCCAAATTGCCGAGACTCGTGGTTTGTTAAAGGCGCAATTGATGGAGGCGTTGACGCGCTAATGAAGTCGGTAAATTTGAAGACTAATTTTTTGATATCGACTTAAACTTATGGCTTACGTTTATATGCTTAAATGTTCAGATGAGTCGTATTATGTTGGGCAAACGACTGACATTGAAAGACGTTTGCAAGAACATCATGCAGGGACATATGGTGGATATACAAGTTTTCGACGACCTGTTTGTTTGGTGTGGTTTCAGGAAACTCAAACAGATGATGAGGCTTTTAAGTTAGAAAGGAAGTTAAAAGGCTGGTCGAGAGCGAAAAAAGAAGCGCTGATTGAAGGTGATTATGAGCGTATTCATCAGATTGTTAGTGAGGAACGACGACGACGCGAGGGCTAGCAACGGGAGGTTGCTGAGGGTGCTTAAATCTGCTAGATAGCACCCTGAGCGGAACGGCGCTTGGGGATGGGGTTGAGAGGGGATGCCTGACTGCGTCGTGTAGTCGAAGGGGGCGTTCTTGGCTAGGCATGAAAGACACCCATAGAGCGCCCCCTTCGACTACGGTCGGCAATTAGGTTGTGGGTTTTAGCGTGGGCAATAGGCCGACCTCCGCTCAGGGTGCTTGTGTGTGGGGGGCGTGTAAATGTGTGGGTAGCACCCTGAGCGGAACGGCGCTTGGGGATGAGGCTTAGGGGATGCCTGACTGCGACGTGTAGTCGAAGGGTGCTTGCGTGAGGGTAGGGGTGTAAATGGATGGGTAGCACCCTGAGCGGAACGGCGCTTGGGGATATGGCTGAGGGGATGCTTAACTGCGCCGTGTAGTCGAAGGGGGCGTTTTTGGCTAGGCATGAAAGACACCCATAGAGCGCCCCCTTCGACTACGGTCGGCAATTAGGTTGTGGGTTTTAGCATGGGCAATAGGCCGACCTTCGCTCAGGGTGCTTGTGTGGGGTGGGAGGGGAAGAGGTAATATAGCCGTTTTGGGGAAATGTAATATGACGTTTGAGACTTTTTTTGATAAATTTGACCAGTTTGCCGATGCGCCGAATGTGGTGGCGAAGCTGCGGGAGTTGGTACTTAAATTAGCATTTACAGGGAAGCTTTTAAGAAAAAATTCAACAGGAAGTGAGTTGCCCGAAGGGTGGGCGGTCCAATCTATTGGAGCAATTGCTCACTTAATAACCCCTGGCTTTGCTTGTTCGAGAAATCACCAGGTTGAAAATGGACACGTTCATCTTCGTACTCATAATATTTCCACACTTGGAACTCTAAATTTTGATTTGCTCGTGAGGGTTGCCCCACAGATGGTTGATTTACAAAGATCATCTATTAAAGCAGGTGATATTCTTTTTAATAATACTAATAGCCAAGAATTAGTTGGGAAGACTTGTTTGGTTGATTGCGATTACGAGTTTGGCTTTAGTAATCATATTACTCGAATTCGTCTTAAAGAAGGATTCTATCCCAATTTTGTGGTTTTCTATTTAACACTTTTACGAAATAATGGTTATTTTTCTCGAATTTGCACCCGTTGGATTAACCAAGCTGCTGTAAACACTGATACCCTTAAGCTTCAGAAAATCCCCCTTCCCCCCCTCACCGAGCAAAAGCGAATTGTGGCGAAGGTAGACGAGCTGATGGCATTGTGTGACCGGCTAGAGGCGCAACTGCAAGCCCGTGACACCCAGCAAGCGACGCTGGCTCGCGCTGCCCTTGCACGTTTTGCCGATGCACCTACCCCTGCCAACCTCGAGTTGCTTTTTCACCCAGCTTTTGCCGTTGCGCCTGCCGATTTGCGTAAGTCAATTCTCACCTTGGCGGTGCAGGGCAAGCTTGTTGAGCAAGATTCAAGTGATGGATCGGCTTTAGAGAGTGTTTCTTAAAGAGATTTAAGCATGCGCCGAATACTCGCGATATAGACAAAAGACTCACTAGAAGCAGTTGTAT
>JAGWYZ010000329.1 GCA_018969115.1 Chloroflexota bacterium | reverse complement strand
AGCAGCCTTAGCTACCGCTATAATCTTTGCTAAGGAACTATAAATGCAATATCGTCGATTAGGATCATCCGGCTTGAAACTCAGCGTCATTTCATATGGCTCGTGGGTGTCGTTTAAAAATCAATTGGGCGTAGACCACGCCAGCGAGATCATGAAAGCAGCCTATGACGCTGGCGTGAACTTTTTTGACAACGCCGAAGGTTATGCCGCCGGTGTCAGCGAAGAAATAATGGGCCAAGTGTTTAAAAAAATGAGCTGGCCGCGGGTCAGTTATGTGGTGAGCACCAAATTTTATTGGGGGCTGGGTCGCGGACCCAACGACAAAAACACACTCAACCGCAAATACCTCATGCAAGCCATCGATGGCTCACTCAAACGGTTTGGGCTAGATTATGTTGATTTGGTGTTTTGCCACCGCCCCGACCCAGACACCCCGATCGAAGAAACCGTGCGGGCCATGAGCGACATGATCACCCAAGGCAAGGTATTGTATTGGGGAACCAGCGAATGGAACGCCGATCAAATCATGGCGGCGTGGCAGATTGCCGAGCGACATCATTTGCACAAACCGCAAATGGAACAGCCGCAATACAACATGCTGCACCGTGATCGTGTTGAAAAAGAATATGCGCGTCTGTATAAAGAGATCGGTTTAGGCACAACCATCTGGAGTCCGTTGGGCGGCGGTTTGCTGACTGGCAAATACAATCAAGGCATTCCGGCAGGCACACGGGTCGATTTGCCCGGCTATGAATGGCTGCGCGAACGTTTCACCAATCAGGCCTTACTCGACAAAGTAATCAAAGTACAGCACATTGCCGATGATTTGGGCTGCAAAATGTCACAATTGGCGCTGGCATGGTGTATCAAAAACCCAAATGTCAGCACTGCCATCAATGGCGCAACCAATGTGACGCAATTTCACGAAAACATGCTGGCGCTCGACCTATTGCCAAAATTAACGCATGATGTGATGCAAAGCATTAATCAGGCGTTGGCGTAAAACACTCATATCAAAAACCGCAACTGGCTTTTGGCAACATGGGCAAAACCCATGTTGCCAGAAGCCAGTTACAGTTTTTGATATGACACTGTTGAGACATCCCCCAACAATTTAGTCAGCCAAATCGCTCACATCTTCAGCCAGAATTGGGGCCGCGCCATAATCTTCTGGTGTTTTGTGCAGTTCAATTGCGGTAACAGTTTGCGCCACAAAGGTTTGAGTGTTATTTACACCCAATCGCTCAAACAAAAAGGCGAAACGCGCCTCTAAAACCTCGCCCACACGCACATGGTCTTCTTCGGGCAAATGCCACATTTGCTTCTTGAATGGGCCACATACTTTCTTGCGCGTCTTGTAAATAAATTGCTCGTCAGTATCCTTCGGCTTACGTTCATCAGCGGCATTCTTAAATAGCCATGCATTCATTTCGGCATTTAGCTCTTTTGGCAATTGGTCCAGCAAAATGGTCATAAACGCGGTTGCCAAATGTACCTCAATGGCTTGCGACTTGACAAATTCGCCAAAGGCCGCCTCTGGCAAGGTGCTAGCACCATGCTGCACCGCGCCGCCCATGTTGTAATTGCGGGCGCTTTGAGATAAATCATACAACGCCTTAAAGTCGATCTTCACCTCGGCAATTGAGCCATCGGGCAATACCACGCCACCATGCGATGTGCCAGTTTGCACCGAAATTTTGCTGATGCCGGGTTGGTGCTTAATCAATGGCGAATAGCCCTCCATGAACGCTTTCAATTCGTGTACATCGCTATTCTTATGGCCGACTTCGCCGATCTCACCACCCAACGAAATATGCACACCTTTTGGCTCATTGGCGCGAATAAAATCGCTAAACATGGCGCACAGCTCATAATTTAGCCGTTGTTGTTCAGCCAAATTCGGCTTGCTTAGGTCAACCAAGGTACTAGAGTCGATATCGATGTTGTAAAAACCAGCCTTAATCGCCTCAAGCATTAGCTTTTTCAATGCCTCAATTTCACCATCACGGTCTTTTTCATTGGCATATTTTTTAGCATTGATCTGAAAATGATCACCTTGAATAAACACTGGTCCACGGAATCCCTCTTTAATCGCCGCCGCTAACACCACAATAACATATTCATCAGGGCGTTGATCGGTATAGCTCATTTCGCTTCGCGCAATTTCAAACAAAAATGCGCCGACGTTGCCTTTGTTAATGGCCCGAAACGCGGCACGACTTGAATCATAGGTCATGGCGCGAATATTCATGGCTGGGGTGGTAAAGCAATGAGGCAATTTCTCTTGTGCACGTGCGATATACAAATCGTGAATCGAGGCGGGGCGTATGCCAAGCGTTTGGGCTGTTTCCCAAATCAACCAACGGGCATTCGCCTTACGGGTCTCATCGCCAAACACGGCCAAATAAACCAATGCATCAATGCCTTTAGCGCGTAGCATCGCTTCATCGCGCACAACCACGCGCCCTTTTTCAATTGCGATACTATTGCTCGCCGCTACAAGGAGTGTAGTTAATGTTTCATTCATAATACAGCAATTATACTGTCTCTTTTAAGATAATGTAATTCATACACTAACTTGAGCGGGTATGATAGATGCCATGCTTATCGATTATCATTGCCACACGTCTTTTTCCAAAGATTGCGATTACCCCATGGAAGCGCAAATTCGTGCTGCCATTACAGCTGGCGTGCATGAAATTGCCTTCACCGAACACGAAGACTACAACGCCGAAGATTTCACCAGCTATTTTTTCGATCATCCAGCTTATTGGCAAGCCATTCAGGCTTTTCGGCGGGTTTATGGCAGCCAGCTCACCATTCGTGCTGGCATCGAAATCAGTGAGCCGCATCGCCATTTAGACACAGTTGAACAAGTTTTGCAGGCTTACCCGTGGGATTTTGTCTTGGGTTCGTTACATTGGATTGATGGCAAACATAATACTTTTTTGCCCTCGTTTTTTACTGCTTTTGGCAATTGGCGTGAATCATTTCGGCGCTATTTTGTCGAATTACAAGACTTAGCCGCCAATGGCGATTATGACATTTTGTCACACGTCGATTACCCAGCGCGTTATGGGCAAGCCGCATTTGGCAATAGCTATAACATTGGCGAATGGGAACCTGAAATACGTGAGGTATTACGGCAAGTGATTGCACGGGGCAAAGGCATCGAGATCAACACCAACCCATTACGCAAAGGGCGCAATGAGCCAAACCCACCTGCCAGCGTCATTCACTGGTATTATGAAATGGGTGGGCGTTATCTCACCATCGGGTCAGACTCACATGCACCGCACCAAGTAGGGGCGCATTTAGACAGGGCCATCACAATTGCCCGCGAGGCTGGGTTTACCCAATTAGCAACGTATGAGCGCCGAAAGCCGACGTTGATTGACATTTATTGAGAAGATACCAAACTAAACGCCCAGATAACGCCGTCCGCACGAGCATAAGCACCAACAGAAATAACGAGCCACCACCCAGCTGGCTTAGCCAACAGCACAGATGTCGCTGAGACAAGCTAGTGGTGATTTTGGGGGTTGCCCACGCCTACGCCCCATCCATCAGGCAATTTAAACTTCTGCAGCAGCCAATTCAGACGACATCATCGGCAGCCA
>JAGWYZ010000328.1 GCA_018969115.1 Chloroflexota bacterium | reverse complement strand
ATTTTGCGCCTGATTATGATAACGTGGTGTTGTGCTTTATCGATGCCTTTGGTTGGCGTTTTATCGAGCAATTTGCCCAACACCCGCTCATTCAGCGCTTTATGCGAGATGGGGCGGTGTCAAAGTTAACCTCAATGTTTCCGGCGACAACAGCGGCGCATGTCACCACCATCAACACTGGCTTAAATTTGGCGCAAAGTGGGGTGCATGAATGGTTTTATTATGAGCCAGAAGTCGATGCGGTGATTGCGCCATTGTTATTTTCGTTTGCTGGTGATCACGAGCGCGAAACGTTGCATAAAGTGAAAGCCCATCCAGCAGATTTATTCCCGACACATACCCTCTATCAACGGCTGGCTGAGGCGGGGGTGAAATCGCACATGTTTATGCCGAAGCCGCTCATTCACACCACCTATAGCCAAGCGGTTTTTAAAGGCGCACAGACACATGGGTTTAAAACCTTGTCAGAGGCGCTTGTTAATTTATCTGAGGCGGTGTTACAGACGCAGACGACTGGCAGCGCTGAAAACGCAACGGGCGCACGTCATTATTTTTATTTGTATTTTGCTGATATTGACACGTTGGCGCATGATTACGGCCCATCATCGCCCCAAGTGACGGCTCAGATCGAGAATTTTTTATGGACATTTGAGCATCATTTTTTAAATCGGGTGGCAGGCAAGGCGGGTAAGACCTTGTTGATGATGGTGGCGGATCATGGGCAGGTGGATACGCCGCCCGAAGACACTTATTTTCTCAATTTAAAACACCCAGACATTGCCGAGTCGTTTATGTTGAGCCGATCGGGTGCGCCGATTGTGCCGGCTGGCTCGCCGCGTGACATGTTTTTGTATGTAAAACCACATTTGCTTGATGCGGTGCAGGCGATGTTGCGCACGGCTCTGGCCGGACGCGCCGAAGTTTATACCACGCAATCGCTCATCGCACAAGGCATTTTTGGCAATGACATTTCGCAGCGTTTTCTCGACCGCGTCGGTAATCTGGTCATTTTGTCGCAGCCGGGTCAATCGGTGTGGTGGTATGAAAAAGAGCGTTTCGAGAATGAATTGCGCGGGCATCACGGCGGCCTAGACCGCGCCGAGATGGAGACTCCGCTCATTTTGTTTGATTTAGGGTGATTGAGCGACAATAGCGCAAATTCAGCGCAAATTCCTAAATGATGAAGGGGCGATTTCACTCTCCATGTCCCAAAGCGTCGCTTTGGGACATGGAGAGTGAAATCGCCAAAACATTTCATCAACGCTGAATCTGCTCTAGATTAATTTTGCCTCGACATTTTCGGGCGCTATATACTGATTTGCGACCATGAAAAAACTTGCATTAACCGCAACCATCGTCCTTTCTACCCTTCTGCCATTTCAACCCACCAGCGCCATACCACCCGGCGTATTTCATCGCCCTGATGCACAAGCTTTGGCGTTATCGGTGGGCGGCAGCCACGCCTGCGCCGTGTATGATGATGGCGATGTGCGTTGTTGGGGTAGTAACGGCTTGGGGCAACTGGGCGATGGAACCCGCAATGAGCGCCCAACTGTCATTGAGCGAAATACGCCGATGTCGGTCAAAAACCTGAATGGCTTTGCCCGTGGCGTGGTGGCAGGTGAGGGGCATACCTGCGCATTGTTAAACACGGGTGCAGTCAAATGTTGGGGCGACAACCGCAAATATCAATTGGGCAATGGCTACCAGCCGCCCCAACCCAAACCCCAGCCGCACGAAACCCTCACCGCTAATGTCAACCAAATTTCGGCGGGCGACAACCACAATTGTGCCGTGATGAATGATGGCGCGGTGCGTTGTTGGGGCAGCAATAACCTCGAACAACTGGGGATTTCGGCAGAGACACCGGCCACGGCACAAGCCATATTTGTATCTGACCTCGGCACAGGCAATGGCAAAGTGCCCGCCCAACTGGTGGCAGCATCGACCAATGGCGCGTGTGCCCTCACCTTAATTGGCAGCGTCATGTGTTGGGGTGACGATAACCCCATCCCACGCAAGATAGCGGGTTTGAACGATGGCGTGACTGCCATTGCCGCCGGCGGTGGTCATTATTGCGCCATTCAAAGAAACGCCGCTAAATGCTGGGGCAGCAATGATAACGGCGAATTGGGCGATGGCAGCACTACCCGTGCCACCGTTCCGGTCGGCGTTTTGGGTCTTGACAGCGATGTGATCGATATTGAAGCGGGCATATCGCATACGTGTGCCTTGCTCGCTTCTGGCAAGGTTAAATGTTGGGGCGCGAACGAAAGTGGGCAATTGGGGGATGGCAGCAGCACTAGCCGGTTAATACCGGTTGATGTGCTATCGCTACCGTTGAATGTCACCGCAATTGCGGCTGGCAAAACCCTCACATGCGCTATTATGGCTGGCGCAGTGAAGTGTTGGGGCAATTTGTCTTATCAAGCCAGTGCCTTTCAGGTAAAACCAGCGCCGGTGCAAGGCTTAAATGGGTTTGATTTGGGTGGCGGGGTAGCCGCCCTGAGTTTAGGCGAGCTACACAGTTGTTTGCTTAGTTACGCTGGCATCGCCTATTGCTGGGGCAGCAATGTGCAAGGGCAATTGGGTGATGGCTCATTTACCAGCCGTGCGATTCCACAAGCTGTCAAATTAAACACGGCAGTGCGTTATTTAAGCGCTGGTGGTGGCCACACCTGCGCCATTTTGTTGAATGGCACGGTGCGCTGTTGGGGCAAAAATGACAATGGGCAAGTCGGCGTGCCGAATCAAATCGATCAGCCATTTCCAGTCAGTGTGGGTGGTTTAAGAACTGACAATGTGTCTGTTTCGGCGGGTTGGTCGCATACGTGTGCTTTACTATTGGGTGGCGGGGTCAAGTGTTGGGGGGCAAATGGCAGTGGGCAATTGGGCAACGGCGGCAACACCGACACAACGGCTGCGGTGAATGTGCTGGGGCTTAGCACCGAGGTGCGGGCGATCAGCAGCGGTGGCGCACATACCTGTGCCTTGCTTACCAATGGCAATGTACGTTGTTGGGGCAACAACAATAGTGGTCAATTAGGCGTGGGTGACAACATTGCGCGTAATACGCCAACTTTGGTGACAGGCCTAAGTGCTACAGCTGTGGCGATTGAGGCTGGTGCGCATCATACTTGTGTGTTGCTCAATACTGGCGATGTGCAATGTTGGGGCGGCAACGGCGATGGGCAATTGGGCGATGGCAGCACAACCTCGCGTGTATCGCCGGTGCGGGTCAATTTAAGCACCCGCGCCATAGCCATTGCCGCAGGCGGGTTTGTGGGGTGTGATGAGGCCTCGACCAAATGTGGCTCTCACACTTGTGCCATTTTAGACGGTGGGCAGGTGATGTGTTGGGGGCGCAATGTAAATGGTCAATTGGGAAATAATACGCTGCAAAATGCAGTCTTCCCACAAGTAGTGGCTGCCGTTCCCAGTACCTCAATTAACGCCTTTGCCATCGACACCGGCGGTGGGCATACCTGTATGCTCACCACGACTTCTGCACAATCTGCCAACTCGGCTTATTGTTGGGGTTCAGACCGCGATAGTCAGCTCGGGGCTTCGACGGTGATTCAAACATTGATGGGCGGTGTATTTTGGCAAAGTATCCGTATG
>JAGWYZ010000327.1 GCA_018969115.1 Chloroflexota bacterium | reverse complement strand
TGCTAGCGTTGCTATGATTGCTTCGACTGTTTTGTATACTGCGGGGGGATGTTGTTCTTCTTTTTTTTTCATACCCTCTGTTTTACTACAGGTTTGAACAACATCCCTACTTTTAGACTAAACTACCGTTAAATCAAATTTCACTTTTTTGTCAGCTGAAATTACGTGGTTTTATCAAATCAGAGCGCATATTTAGACAAAACGAATGCCGAAATCACTATCTCAGCGTTGTTATGGGGCGGCAAAGCCGCCCCATAACAACGCTGAGATAGTGTGATTTCGGCGAAAAACTGTTTTTCGTCAGACGCACTATATGACCATTGAAGTTAGGGACAAAGCCCCTAACTTCAATGGTCATATAGTACGTCTGGCATTACATCTTTGGGGTTTACCCCGAATTATTGAGATGATACGTTTTAATTTCATAATCGCCATCGTCGGTTTTGCTGCGCGTGCCGAGAGTGTCAAATTGATCGATTGCGCCATAGCGCCATTTTGCTCATCCCAATTCGCACAAAATGCCGACATAGGCATCAAACGGTGAAGCGCGGGTGCGTTGAATTTGCCACGCTACCACTTCACATTGGGCGCGTACCCATATCGTTTTGCCGCTCTCAACCCGAATAAATTCGTTGTGATAAGGCATGATGTGCAAAGTATATATGTTGAAATCTTGATAGTCTTAGAGCATCTTTTTTTAAGCACCAAGTGATTGTGAGTTCGGCATGACTTTATTTAGGGGCAACACATGCAACAAATCAGAGCCACACTTGTATAATTTTGGACTATTGAACAAAGTTAGGTTAAGAAAGATATAGGCCGATTTCACAATATCTTGCTCAGCTTGTGGCAAAGCGAGATATTGTGAAATTGGCAAAAACTTGTTTGCATTTGTAATATGACATTGTTAGTTAGCAATCTCGTGTTTAGCTTTTGTCTTTTGGCTCAAACGATTAGCACCAGCGAATGAAAAAACAAGTTTTATCTGCCGCCTTTCTATCTGTGTGCTTTATGGCTTGTGGTGCGCCACTCACGCCTAATATTCCCGATTTGACGTCAATAACGCCAATAACGCCAATAACGCCAATAGAACCAAAGCCACAGTCTAACAGTGTTGTTACCCCAACTTTGCCGCAAGTGGGTGTTCTTCCAGCTACGTCGAATAATGCTATGTGGCGCAAAGTAACTGTTGGTATCGAGGTGATTAATTTACGGGCGCATAGCAATAGCCTGAATGTCGATCACCCGATTACCGTAGTGCGCATAGACCCGACCCGCGTCGATATTAAAGTGCAATATACCCCCACCGACCCGCACCGTATGAGTGATTGGCATAACGTTACCGATGCCGATGTCATCATTAATGCCGGTTTTTTTACCCCACAAAAAACCGCTACCGGTTTGCTTATTACCAATGGCAAGGCTTATGGGCAAAGTTATAAAGGTTTTGGTGGCATGTTTTCTATTCGGGATGGCAAGCCGCGCTTGCAATGGTTAGGGTCGCAGCCTTATACACCCGATGTCAAAATTACCCAAGCCGTGCAAACCTTTCCAATGCTGGTGCAAAATAGCAAAGTGATGCAAAATTTGCCGACTGAAGATCGCCATACCTACCGATCGTTTATTGGCATCGACAAAATGGGCAAAGTATTGCTTGGCATCACTCGTTCATCGTCATGGCTATTGAGCGACCTCGCCGCTATGCTTGCCAGCCATCCGACTCTTAATATTGATAGTGCGCTTAATTTAGATGGCGGGGCATCGACAGGCATTTGGTTGCGAGGCGTGCCCGAAGGCGATTTAACCGATTCGTATGATACTGTGCCTTCGGTGATTACGGTAAAAAGCAAATAGAGCAGATTTTGAGTTGATGAAAGGTTTCGTTGATGTCACTGTCGATCCTTCATCTTTTAGAAATTTGCGCTAAAAGCAAAAATACAATTGCGGTTTATGCTAAAGTTGTAATCTGCCATTTATCATGAAATTAAAACCTGAAATTGCCCTGACTTTTGATGATGTATTGTTGGTGCCCAAGCGATCTACTGTTACTTCGCGCCATGCTGTCAATACACATACATTCTTTACCAAAAATATCGAAATCGCCATCCCCATTATTTCATCCAATATGGACACGGTGACTGAGGCTGACATGGCGATTGCAATGGCCCGCCAAGGCGGGATTGGTGTGATTCATCGTTTTATGAGTATTGAGCAACATGTCGAAGAAGTTGCCAAAGTTAAACGCGCTGAATCATTCATCATGGCCCATCCATATACCATTCGCGCCAATGCTGTTTTATCAGCAGCCCGCGCTGAAATGGAGTCACATCAAATTGGCGGCCTGATGGTGTTGAGCGAAAGTGGCGAATTACTCGGCGTAATCTCGACCCGAGATATGATTTTTGAGACCAACGATGCACGTTTGGTCAGCGAAGTAATGACCCCACGCAGCAAGCTCATTACCATTTCTACCAATGATATTGGGGCTAACGCCGATCACGCTCGCAATTTATTGCGCGAGCACAAGCTCGAAAAATTGCCGGTGGTGGATCAAAACAATCATTTAGTGGGTCTTATTACGGCCCAAGATATTGCTAAAAGCGTGCAAGCCCCCAACGCCAGTAAGGATGCCAATGGGCGTTTGCGCTGTGCCGCCGCTGTTGGGGTTAAAAGTGATGACCTCGACCGTGCGGCTGCGCTTGTAGCGGCTGGGGTTGATGCTTTGGTCGTCGATATTGCGCATGGGCATAGCGACATGGCGCTCAATATGGTGCGTCAGCTTAAGTCGTGCTACCCCCATGTCGATGTGGTTGGCGGCAATGTTGCTACTGCTGATGGCGTGCGCGACATGGCCGAGGCTGGGGCCGATGCGGTTAAGGTTGGCATTGGCGCAGGCTCAATTTGCATCACCCGCATTGTGACCGGCTTTGGCGTGCCCCAATTAACCGCTGTGTCTGAATGTGCTGATGCTGGGCGGACACTGGGTGTGCCTATCATTGCCGATGGTGGCATCCGCACGGGTGGCGATTTGACCAAAGTGCTGGCCGTTGGGGCCAGCACCATCATGCTGGGCAGCATGCTGGCTGGCACCGATGAAAGCCCGGGCAGTACCTTGCAGCGCGATAACAAGCGCTTTAAAACAGTGCGTGGCATGGCCTCTTTGGCCGCCAATATTGATCGTCGCCAAGTTGAAACGGGCCGCGAAGTTGACCCTGAAGATTGGGAAAAAGTCGTGCCAGAGGGTGTCGAGGCCTTGGTTCCCTATCGTGGGCCAATGCGCAAAATTATTTATCAAATAGTTGGCGGGTTACGCTCTGGCCTCAGCTATGCTGGCGCACGCACCTTGCAAGAATTATGGAACAACGCCGAGTTTGTGCGTATCACCCCCGCAGGCCGCCACGAAAGTGGCGCTCATGATGTTGAGCTTTGAGCCATGAGCTATGAGCTGTGATTAAGACCACGGCTCATTACTCATGACTCATGGCCGGCTTAAGAGAGTGTTTCTTAAATCAAATTTCACTTTTTTGTCAGCTGAAATTACGAGATTTTATCAAATCAGAGAGCATATTTAGACAAAACGAATGCCGAAATCACTATCTCAGCGTTGTTATGGGGCGGCAAAGCCGCCC
>JAGWYZ010000326.1 GCA_018969115.1 Chloroflexota bacterium | reverse complement strand
TGCCCAAATCACTATCTCAGGGTTGTTATGGGGTGGCAAAGCTACCCCATAACAACCCTGAGATAGTGATTTGGGCATCCATTTTGTCTAAATATGTTCCCTGATTTGATAAAATCACATAATTTCATCTAACAAAAAAGTGGAAATTGATTTAAGAAACACTATCAAGCACAGGTTAAGCCACGACTTACGGCCACAGATTACAATCGACTTAATTTTTAGTTTAATAGGAGATTTATGTCAGATTCAGTCGTTCTTACCGAAATTCACGGCAAAGCCGGTCTTATCCGTCTTAACCGTCCCAAACAACGCAATGCGTTAAATGGCCATGTCATGGGCTTGGTGGTCGCCGCCGCCGAGGCTTTTGATGCCGACCCCAATATCGGTGCCATTGTTATTACTGGCGATGATGCGGCCTTTGCCGCCGGGGCCGATATTGCCGAGATGGCAAATGCCACTGTGGTTGATATGTTGACCAATGGTCGCATCGAATTATGGGATCGTTTGAAAAAGACTAAAAAGCCTATCATTGCGGCTGTGTCGGGTTTTTGTTTGGGGGGGGGCTGTGAATTGGCAATGTCGTGCGATATGATGATTGCGTCTGAAACCGCGCAGTTTGGGCAGCCCGAAATCAACATCGGCGTTATTCCCGGCGCTGGCGGCACTCAACGTATGACCCGCGCTGTTGGCAAGGCCTTGGCGATGGAGATTGTGCTGAATAATCGCTGGCTAAGTGCCAAAGAAGCGTTGCAATATGGGTTGGTTAACCGCGTATTGCCAGTCGAGAGTTATTTGGCGGCGGCGCTTGAGCTTGCCAACCAAATTGCGGCTCGCGCCCCGTTGGCGGTACGTATCGGTAAAGAGATGGTGAATCAGGCTGCTGAAACCTTTCTTAGCGATGGTTTGGCCGAAGAGCGCCGCGCCTTTTATGTGCTATTTAGCACCGAAGATCAAAAAGAAGGTATGAAGGCCTTTGTTGAAAAACGCAAACCCACTTGGGCGGGTAAGTAGATACTCCGACGCTACACCTCTCGGAGGAAGGTACAGCAGTGGCTTTTTAATAATTTGGGTAACCCAAAAAGTGTAATGTCAAAATCACTATATGGCCTTTGTGAACAGGGACTTTGCCCTTGTTCGCAAAGGCCATATAGTGATTTCGACGAAAATTTGTGTTATTTGCCCAATTTTATTGGGAAGATACTGTAGCTATTTCAAAAAGTGCTAAAAAGCGCTCTCGGGTACGCGAATGTTCCGCATTAAGTGCGAGGTCACGTAAAAATTCTAACGATTGGTTCTACTTTTCGTAATACACTTTTAGCATCTTTCAACTCTGTTAGCTTAAGATATCTCTCATGATATTGAGATATTGAAACGATAGATTTCTTAACAGACGGGGTTTAAAACACTACAAAAATTCTTTTTGCTGATTTTGAATTATTTTGTTACACGAATTAATAGTGGTTTTGTCGAGGGGTTAAATAACAAAATTAAAGTGATCAAACGACGATGCTATCGTATATGTAAAATTACTTTATTGTCTCAGCGCATTTGGTTAGCTTTAGAAGGATTTGAGTGTTTTGTCTTGTCAACTTATTGAGAAGATACACCTGAGCGATGCTACAATTTAACAACTGATCAAAACTGATTTGTTGACCATACGAAATACGGGTTATTTTTACGTTACACACCAAAATACCAAAATCGGGCGCATGATGTTGGGGGTAGCAACGCTATCTGCCAGCTCATGCGTCTTTGCGTTTATATACTAAGCACGGGCGAATATTTATTTTTGCCCAATGATCAAACATAGACAATGCAAGAAAAGAGAATTACAGACGATTTAGAAGTCTTACTAACGGTTCTGCCATCACCATTGGCACAGGCGCTGCGTGAGCATGGGCGGTTTCATGAATTGATTGAAATTGTGATGGATTTGGGGCGCGCGCCAGAGGCACGCTATGCGGGCAGCAAAGATGAAGAAATTTTGCTGCGTGAGCATGAAATTACGCGCGAAGAAATTGACTATATTTTAGAGCGCATCGGGCAGATTGACGATGACAACCGCTCTGGCATTACACGCACATTGCACCGAATTTCGGTGATCAAAAACCGACGCGGCACAGTGGTCGGCATTACTTGTCGGGTGGGGCGGGCGGTGTATGGCACCCTTGAAATCATCAAAGATATCATCACCAATGGCAAAAGCATTTTGCTGTTGGGGCGGCCCGGCGTGGGCAAAACCACCATGCTGCGCGAGGCCGCACGGGTGCTGGCCGATGGCAGCCGCGTGGTGATCGTTGATACCTCCAATGAAATTGGCGGCGATGGCGATATACCACATCCAGCCGTCGGGCGGGCGCGTCGTATGCAGGTTGCCACCCCCAGTCGTCAGCACGAAGTGATGATTGAAGCGGTTGAAAACCATAACCCGCAAGTGATTGTGATTGATGAAATTGGACGAGCTGCCGAAACCGAGGCGGCTCGCACCATCGCCGAGCGTGGGGTGCAATTGATTGGCACAGCGCACGGCAAAACGCTGGAAAATTTGATGTCGAACCCGACCCTCAGCGACTTAATTGGCGGCATCGAAAGCGTGACCTTGTCTGATGACGAAGCACGACGGCGGCACACCCAAAAAACGGTGCTTGAACGACGCGCCCCGCCTACGTTTGATGTGTTGATCGAGATTCAAGAGCGCACAAAATTGTTGGTGCATCATAATGTGGCCGAGGCAGTCGATCATATTTTGCGTGGGCGGGTTCCGCCCAGTGAGTTGCGTTATTTTGGTGAAGATGGGCAATTGCATATCGAGAAAACAAAATCGACCATGCCGGTCGAGGATCGTAGCCGCCCGATGGAGCGTGGGCAAGAGCGCAGCATGATACGCGGCGAACCGCGCCCAGCGCGTGAACAAGAGCGCGAACGTGAGCGTGATTTTGACTTTGACCTGCCACCCCATAGCCCAACTCCCAGCAATGGGCATGTGAATGGCAATGGCGACAGCGGACAATTGCTTGAAGACCCCTTAGCACAACCTGAAATTACTGAATTACCCGGAGGATTGTCAAAATTTCCGACACGGCTGATGCAAATCTTTGCCTTTGGCTTGCCGCGCAATCGTATGTTACAAGCCATTCGGCATTTGGGCATCCCAGCGCAATTGGTCGATAGCGCGGGTGATGCTGATGTGTTGGTCACCTCAAAAGCCTACTACCGCCAACGCTCCCGTGCCATTACCGATGCCGAGCATCGTAATATCCCCATTTATGTCTTGCGTTCAAATTCTGAGCTGCAAATCGAGACGGTTTTGGGCGGCTTGTTTAACCTGAGCGAGGCCGAAGCCACCCCGCTCGACACCGCTATCAGCGATACCGAAATCGCCATTCAGCGGGTGTTGTCGGGTGAGCGCTCGGTTGACCTGCGCCCGCAAAACCAATTTGTGCGCCGCAAACAACACGAGCTTGTGCGTGCTGCCAATCTCATCTCACATTCATATGGCAAAGAGCCATACCGCCGTGTGCGAGTGTTTAGGGACTGAGTATGAAAGGATGAAGGATGAAAGGATGAAGGATGAAGGATGAAGGATGAAGGATGAAGGATGAAGGATGAAGGATGAAGGATGAAGGATGAAGGATGAAGGATGAAGGATGAAGGATGA
>JAGWYZ010000054.1 GCA_018969115.1 Chloroflexota bacterium | reverse complement strand
TTATCTCCTAACTCACTTCCACTCCACTGTCTTTCTGCCCATGTCTTTATCTCTAGTTCCATTCTTCAAGTTTATCTTCCTTTTGTAGAATTTATGTTCTGTGCAACGATCAGCTCGAAAGAGGGAATCCATAACGTGACAGGCACAAATCAAGTGGGGTGCGCCATTTTTTGCGGGCCTTGTTATGGATCTCCGCGTTTGCGGAGATGACGTATTACGGATACCGCAGCCATTAGAAATGGCGTGCTGGGCATACCAAGCCTGCCTGCGCAGGCTAAAAATCTAGACCGCGAAGGCGGTCTTTGTGTCCCCAGCGCGGGATTTTAATCCCCGCGCTGGGGACACAAAGACCGCCGCCTATTGAATCGGGATATAAATATCGGTGCGCAAGACCTCAGGCGCGGTTTGGCTGGGGTCATCGACATAGGCCTCATAGGGCGGCGCAGCCCGAAATTCACAGCCAGAGGTGGGCAGCCAATCGCGCAGCGCGGCCTGCCACGTTTGCCATAGCGTGTCGTATGGCCCGACATGCCGAAAAACCGCCCAGCGCCCACCCGCTAAGGTTTGATAGGCCAGCCCAGCGCCCGCCGCTGGCAGCGCCCCTTCGGCAAAGATCGCACCGGCATCAAACCGCGCTACCTTGCCGACCTCGACCTCATCGGGGTAAATGGCGACACACAGCCGCATGTCTGCCATCAAATTGTGTTGGGCTAAATAGGCCATCAATTTGCCAAAGGCCTCTCTATTGGCGGCCTGAAAGGCGGGTGATCCCATCATTTCGCTGGCGCGGGCATAGAGCACGGGGATATCGGGTTGGGTGATGATTTCAAGTGGTTGCATTATTTTCTCCTTGGGGTTGTAATAAATATGTTTGTTGATTAAATGACCGGCCCAAATACGATTGAGCGCCCTAAATTCGCTGGGGTTAAAGCCAAATTGTTGTTTAAACGCCTTGTCAAAGGCCGAATGGGTTTCGTAGCCGCTGTTGAGCGCCACCTCGGTCACATTCACCTCTGCCACCAACAATTGGCGGGCGGCTTGCTCCATACGCACCCGCCGCACATAAGTGCTAATGCTCTCGCCGCCATGCGCGGTAAAGATGCGATGAAAATGCGGCACCGAATAGCCTGCCAATTTCGCCAAGTCTTCGCGGTTCAGATCTTGGTCTAAATGTTCACGGATATAGCGTTTAACCTAGTTGATGCGTTCATAATGCCCCAATTGCATTTCAGCCGTCATGGGCTTACAATATCACATGAAGACATTTGTTCGCTACTCCATTTGTATCTTTTTTAACTTTGTCGGATTTTGTGATTTACGAATTTCAAAACTGAAAATTTTATAAAAAGCATCCTGAGCGAAGGTCGGCTTGTAATCTATGACAACACACAAACCTAACTGCCGACCGAAGTCGAAGGATAGCGCTTTATGCTAGTGATAAAAGTCACCCATAGCGCGCAATCCTTCGACTTCGGTCTGGCAGTTACGATTCAACCTTATCTGTTCCCAAGCCAGACCTGCGCTCAGGATGCTTTTGGGGGGATTTCATATGCCTTCCATCAAATCTGGCAGAACCAGTCTCTTTTTACATTTTTGAGCCATGAACCTGATCCAAGTTCCAACCTATGCCGATCTTAGCCGCGTGGCGGCAGACCTGATTTGCACGGCGGTGGCGCACAACCCCCGCAGCGCCATCGTGGTGGCAACTGGCGATACCCCGATGGGCGCCTATGTCGAGTTGGCGCAGCGGCACGCGCTGGGTCAATTCGACAGCGCCCACCTGCGTGTTTTTCAGCTCGATGCTTATTGGGGCTTACCGCCCGACGATGCCCGCTCGTTGTATGGCTGGATGTGGCGCTCGTTTTTGCAGCCTTTGCACATCAGCGATGCCCAAGTCACCCGTTTAAAAGGCGATGCCGCCGACCCCGCCGCTGTTTGTGCGGCTTATGATGCGGCGGTGGCGCAAGTGGCTGGCTTCGATGTGTCGATCCTCGGTTTGGGGCCAAATGGGCATCTCGGTTTTAATGAGCCGCCATCCCCCGCTGATGCGCCGACGCGCATGGTCAATTTGACCGAAGCCAGCATCGCCAGCAACGCCCGTTATTGGGGTGGGCGCGAACACGTGCCGCCACAAGCCTTGACCTGTGGCATGGCCCCTTTGTTGGCCGCCAAACAAACCTTGTTGCTGGTGTCGGGTGCACGCAAACGCCACATTTTGCAGCAAACGCTGTCTGGCCCGATCACACCCGAGGTGCCGGCCTCGTTGTTGCGTTTGGCTAACCATGTCACCGTAATTGCAGATCAGGCCGCGTTAGGGGGGTGAGTGGCTTAGGCCAATCCACATGATTTAAAAATGCAAGTAATCAAAGACCTTCTGTTACCCCTGATCATTAATATCATTCCCGCTTTGGAGTTTATGTTAGGGGCATGGGGCACTGGCAACACCATGCTTGTTTATTGGTTCGAGAATTTGGTGGGTGGTTTGTTCATCGCCGTGCGCATCGTTTTGCATCGCCGCTGGACGCAAAAACAGGGCCACTATCGGGCGCATGTCAATACCACCACCATCACCACCACCGTCAAGGGGCGGCGCGTCACCCGCACCAGCCACAACTAAAGCACATTTTTGGCTGAATTTTTGCTGACCAGTTTGGTATTTACCCTGGCGCATGGCTTTTTTCTCATCATGATGTTGTTTGTGTTGCGGGTATTGCCCGACCGCGCAACATGGCTACCGGCAGTGGCATCGGTGGCGTTTTTTCAGGCGATCGGCTTGATGATGGATTTGGTCACGCTGAAATATCACCCATTTGCATGGGTCAAGCGTATGGCGCAAGGCTCACTCGGGCGCATGGCTTTGGTGCATATCGCCCTGATTGCCGGTATGGGCTTGGCGGCGGTGATTGGCAAAAATGAGCTGTTTTTCGTGCCATTTGCCGGGCTTAAGCTCATGGTCGATGTTGGCAGTTATTTCACCCGCAACAGCCAACAATATGCGCCTGCGCCAGCATGGCTGAGCAATGTCATGAACCGCGTGAAGCCGGGCCACGATTTTGCCGCCGAATTGGAGGCCGACCGAGCCAAGCTGTTGCGCGAGGCCGAGCTTGATGAGCAGGTGCGGGTGATGTGAGGCAGCAGATCACAGAAATCGGGTTTCTTTAAGAAACCCGATTTCTAAGTTTGTTGTCAAGCTAACCCATCCGGGATCAACCCGGGGGTAACGCTGCTGAATTGCAAAAATGCATCGTGAAAGGCCCGTTGGCTGTAGCCTGCGCCCATGCGTTGCCGATATTGCGCCCGTAACGCCATCACCCGCAACTTGCCCAACATATAGCTGCTGGGTTGGGTGGGTGAGGTGGTGTAGCGCCGCACTTCGCCCCGCGCGGTATTTGGCTCTAGCCCAGCAAACGCAACCAACAACTGCGCGGCTTGGTCGAGCGTGAGTTGGCCGGTGTGCAAACCGGTATCGATCATCATACGCACACTGCGCCAAATGGCATTTTTGAGTTGCCACAATTGCAGTTCGGGCGTGTCAAAAAAGCCATTTTCGGCCATCATTTCTTCGCAATACAGCGCCCATCCTTCAAGATAAACGGTGCTGGGGAATTGGTTGCGCACGGCTGAGGCATAGCGTTTGCTGTGCCAAAACTGCAAATGATGCCCCGGGTAGGTTTCGTGAAAACAAATTGAGCGCACCGCGGTGAAACAATGGGCCGACAATAATTCATCTTGCCGCGCCGCTGGCAAACTGGCATCGATGGGCGTGATATACAAAATGCCAGTATTGTCGGCGGGGTCGAAGGGCGGGGTTTTGTCAAAATGCCCGAGCGGCATGGTGGCCCGTAAAAACGGCGCGGTTGGGCGAATTTCGCATTGCTCGCCAGCCGGAATGCTGACCAAGCCCTTGGCAAGCACAAAGTCACGCGCCCGCAGCATCTCGTTATGATAAGTTTGCAGCAAGGTGTCGCGGGTGGGGTGGGCGGCCTTTTGCGCCTCGACAATGTGCTGCCAACTCGTGCCGGGCGATATCTGTTGGGCCAAGGCATTCATTTGTGTGTTGATTTGCTCGGTCAACTCGCGCCCAATGTCATGTACATCTTGGGCGCTCAGTTGCAGGCCGTGATGCTCACGCAAAATTCGCTCATATAGCGCTCGCCCCAAGGCAAATTGACCGACTGGCTGCACCTGTTGAATGAAGCTGCCGTAGTCATGCAACGCTTGCAAGGCCGCCTGCCGCGCTGGCTCGGCGCTGGGCTGGGGCGGCAATTCGAGCGAGGCGATAAAGCCGACCGCGCCTTTGACATTGGGCAGCGCAATCTCGATAAACTCAGGTGGGATTAACGCGGGGTCGAGGTTGGCTTGGGCTTGCTGCAACAGTGGGGGGATGGCGCTGAGGCGGGCCAAAAGATTAGCATCGCGCACGGCTTGCGGCGCGGTTTGGTCGGGGCGGGCCAACAAAAAGTGCAAGCCATTGAGGGCTTGCTCAATATAGAGCGCTGGCGCACGTTTGGCATAGCCCCATTCGTCATAAATTTGAAAGAGCGCCATTTGCGCCAACAATACTTGTTTGTCGAGCCGCTCATCGCGGCTCAGGTCGGCATCGGCAAAGCGGGTTAGCTGTGCAGATGCTTGGCTTTGCCAGTCGCGCCGTGCTTGTTGACCGGCGGCGCTCCAATCGGGCATGGCGGCATCGTGCGTGTGTATGCCGGTGTGGGTGGCCTCGATTGGGTGCAGCCGCCAATAGGTGTCGAGAATTTGGTCGAGGGTTTGGGCAAATGTGCTCATGGTTGTAATTGCACCAGCGCCAAACAACAGGCCAACGAGGTCGCCATGTCTTGCACACTGATCCATTCAAGCGGGCCATGCAAATTTTGCATCCCGGTGAAAATATTGGGGGTGGGGATGCCTTTTTCGGTCAATTGGCTGCCATCGGTGCCACCGCGCACCAATTCAAATTCAGGTTCAACCCCCACTGATTTCATGGCACGCACTGCCAAATCGACCGCACGGGTGTCGTTTTCGAGCCAATAACGCATATTGCGGTATTGTTTTTCGATCTTGCATTCAATTTTGGCACGCGGGTCACCGGCTTGAACGGCGGCACAGATTGTTTGCAATAAGGTGCCATGTGACTCAAGCCCAGCCATGTCAAAATCGCGCAAAATCAACATGATTTCAGCCTTGGCCGCATTGCCGCTCATGCTGGCGACATGAATGAAGCCCTCACGGCCTTGGGTGGTTTCGGGGGTGCGGGTGTGCTGGGGCAGCGCATCAATGATTTTGGCGGCGAGGTGCAAGGCATTGACCAATTTTTTGTAAGCTGTGCCCGGGTGAATAGAGACACCCTCGATGCTGATGGTGGCTTTGTCTGCCGAGAAGGTCTCGAAGGTCAGCGCCCCAACCGCTCCGCCGTCAAGCGTATAGCCAAAATCTGCGCCTAAACTTTCGCGGCTGATGTGCTGCACCCCTTTGCCGATTTCTTCATCGGGGGTGAAACACACCCGAATATTGCTGTGTGACAGGCTAGGGTTGCGCAACAAATGCTCGGCCAAGGTCATGATGATGGCAACACCGGATTTGTCATCGGCCCCTAACAGGGTGGTGCCGCTGGCAGTGATGATGTCGTGTTGGCGTTTTTTGCCGAGATATGGAAAATCACGCGGTGAAATGATTTTGTTGGGGTCATCGGGCAACACAATATCGCCGCCATCGTAATTGCGATGCACGATGGGTTTTATCCCTGTGCCGCTGTAGGCTTCGGCGGTGTCAACGTGGGCAAATAGGGCAATGGTGGGCGCGTCAAGGCGGTCGGGCGTGGCTGGCACGGTGGCATAAAGCACGCCCTTTTCGGTCAATTGCACCTCGCCAGCGCAAATGTCGGTTAGCTCTTGTTGCAGCAGCTTGAGCAAATCAAATTGTTTGAGCGTGCTGGGGGTGCTGGTCGATCTGCCGTCGCTTTCGGTATCAATTTGTACATAGCGTAACAATCGTTGTTCGAGTAAAGTTTCAAAGTTTGTCATAGACGTATTTTAAAGGATGAAGGATGAAGGGTGAAGGATGAGTCACGAGTCACATTAAGCGTGATCACTCGTGACTCGTGATTTACGCTTGGCCGCTCCCTCATCCTTCACCCTTCATCCTTTAAAATTCCCCCATGCGATATACAATCTCTACCCCCGGCCCGATGATTCCGCCGATGCCAGCGATTTTGTTGACGGTGAATGGCCTGCCAAATGAGCCAGATGAAATATCGGTGTTATGGACCTTTGTGTTAAATGGCAACCCCGCTCAAATTGGGGTGAGCGCTGAGTATGCACATCGGGCGTTGAAATTGATCGAAATACACAGTGAATTTGTGTTGAATGTGCCGGTTGCTAGCATGGTGGGGCCATTTGACAAAGTCGATATGAATTCGTCGAAGGTGGGCGATAAATTTGCATTGTCTGGCCTCACGCGTGGCAAAGCCACCCGTGTAAATGCCCCAACTATCGAAGAATCACCGATTCACCTCGAATGCCGCGTGTTTAATCGCATCGAATTGCCGCCCGGGCGGGTGGTGTTTTTTGCCGATGTGATTGCGACCAATGTGTTAGCAGGCGCTTGTGATATACATGGGCGATTGATCGTGCCAGCCGTGCCATTTTTCGGCATGACCGCAGGTAGCGGTGAATTTTATACCGTTGGGCAGCGGCTTGGGCAAATTGGGCAATCGGTTGGGCGAACCGATATTCGGTATTAGCTAAGCTTTTTTAGGTGCTAATCTTATACACAAGTGCTATAAATAAGATATTATGACAACTTTAGCACGCCCATTACCCCCTACATCGAAGCCAATTTTGGGACCCCGTGCCTATCCTTTATTGGGGTCGTTACCCCAAATGCGCAAAGATGCCTTGGCTTTCTTTCGCTCAATTCCAGCTAACTATGGCGGGGTGGCACGCCTGATGCTTGGGCCACAAAATTTTGTTTTGGTTACCGACCCCATCGCTGTTAAACATTGCCTAATCGACAACAACAAGAACTATCCCAAAAATTACGAATCGACCGCCCAAGTGTTTGGCGAGGGGTTGCTTAGCAGCAATGGCGATTTTTGGCTGCGCCAACGCCGCATTATGCAGCCTGCTTTTCATCAACGCGAGATTGCCAATTTTGCTAGTGTGATGGTTGAACATGCGCAACGCATGGTGGCTGGTTGGCCAGCCAATACGCCGTTGTTTGTTTTAAAAGAAATGATGCAGGTCACCCAAACCGTGATTTTGCAGGTGATGTTTAGTACCAATATTGGCACACGCACCGCTGAAATGGGGATGGCATTTGATGAAATTGTGGCACACTTTAACCGCAACATGTTTACGCCCATTCAACTGCCTTGGGCCAAAAAGCGCTTCGATCGTGCTATTCAGCAGATTGACGAATTTTTGTATGGCTTAATTGCCGAGCGCCGTCAGAATTTGGCGAATGCACCACAAGATTTGCTGACCACCTTGTTAACTGCCATTGACCCTGACACAGGGCAAGGCATGAGCGACAAGCAATTGCGCGACGAGATGTTAACGCTGTATTTTGCGGGGCATGAAACCACCGCCACCACTTTGGCATGGACGCTTTATTTCTTGGCGCAAAACCCAGCGGTTGAGGCTAAAGTGCGTGAGGAAATTACAATGGTGGTCGGGAATCGCTCCCCGACGATTGAAGATTGGCAAAAATTGGGCTATACACGGCGCGTAATTGATGAGACCTTGCGGATGCGTTCGCCTGCATGGATGTTTACGCGGATTGCAAAAGAGGATGATATGGTGAATGGTTATGCCATTCGCAAAGGCCAGACCATGATGTTTAGCCCGTATGTCACCCATCACTTGCCCGAATTTTGGCCTGAGCCAGATCGATTTGACCCTGATCGCTTTTTGCCGGGGGCTGATGTTGCCCGACCCAAGGCGGCCTATATGCCTTTTAGCGCTGGTACACGCATGTGCATTGGCAATATTTTTGCCTTGGTCGAGAGCAGCTTGATGTTGGTGACGATGTTGCAGGCGGGTAAATTGATACCCGTTGGTAATTTATCGCCAAAGCCGCATAGCGGCGTTATTTTGCGCCCACCGAGTGACATGCAGATGCGGTTTTTGCGATAAAATTCTCGTATGCTGAATTTCACCTTGCCGCGTGGCTTTTTGCCTGCCGAAGACCCCATCACCCAAACCCCAAATAACCCAGCATGGGATGCGACGGTGACGCTGCTGCCGAAGTTATTGGTGGCAGGTAAGGCACGGCAAGCGGTGCATCAATTGCCAGCTTTTAACGATGCTGGGTTTGAGAGCCAAGCGCAGTGGGAGCGGGCGATGGTGGTATGTTCGTATTTGGGGCAGGCTTATGTGTTAGGCGAGGGCGAATTGGCTGATCGCTTGCCAGCCGTGTTGGCCCAACCTTGGGTGCGGGTGGCAAAACAGGTGGGTCGCCCACCGATTATGGAATATGCCACCCAAGCCCTGAATAATTGGCGGCGCTTAGACCCAAACGGGCCGATTGAAACCGCCAACCTTGTGCTAAATTGCAATTATTTGGGTGGGCAAGATGAGGATTGGTTTGTGCTCATTCATGTTGAGATCGAATCAAAGGCCAGCGCAGCGGTGTCGGCCTTGCCTTTGGCGCTTGCGGCGGCTAAGGCGGGTGATGCAGGTGCCTTAGCCACCCATTTTGGCACGGTCATTGCCGCGCTTCAGGCGATGATGATGACCTTGTCGCGGATGCCGGAGCGTTGTGACCCGTATATCTATTACAACCGCGTGCGTCCGTTTATGTTTGGCTGGAAGAATAACCCAGCGTTGCCTAACGGCATGATTTATGAGGGGGTTGCTGAATTTGGTGGGCAGCCGCAACAGTTCTTGGGCGAAACCGGTGCGCAAAGTTCGGTGATTTATGCGATCGATGCCATGCTAGGCGTTCGGCATGAAAAAGATTCATTTCGCGCTTATCTTGATGAATTGTTCGACTATATGCCGCCCACACATCGCCAATTTATTCGTGCGCTTGAGGCCAATTCGACGGTGCGGGAGTATGTGGCAGAGCATGTGCAGACGCACCCAGCCTTGCGTGATGCCTATAATGCTTGCGTCACCCAAATTGCGCAATTTCGTATTAAGCATATGGAATATGCTGCCATGTATATTGCTAACCAAGCCCAAAAGAATGCTGCCAATTCAACCGAGATCGGCACTGGCGGCACGCCGTTTATGCGTTACCTCGGCAAGCATCGTGATGCCACGCGCCAGCATTTGTTGTAGGTTGGGCTAATGTCACTGATTTTACTTGGTATTGAGGTATTAGTGCAATAAGGAGTAACCTCCAAAACGTAAACTGCAAAAAGAATCGGCCCTTTGGCATCACAAGGCCAATGGGCCGATTCTTTTTGTGGCGACAATTTGTTTTACTGTCCCGGTTTTTTGAATGTCTGCGCGGCCTAAGGCAGGCTTTCGACCCAAATATGCGAGGCCAATTCGGAGCCAATCACTTGTTCATTTTCAAATGTGCTGTGGAAAGATTTTGTTTTTACCCGAATGGGGCCGCTAAATGGGGCGCGGCCTAACATCGTGACCGAAGTGCCGGGCGATAACCCCAAAGAGGTTAAATATTTGAGCATTTCGGGGTCATGTGAATCGACCCGCCCGACTATACCGTGATAGTTAGGTTCTAGCTCGTTTAGGCGGGTGGCAGGCATGATATAAATTTTGCCATCGCGGGTGGGGATGGGGTCGCCATGTGGGCAGCGCGCTGGGTGGTTGAGTTGGTTTGCCATGCGTTCGATCAACTCATCGTCTAAATGACAATAGGCAGATTTTGAAATCGGGAAGACTTCATCCCAAGTATAGCCCAATTTTTGCACCAGAAAAACTTCAAATATACGTTGATGGCGCAAGGCCTTGAGGGCAATTTTGATGCCATTGTCGCTGAGTGCCAAGCCACATGCCCCTTCGCGGTGCATTAGGCCTTTGCGAATGAGACGTTGTGCCATGCGCGAGACTGCTGGGGCTGATACCCCTAGTCGATCGGCCAGCTCGCGTAGTACAACACGGTTATGTGCTTGTGCTTCTAGATACGTTTCTCGTAAAAAATCCATAACCACTGGCGTGGATTTGGTGTGCTTGATTCCTGTTTTTTGCCCTTTCGTCATGTAAACTATACCACTATACTTGCTCTTGGTGAGTAACTGGTGATAATGTCGATTGCTCAGTATTACGTAGTCAAAAATAGCCTATGCTGAAATCACGATATGGCCTTTTGGATCAGGGACAAAACCCAGTTCCAAAAGCCTATATCGTGGTTTCAGCATTACATCCTTTGGTTTCCTCCCAATTCTTTAAAAGATACAATATGCACTCAAATCATATCATGTCAGATGTTGTTACCAGCATTCATAACCCCCGTATTAAACATGCCGTAGGCTTGCGCGACAAAAAACAACGTGATTTAGAGAGCTTGATGCTGGTCGATGGGGCCGAAGAAATTGCTTTGGCGATTGAATCGCGTGCAATTTTGCGCACCCTGTATCGTAGCGAACAGAACCGATACGACTTACATGGCTTATTAATCAAAGCTCGCCAAGCTGGGGCTGAAGTCATTGAATTAGGCGAGCGGGCATTTGAGAAAATCGCTTATCGCGATAGCCCCGATGGTTGGGTAGGGGTTTTTCGTAAGCCTAGCACATTGTTGGCCGATTTGCGTTTATCGGCAACGCCGTTGGTGGTGGTGATTGAGTCGGTAGAAAAGCCGGGTAATCTTGGTGCTATTTTGCGCACTGCCGACGCGGCGGGGGTTGATGCGGTGATTTCGTGTAATCCCATCACCGACCTAACCAACCCAAATGTGGTACGGGCGAGTAAAGGGGCTTTGTTTGCCGTGCCTATTGCCGAGGCGAGCACAACCGAAGTATTGCATTGGTTGCGGACCAACCATATTCAATTGGTTGCCGCCACGCCAGCTGCCACGCCAGTTTATAGCGAAATTGATTTGCGGCAGCCGGTGGTGTTGGCTGTAGGCGAAGAAAAATATGGTCTGAGTGAAACAATTCTTGCCGCAGCCGATCTCACGGTGCGTATTCCTATGCGTGGGCGCGTCAATTCACTTAATGTATCAAATTCGGCAGCCATATTATTGTATGAGGCCGTGCGGCAACGTGGGTGATGATGCTATTTCACGCAGCTTGATTGCCATGCCTACGACTTTAGTCTGAAATTTTCTGCATTATGAAACCCTGATAAACTATATATCTTTAGTCTTGGGGAGACGATGCGATATATTATTGTAGATCTTGAAGCGACTTGTTGGGAAGGGGATTTCCCACGTGAAAATATGGAGATTATAGAAATAGGGGCAGTTGAGTTGTCGAGTGCACAAGGGCCGATTACGCGCCAGTTTAGCGAGTTTGTGCGCCCTGTTATTCAGCCTGTGCTTAGCGACTATTGCACCCAATTAACATCTATTCAGCAAACCGATGTGTTGATGGCCAATACTTTCCCAAAAGCTTTTCAGCGTTTTGTTGATTGGATTGGCAATACCCCCTTTGTTTTTGGGTCATGGGGGTCTTTCGACCTGAAGCAGCTAAAGCGTGATTGTATGCGGCATCAAATGCATTTTCCAGCGATGCTTGAACAACACTCTAATATAAAACGAGTTTACGCCAAATTACGCCGAATTCCCCCTTGTCCGATGACCCAAGCATTGGCGTTAGAAGGCTTGTCATTAGAGGGGATTCACCATCGCGGGATCGATGATGCGCGTAATATTGCTAAATTGGTGATGGCCGTATCAGGCAATATACCAACAAATGAGGGACGTACTGTTTCGTCACTTGTAAAATTAATGACGTGAAAATTCTTATTGTTGGCACAACGCCATTTACTACCGAACTTGCGGCAATGTGTGCTGCCCAATCAACTGATATTTTGTCAACGGCCGACATGTTGGCACTCGATCGGATTGTAGAACCCTATGATATTGTCATTGAGGTTGAAAATACCAACGTCGAGTTGAAGCAAGAAATATTGGGTAAATTGTCTGACGAGGTCTTGATTTTGACTTGTGCCTTGGTTTGCAGCGTTAGCGAGATTGCCAGTTGGGTGGCATACCCAGAGCGCGTAGTTGGGTTTGGGGTGTTGCCGCCCATTCCGGCCAAAGGTGTGATCGAGCTAGCACGTGGCTTGCAAACCAGCGATGAGGCGATGGACAAAGCCATTGATTTTTGGCGATTGTTGGGACAAAAAGTGGTGACAGTGGCCGATGGCCCGGGGTTGGTACGGGCACGCACGGTGTGTTGTCTGATTAATGAGGCCAGCAGCGCTGTGATGGAAGGTATCGCCACCCCAGCCGATATTGACCTTGCGATGAAACTGGGAACCAATTACCCACTTGGCCCCTTGGCATGGGGTGACTATATTGGTTTAGACACGGTTTTGGGTGTGATGTTGGGTTTGTATGCTGAGTGGGGCGAAGATCGTTATCGCCCATCACCCTTATTAAAGCGCATGGTTTTGGCTGGTAAATTGGGTAACAAGAGCGGGGGCGGTTTTTTTGTAAGCGAGCACGAGGCTTGATAATGACTTCATCCATATTCACTCATGCTGCGCTTGGTTTGGTGCGTGTTGCCTCGGTTACGCCCGAACTTCGGGTGGCTGATGTGCAATTTAATACCGCTGCCATAATTGCAGCAATGCGCAGCGCAGCCGAGGTGGACTGCCAACTGGTATTGTTCCCTGAAATGGGCATTACTGGTTACACTTGTGGCGATTTATATTTGCAATCGTTGTTAATTGAGCAAGCTGCCCTAGCGTTGGTCGAAATAAATCAGCAAGCGGGGGTGTTGGGGCTTTGCGTCGCAGTTGGTTTGCCCATTCGCCACAAAGGGCGGCTTTATAACTGCGCAGCTTTTGTCGATGGGACAGTGCGCGGGGTTGTGCCAAAGTCTTATTTGCCAAATAACAACGAGTTTTACGATCAACGTTGGTATACCAGTGGGTTGCTTGTACCGACTGGTGGCGAATGTTTGGCTGGGGTTTTGCAGGGTGTGCCATTTGGCATCGATTTGCTTTTTTGTGCCAACAATATGCCAGCCTGCGTGATTGGGCTTGAAATTTGTGAGGATTTGTGGGCGGTGCACCCGCCTAGTAACGACATGGCTTTAGCTGGGGGGACTGTCTTGCTCAATTTGTCAGCCAGCCCCGACCAATTAGGTAAGAGCGATTATCGTCGTGAGTTGATCAAACAACAATCGGCGCGCTGTTTGGCTGCCTATATTTACGCCGCCGCCGGGCCGGGTGAATCGAGTATGGACGTGGTATATGGCGGGCATTCTATGATTGCTGAGAATGGCTCATTATTAGCCGAAGCCACCCGATTTCAGTTCGACACCCAAGTGATTGTGGCTGATCTTGATTTGCAGCGGCTTGCGCATGAGCGTCAAAATAACAGCAGCTTTTTGCAAGCCGTTGCCCCGCGCCTGTTTCGAGAAATAGGGTTTGAGCTGGCTAAAACTGCTCAAGTTGCCATCACTGCCACAGAATCTAAAATCATCAATCGGTTTATCCCGCGCACCCCCTTTGTTCCCAGTGACCTAGCCCAGCGGGCCAAAAATTGCGAAGAGATTTTTACCATTCAAGCGACCGGCCTCATGAAACGCCTTCGTCATATCCGCGCCAAACGGGTGGTGATTGGTATTTCGGGCGGGTTAGATTCGACTTTAGCGTTATTGGCAACCATTCGCGCTTTTGATCGTTTAGGCCTACCCCGCAGTGGCATTGTCGCTATTACCATGCCCGGTTTTGGCACTACCTCTCGCACTTATGATAACGCCTTGGCGCTGATGCGTTTGTTGGGTGTCACTATGCGCGAAATTCCCATTCGCGATGCCGTGCACCAACATTTCCGCGACATTGACCATGATGAAAATAAGCATGATGTGACCTATGAAAACGCCCAAGCCCGTGAACGCACCCAAATTTTGATGGATATTTCAAATGAAATTGGCGCGTTTGTGGTTGGCACAGGTGATTTAAGCGAATCAGCCTTGGGCTGGATGACTTTTAATGGCGACCATATGAGCATGTATCATGTGAATGTGGGTGTGCCTAAAACGCTGGTCAAATATATGATCGCTTGGTGTGCCGAGAGCGAATTTGCAGCAGCCAGCGATGCCCAAATTAGCGCTGTGTTGCACGATATCGTTGCTACCCCCATCACCCCAGAATTGTTACCGCTCGACAAACAAGGCGGTCTGCAACAAGAGACCGAAAAGACCGTTGGTCCGTATGAATTGCATGATTTCTTTTTATTTTATGTGGTTCGTTATGGCTTTGCCCCCCGCAAGGTTTATGCTTTAGCATTACACGCCTTTGGCACAGCGGCTGTCGTCAATGGTTATAGCCATTCCGAAATTTTGAAATGGCTGCGCGTCTTTTATTCGCGTTTCTTTACCCAACAATTTAAACGCTCGGCCATGCCCGATGGCCCGAAAGTCGGCTCGGTGGCGTTATCGCCGCGTGGCGATTGGCGTATGCCCAGCGATGCCAGTGCTGCGGTATGGTTGGCTGAGTTAGACATGCTGGCCGCAATATAAAAAAATGGGTTTCTTTAAGAAACCCGTTTTTGATAGTATTTGCTTTGTATCACCTCAAAAAAATCGGGGGAAATAAAACTATTGTTTGCTAAACACACGATATGACCATTAAAGTTAGAGGCTTTGCCCCTAACTTCAATGGTCATATCGTGTGTTTGGCATTACATCTTTGGGGTTTACCCTGAATTATTGAGATGTTACTTTGATTTTGGCAGAACGTCTTTACTTGTTTGCTGTTTTTACCCGCTCAATTGCCTCAAGCAATACCGTTTTATCGCCGATGTAATTCGCCAAGAGCAAAATGAGACGGGCGTTGGCCCATAAACTCGCCGTTTCATCTAGGCCATCATAAAGCTGTGATAACGCCTCATAAAATTTGTCTGGATCGATCAGTCTGGCTTCGATCTGTAATTTACCTATTGCGCTGTTTATTTGCTGTTCGACACGAGCAAATCATTCAGCACCCCACTATTTGAGGGCACTAAAATCAAGTTTGCTTTGCTGTCTAAAATACGTTGCACTTCTAAAACATCGAATACAGCCTTGGCAACATCGGGGTCTTTATTGAGCATTTGTAGCGCAGCGCCTACAATTTGGGGCCGAATGGCTTGCGCCTTGGCAAATTCGATGGCGGCTTGGCGCTCGGCGGTGCTGGCGATGATGCTCACCTGGTTTGCGCCATCTTGTTTAATGGCCGAGGTGACTTGACGCAGCCGATTGACCACTTTATTCTCGATCTGCTTAATCATGTCGATATCGCGGAAATGCACTTTGCGGATATAGACTGAACCGAGTTGATAGCCCCACTCATTTGATTTTTCAGACACTTCATTACGCACCATTTGGCTCATGTTATGTCGATCTTCGAGCATGGTTGCCAAGGGCATATTGCTAAGTGAGCGAATGGTTGAGTTACTGACATTGGCTGCCAACGAGCCACGTGGGTCGGCATTTTTAAACATGTATGAGGTTGGGTCAGATACAAACATCTCATACCATACCCCAATCCCCATCGGCGCACCTTCTTCTGAATTCACGGGCTGGCTGCGCAGATATTGTTGATCGAGTCGCATATCGATAATTTTACAAGCACCCAGCCAATTGACCAAAAAGGCTCGCCAACCGAGTTTGCTTGGCAAAATATGCAGGCCGGGCTGGTCGATCACCCCAATGACTTTGCCAAATAAGGTATAGACATGGGCGCGGCGTTCTTGCACAATGACATACCAGCCAAACAATCGCAACAACAGCTTTAAAATCCCCCAAGCGATTGATAACACAACAAATGTGCCGATGACGGCACCAAAAAACCCACCGAAATTACTTAAAATATCACTCATGGCTTTTTTTAAAGGATGAAGGATGAAGGATAAATAAACTGGTTTATCCTTCATCCTTCATCCTTCATCCTTCATCCTTTTACTTGATTTCTTTAATGACACGTTGGGCTTGGGCATACAACCCCAAACGGATATAGTTTAGATACGATTCGAGTGCACTGCCCCCACTCTCTTTCAAGGTCATCAATTGACGTGCCAAGGCATTTAATGGCTCTGTTTCAGCCGTTGCTTTAAGGGTTTCAATTTCGACAGCACGGCGTGATTGCACAATTTTTTGATCAGCTGCGGCTTGGGCCAAGCTGATATCAGACGATACATGGTTATGGGCAGTGTTAATGGCTGCCAGCGCAGATTCAACTTCGGGCGGTGAATCGATGGCAGTGATGAGTGAGGCATCGAGTGCCAAGCCATAACGGGCGGCTGAACTGCTGCACTCAAGATCCATATATTCATTGAGTGTGCGCAGATTTTTGCGCAAATCGTTAATCGATACCCCAGCGACAATATTAATATCTGACTCACCGGGTTTCACATCTTTGGCTGGGGCTTCAAAATTGGCGATGCGCTCACGCAAAATCGATACAAAATAGCCCATGACATGCACAATTGGGGTTTTGACCCCAAACAAATAGGCATACAAATTGCTTTCAGACACGCGATAGCGGATTTGACCTTGCAAGCCGGTGTTCAATTGATCTTTTGTGACTGCTTCAAGCATCGTGCCGTTTAAATTGGCTTGTAGGTTTTCGAGATCTTGTGCCATATTGATCGTTTGCACCGATACTTGTGTCTTATACACCTTCTCCCAAGGCCAACGAATGTAGGGGCCACCGGGCTGAATCACTTGCACCTGAGGCCATGCATACCGACTTTGTTCATCTGCACGCAATGTGCTCGAAATAGGGTCGTTTAGCGTTGTGCGTCCTTCAATCCGTTGGGCACGCCCAAAAGAGGTTTTCACTGCGCGTTCATTTTGCTGAACTGTAAACAGCCCGGGCAAAATGGTGCGAATGAACCACAACAATGCTCCGAAAAAGATTCCTAATAGAATTGCCATTTTTTTTACCTCCAAATTTTTTAAAGTGCTAAGTGCTAAGTTTAAAGTTCTAAGTATTAGAATGTTTTACTTATGACTTAGCACTTTACACTTTTCACTTTAAACTTTTGTTAACTAACCAACGATTGTAAAAATTCGTCATTGCTCTTGGTTCGGTTAAACCGATTCAAGAATGCCTCCATCGCTTGGGTCAACTCATAGCCCGCGCCTTGGGGCTGGGGTGCGATCAATTGCCCAAACATACGGCGCATGAGATAGGTGCGCTGGGCGGTTTTTTCGCCTAATAACAAATCTTCTCGGCGTGTGCTGCTTCGGTCAATATCGATGGCTGGGAAGACCCGCCGATCCGCCATTTTGCGCGACAGATGCAGTTCCATATTGCCGGTGCCTTTAAATTCTTCAAAAATCACTTCGTCCATGCGGCTGTTGGTATCGACCAACACCGTAGCGATGATGGTAAGGCTACCACCTTCTTCGATATTACGCGCTGCGCCAAAAAACTCTTTGGGTGGGTACATCGCGGCGGGATCGATGCCGCCCGATAAAGTGCGGCCCGATGAATTGACCGTTAGGTTATAAGCTCGGCTGAGACGGGTGAGCGAGTCGAGCAAAATGACCACGTCACGGCCACATTCAACCAAGCGTTTTGCCCGTGCCAGTACCATTTCAGCCACCCGCACGTGGCTTTGCACCGGTTCATCAAAGGTTGATGACACCACTTCGCCATCGACTGAGCGATCCATATCGGTGGCTTCTTCGGGGCGCTCAGCAATGAGCGCAATCATCAAATGTACATCGCGGTAATTACGGCTGATGGCGTTAGCGATGTCTTTAAGGATGGTCGTTTTACCGACTTTGGGTGGGGCCACAATCAAGCCACGTTGCCCACGCCCAATAGGTGAAATAAGATTGATCAGACGGGTGCTTAAATTGGTTGAGCCTGATTCCAAATCAAATAGCTTATTTGGAAAAATCGGGGTTAACTTTTCGAAATGAGGGCGACCCTTGGCCTGTTCAGGGTCTTGGCCGTTTACCGACTCTACCCGCAATAGGCTGTAATACTTTTCACTTTCTTTAGGGGCACGCACTTGCCCAAACACCATATCACCAGTGCGTAAGCCAAACCGCCGAATTTGTGAGGGTGACACATAGATATCTTCCGGCCCGGGTAAATAATGTTCGGCCCGCAAAAACCCTAAATTGTCATCAATGACATCCAGCACACCACCACGATATTCTAAACCTTGTTTTTCGGCTTGGGCACGTAATAGTGCCACGATCAGATCATCTTTCTTCAGCCGTGTGTAACTTTGCACCCCCATCGCTTCGGCACGGGCACGTAATTCTGGCAAGGTCTCATTATCGAGTGCTACCATGTCAAAAAATTTACGGGGGCGTGGGGCCAATGGCATTTCGCGGTCAAACCCATCAGAATTCTCGCCTCTATCCATGCGATCCACCCGTTCAGGCATGTCTAGTCGGTCTGGCCGATCGATGCGCTCGAGTCGGTCGCCGCGCTCAGGGCGATTAGGACGGTCATTGCGCTCGAGTCGGTCGCCACGCTCAGGACGATTAGGGCGGTCATTGCGCTCGAGTCGGTCGCCGCGCTCAGGACGATTAGGGCGGTCATTGCGCTCGAGTCGGTCGCCGCGCTCAGGACGATTAGGGCGGTCATTGCGCTCGAGTCGGTCGCCACGCTCAGGGCGATTTGGGCGGTCACTGCGCTCACCGCGTTCTGGGCGACCATTGCCATTGCCGTTCCCATTACTATCACGATAATGACGTTCACGCCAGTTGGGGATTGGTGTTGTGATGGCAGGTGGGGCGTTGGTATCTGGCAGGGGAACTTCACTTAGCAGGGCTTGAATTGATTCTGCTTCGACTTTCCCCTCGGTTTTTGTAGTCATTTTTGGCTGCGCAATTGGGGACGGGGGGCTTACTTCATCTGACACCTTGGGGGGTGCACTCACTGTTTCTTCGACCGGTGGGGTCGATGCACTTGAGTCGGTTGCTGTGGCTTTGCTGGCTTTTGCGTTGGTGCGGCTGCTTCTGATGCGGGTGATCGTTTTTTTACTGTTCGTTTCGGCAGATGTGGGAGAATCGACAAGCAGTAATTCGGCGGATGGGGGTTCTAACGTTATTAAATTTGTTTTTTCTGTCGCCGCTTCGTCTTTTATTTTACTGCTTGTTGCACGCTTGCGTAAGGGTTTTTTCGGTGTTTCGCTCACGGCGCTTTCAGGCGCTGCGCTGGCTATTTCGATGGCAGGTTGTGCCGCGTTTTCAATTTTTGCTTTTCTTGGCATGGGGTATCAACATTTATCTAAAGCACGGCAAACCAGAGTATTGGTTTAACAAAGTCGTGCACAATTAAACTTGTTTTAAATAGGTGTAGTATTGAAAAAGACTAACACACTGTTAATGACTTGTGGAGTAATTTTGTGAGCGGAAACATCAAATAATGATTTTGCTTAATTTAATCATTATTTGATGACTGCAAAGCCTATTGTGGAAATCGGGGAACCGGGATTTGAACCCGGGGCCTCACGGTCCCAAACCGTGCGCGATACCAAGCTTCGCTATTCCCCGTAGGCAATGATGGAAATTCTACCACCTTTTTATTGCACTTCACAATTATTTTAAAAATTTAAAGATAAATCGGTTAGAAGATGGAGTTTTGATCATAAAAACACCATGAGTATGACGGCGTTTCTATACCATGAAAGCGCAAAATGGTTATTTTTGTCTAAGACAGTGCTTCTTAAAACAATCGTTTTACCTCAATATGCTCTCTAATTTGATAAAATTTCGTGATTTCAGCTAACAAAAAAGTGAAAATTGATTTAAGAAACACCTTGTAACGTCTTTTATTTCGAAATTCTTAGACGCTGGCCTGAGGGTTTGCGTCTAAGAAGGGAAATGAATCAGGGAAATGAACTAGCTTGTCGAAGGGTCAGAACGATAAATATGATATACAATAAATCTAAGTTCGTGTGCAGCAGAGCAAGAAATCTTTGTGAAACCGTCATTTCGAGCAGAGCGAGAAATGACGGTTTCACTGTCATTTTGACCTTTACAGATTTCGACGAAAATTTGCTTTATTCCCCGTTTTATCGAGAAAATTCGACATAAACTGGAAAATTATCAACCGCGATTTGTTGCCCATTCGGGCGCTCACGACCATACATGTCGTAAACGGCGAGCGGTAGCTCTGGCAAATTCACACTGGCGCGCTCAACACTTTGCGCCCATACCACCCAAATAGCTTGGCCTTTGCGGTCAAAGACATAGGCCCGCACCCCGGGGTTCGAGAAATCTTCACGCACAAAGGTGCTTTCACTTAATTGATGGGTGCTGGTGCGCAGGGCGTTATACGCGCTGGTGACATTGCCATCATAATAGAGTAGTTGGGTTTGATAACCCGTCCAGCCCAGCACGCTATACCAAACATTCGACAACAAGCCTTTTGCCAATGCTGCGGCATTGGCTTGGGCAACATAAATGGCCTTGGCATTTTCAAAATCATTGGGTGCGTTAGCACAGCCATAACATAATAAAGCATACTCGGTATTCATAATTGCTTTATTCGGAAAACCATGCCGCGCCATGACCTCGCGCACATACTCGGTTTTAGCAATCAGCGATGGCCCGTTGGTTTGGGATGACGTGCCCCAATTTTCATTGGCATAGCGCAACCCACCTTTCCAATAGTCATAGGCGTGGAAATTGGCAACATCGAACGAGCCACCCGCATTACTGTCCATAATGCCATCAAAGAAACTGGCGGCGGCACAATTGGTGTTGAGGCGGCGCGGGTCACAATTGAGCAACATGCCCCCGATAACCACTTGGCTATCGGGTGAGGCACTTTTAATGGCTGGGTAAACTACATTGAGCATATTGCCAAAATAGCGCCCGCTCTGATATAGATTTTCGTTTTCGCTCCAACAACCAAACACGTCATCACCGGCGATGCTGGGGGCATCGGGTTCGTTGCCTATTTCCCAATAACGCACATTGAAGGGTGGGGCGCTATAGCGCTGCACCAATTCGCGCATAAAATCGGCAAAGGCATAAAACTTGTCTTGGCGAATGGGGCCACAGGTGGCCCCATTGCCAGCAGTTTTGCGTGCCCAGCCGGGCGTGCCGCGCACAATTTGAATGAGCTTCATGCCGCGTTGGGCCGCAATGGCCATTTGACGCTCGGTGTCGCGCATTTTTTGCGATGTCCAATCGCGCTGACCTTCATTCGGCTCAACTTCATGCCACACAATCGCCCAAGCGTTATTGCGCAACCACCGCACATTGGCATTTTCTAACTTCGATAAATGACCTGCCTCGTCAATCGAGCTGACCTCAGCCCCCATAATATTATCGCCGCCCGAGCGCCAATAGGCCCCTAGAGTTGGCAAGTAAGTGGTAGATGGGCCATCGCCTTGGCGCACCGATTGTGGCGAAGGCTTTGCGGCGGGTTTAGAAAAGGCTTCGACTAGGTTGGGTGTGACTGTGCCACTAAAACATAAGGCGGTGACGGCGATGCAGGCTAGGATAGCGGGAACTTTGATGGGTATAGGTAACTTAAACAATCTTTTTTCTCCTGACACTAAATAAATTCATGAGTGTGGTTAGAAAAATACTTTGACAGTATAAAAGGTTCGAAATTTTACTCGATTATCAAAAATGATTTTTAAAATTAGAAAAGACGAAAAGACCTATCGCTCTAGTTTTCGCTAAAAACAGCCTTTTGAGCACGAGCTAAGGCAAGGGCCGGATGATAGCCAGTAGGAAGATGACTAGTTACCGAGCGCTTTTCTCGGAGTCTGGGTAGCAAGGGAATGCCAGCAAAATCAA
>JAGWYZ010000325.1 GCA_018969115.1 Chloroflexota bacterium | reverse complement strand
GTTGATGCTTGCTAGCGTTGCTATGATTGCTTCGACTGTTTTGTATACTGCGGGGGGATGTTGTTCTTCTTTTTTTTTCATACCCTCTGTTTTACTACAGATTTGAACAACATCCCTACTTTTAGACTAAACTACCGATTTAAACACTTCAACTTAATATGTGCGTTATGAGTTGTAAACTGCCAGTCAATTTTGTGTGTTTTTGCGTTGCTTGCTTGTTCCCAAGCTGCCATTTCATTGATAAGTGTCTGCATATCCGCAATACGCCGATTGAGACACTGCCGCACTAATCGCGATAGTATATAAACCACACGCAGCTATATTAAGCCACGAACTATGTTCTGGTGTTTGACGCCATTCAAATCGTTTGGCTAAGGGCCGCGCCTCTACGGCTGGAAATGCCTCATATAGACAATGGGTACTATGGGTGTTGAGGTTATCAACCACACTGACAATCGCTTCAGCCTCAGCGTAAACGTTGTCTGCCAAATGCTACAAAATATGCGCGAAATCTTTGGCGCAGTCGCTCAGTCGCACGCACCACATATTTACCCACCAAGGGTTTCTACAGACATAAATAAATTGGCTGTGTTTTCGCGTTTATACGCCGAGTCTTGTGGCTTTTCTTTCCCTACCGGCATTCGTATCGGTTTTCGTACCTCACTCCTCAACTCTTTACTCTTTTCATCAATGCATACCATCAGACGTTTCGCATTGTATGGACGCATATACACGCTGTTCTCACAAACTAAGATGAGTCTAGCAGATTTGTCTGCTTGCATCACTCAGAATTTTGCAGCAAAAAGTGCTGGATTTCTATCGTTTCTATACCGTATCTATTTATACACTGGGTGGAATGATTGATCCAACCTCACGACCAAATCGCCATCCATCAATCCTCGGTGGGGCTGCCCTAGTGTAGTCAAGATGCTCTTGAGCTGCTCACGATGCTCGGTTGTGTGATTGATGACTTGAATGAGAATCACCCATGGATCAACGCTATAGCCATCGGTCAGCGTTATCTGTGAAGGTGGCGTTGCACCCGCGAACGTTGGGGCAATTGAAAGCAGTGTTTGACCTGATTGTGTCGCTATTTCGCGCATTTCGGTGAATGAGAGCGTATGAACATGCTCAGGCGGATGGTCAAACTTTGTTGTCATGCAAGCATAATCTTCTTACGAGGTTAAAAGGTGCTGCAACGTATCTCGAATCGTCCCGCGCACCGCCAACTGCGGTTGAAAATCAAGCTGTTCGTCCGAAAGCATCTCGCAAGCGTCTAGCACCTGCAAGTTTGCTCAATGATTATGCTCAAGCAATCGGGTCAAAATATCTTGTGTCATTCGTAATCCTCTACAATCAATTTAAATTGATGCTATTGCCCAAGCACCACTTCGCCCTCTTTCAAGCCATCCACAATCTCAATCCGATCACGTGATTCAAGCCCAGTGATGACATCGGCACGGCGTTGTTTGCCGCCATTTTCTTGCACCACCACATATTGCCGCCCCCGAAAACTGCGAATCGATTGTGGCGGCAGCCATAGCGCATTTTCAACCTTGCCCAAAATAGCTTCACATCGCGCCAACATACCGGGTTCGAGTGTTACGTTAGGGTTATCGGGCGTGAGCACAATACGCACCATTTTGTCTTTTTCGCTCGATGATAAGACTGGAACCCGCCGGATGACGGCCTTGAGCACTTGATTGGGCAGGCTGGGAACCGCCACACTAATCACTTGCCCAACGCTGACCTCGCGGATTTGGGTTTCGCTCAAATCCGCCACAATTTCGGTTTCGCCGGGTTTAGCGATGATGATGGTATTATCAAGTTGGCGCACATTGTCGCCCACACTCAGCGGTTGCAAAGCGATAACCCCATCAAACGGCGCAACCAATGAGCCACGCAGCTCTTTGGCCTTGAGCGATTCGACATTAAGGCGAGCGGCTTCAATTGCTTGCACTTTGGCCGGGTCTGAGCCAATTTTCTTGGCCTCTAAACTCAACCGTACTCGCTCCACTTCATTTTTTAGTAAACTTAGGTCTACTTCTTTGGCTTTTAGGTCAGATAATGCCTCACTATAACGGGCTTGCAATTTTTCGCGTTCAATTTCGGCGGTTTTTAGCAATTTTTCGGCATTATCGGCCCCAGCTTGGTTAAATTTTTTGCGGGCTTCTGCAATCGAATATTTGACATCTTCGATCAGCTTTGCGTTGCGGCTGATGTCGTTGGCCAGTGTATTGGCATTGGCGTTGTTGATGCGTGACTGGGCCGCTTCAAGTTTTAATTGGGCTTGACGATAATCTAATTGGGCCAATTGTAGGGTTTGGGTATAAGTTTTGGCGGTATCAGCCAACACCGCTTCGGCGGTGCGCAATTGCAATTGGGACTGTTGCAATTGGCTTCGAATATCAGTCAGGTCAAGCTCGGCCAAAATATCGCCTTTTTTAACCATATCGCCGCCCTTTACATTTAACCGCCGCACTTTTCCATCCATCTCAAATACCAAGGTGCGTGATTCGATCGGCTGTACCCGCGCATTAAATTGCAATTGGCGCGATACCAAGCCGCGCTTAACCACATAGGTGGCAATCGGCGATGACGGCAATTCTGGTGCTGGGGTCGAAGTGGGCACCGCAACCGAGGCGGCATTGCAACCCATTAGCATGAATGCCGCTAACCCAAGCCAAGCAAAACCAATTTTGTGCTGCATGCCCCCATTTTATGCCGAAATATAGTGCAGTGTACGATACCTTCACCAAAAATCAGGTATTGGAAGCCATTTAGCCATTTAGCCATTTTTGGGCGATAAATACGCCCAAAGCTGGCAACGGCAATAAGAATGCGGTCAATAATAATTGGATCCAGCTTTTGTAATACCTTTGTCATCTCGCCCATGAATGAATTTATGGTCTAAAAATTTCAAACGCGCTAAAGCGCATTCACCTCATGCTTAATGTGTTTTAATACATTTGTTTGTTTCAGACCGTGCATTCATTCACGGGCAGGCAATCACAAATTGGCGAAGGTATTGGTGTGATGGATGTGCTATTTGCATTCCCTGCTGTTCTATTGGCTATTGCCATTTTGGCAGTATTTGGCGCTGGGTTAAGCAGTTTGATTTTGGTGATTGGAATCGTTAATTTGCCGATGTTTGCCCGTCTTACTTGCGTCTCTATCTTGGCGGTCAAGGGGCTGTTATATGTCGAAGCTTCACACAGTTTGGGCGTTTCGCCACTGTGGGTGATCCTGCGCCACATTTTGCCCAACATTCTTGCCACGCTCATCATGCAAACATCACTTACCGTTGCCGCCACCATTTTGACCGAAGCCCCCCTCAGCTATTTTGGTCTGGGCGTGCAAGAGCCTAGCCCATCGGAGGGCAATACTATAAGCGTGGCGTACGGCTTTATGCAAAATGATCCTTGGCCGTCGGTGTTTCCGGACCTTGCTATCGGCTTCGCCGTGCTGGGTTTCAATTTGTTGGGATAGCCTGCGCGATGTGTTAGACCTGACCACGCGTTAACATGCGCTAATTTAGAGGTTGTATAAAAATGTCGCAATTTGTCTCGCACAAAGCTTACGAAAACCACAAAAGGGTATCTTCTCAATAAAATGAGGTGAATAAAACAAATTTTCATCGAAATCACTATATCAGTAGTTTAGGCTAAAAAAAATTTAACAAAACGACCCCAGTAAGTGGCAAATAAAG
>JAGWYZ010000053.1 GCA_018969115.1 Chloroflexota bacterium | reverse complement strand
AAAAGCTAAATAGGCGGCTCAATGAGGCCGCCATTGTGGTGAAAATAACAGGCGACATACCAAAATAAAAAATAGCCAGCGAGATGAGCACCGGCAAAGAAATTGCTAACGGCGCAATACGCTCAGCCAAGGTTTCAGCCATATTATCCTGCGGTTGAGGTTCAAAGACAGATTGAGACTCTTTCAAAGCGCCTATTTCATTCGCTGCTAAAGGCATTTCTTGCGGTAACAATTCGGTCATTGGCGTGACCTCGGTTGGCATGGCGTCAAAAGCGCTTGGCGCAGGGGCATTGAGCGCCGGCACTGCGTTGATGGGCGGTTTAGGCGCATCATCAGGGTTGGTAGGTTGGGCTTGCGGGGTAGCGTTGGGTTTTTCTGAGATCAACGCCGACACACCCCGCAAAAAACCAATGCCAACACTGGCAAACGCCACCAACAAGCCAACCGCCAATTCGGTGTCGGTGCTGGCAATGGTACGCGCTTGCACCCAACGGGTGACAAAGCCAATGCTACCCGGCAAACCACTCAGCGACATACCCCCGGCACAAATCGCTAAAGCCGCCAACCGTGCGCTGGTTCCGGTGCGGGCTGCGCCCATCAACTCATCAAAATCATCATCACGGGCTTTGCCACGCAAAACAGCTAACCCAATCGCTACCGCCCCCAACGATAACGTGAGCGAAACCACATTTAACGCCACCGCTTCGACCGACTGATGTACATGTTGATTAAGCATGAGCAAATTTGCACCAATATCGACACTCAGGGCACTAGCAATTAAACGACTAAACGACATTTGTGCCCATGCCAACACACCGCCTACCACGATCATGATCAAGCTAACCGCGACAATATAGGTATTGCCATCTAAATTACGAAACCATGACAACTCTTGCTTAAGCGCCAAATAAAAAAATGAGATCGTGCCGCTACAGACCGTAGCAACAAAAGCCGTCGTTAAGGGCGGGGCATCATTGGCCACCAAATGCGTCCACGTAAACAAGGGGAAAGCCCCCAACAACAATACAAATCCGCCACCCAAAAAAATGCTAGCGTTGTCAAACAGTACTGCGGCGGCCTCTTCGGTCAGGCCGCTGACATTGGCCTGATTAAAATAATAACCAGCCCCTAAAAATGCGGGCAGGGCCAGGGTGCTTAAAATCAAATAGCGCATCGCGCCATGCGTGCTACGCTCACCAATATGCTCAGCTTGAATCATGATGGCGACTAAGGCCGCCGAAATGACAAACAACAAGCCGCTATAGACAAAGGGGCGAATCATCAACCCCGCACTCATAATAGACAACACACATAGTCCCAATGGAATAAATGTGCGGCCTTGCGAAGTGCGCCACGACAACGCAAACAAGATCATGGCGCATAAAAATATCATCGAAAGTGCAATTTGATCGTAAGCATACATCCGCAGCGTAACGCCCAAAAATTCGATAGGGCGGCCTAAATCAAGTGTGCCGATCAACAAATTATTGCTGCGGTCGTAAGGCAACAACAACACCCCGACAACCAAGCCACAGGCCAACATGCCCATTAAAACCTCGAGGCTGCGCCGTTGCCGAAAGACATAGGCTGGCAGCGCCGTTAATAATGGCAAAAGGAGCACAATAATCGAACCAGAAATCATAAAACGAGCGGCTCGCTATCGGCAAGCGTAAGATAAGCGATGGCAATCCCCACAATTAACGAAATTAAACCGATCATGACGCTAACCCCCACATTGGGCAATACCGCAATATAACCCAGTTCGACCCCCGAAATAAACATGAGCAACCCAATGCCAATATTCAGTGCTTCGGGTGTGGTTGCAATAATAAATAGGCCACATGCAATTAACACATAGGCCGCAAAATGCAATTCGCGAGCATTGCCCGGCAATGGGAAACGTGTAGTAGCCCCAAAGGCCGCCGTTAAGACCAACAACAATGCCACTGCCCGCAACAATACTTGGGCTGGTACACTACGCCATGCTACCATGCGAATGCGTTCAACGGCTATCGATTCACCGCGTTGGGCACGCATATCATCGGCGCGTTGGGCCGCGATGCTAAGCGCAAATGACACCAAGGCCCCCGAAATAAGTTTGATCAGCGCCAAACTGGGTTGAATCGAGCGGGCCATTAGCAACCCCACTAAAACATATTGTGCAATTAACATAGGCAGTGTAAGCCGCCAATTTCTCACAAGCACAATACCTGTAGCGCTGGCAACCAGCGACAGCAATAATGGCGTAATCGCCAAGCGCGATAACTGCTCGATCAGTGCGATCACATCATTCATGTTGTAAGATGATTATAAGTCATCTGTTATTTCAGTCATGCGAGGATAAACGGGGGTTCGACGATTATTAAAAGGTATACCCAGAAAGAGAAAAACTGGGAAAATGCCGATTTCACTATCCTGCCGCAAGCTGCGATTGCGGCAGGATAGTGAAATCGGCGAAAATCACATTTTTATGCCTATCTTAGTATAAAAGCTGTGATACTTTTGCAATTACCACGTATATTTATTTAGAACATGGTTGGAAACATTCCTTTCCTTAATCGCCTCGGCGTATTTGGCAGCCAACAACAGGCCGCCCATAACCCTAAGATTGATTGGGAGGCTATTTATGCCGATCAATTGCCAAAGGTGTATAACTTTTTTCGTTATCGCGTAAACGATGATGCCTTGGCCCAAGACATGACCGCCACCACATTTGAAAAAGCGTGGCGAGCACGTGATCATTATCGCAGTGATTTGGCAGGTTTTTCGACATGGTTATTCAGCATTGCGCGTAATGTTGCCAATGACCATTTTAGACAAGCCCAAGCCAATGCACTCACCGCAACGGCATCGTTAGATGAAATTGGTGAAGTGTCAACTGAACTCTTGACTGACGACATTGCCCAACAACGGGCTGATTTGCGCCAATTGGCCCGTTTGCTCGGCCAATTAAATCAGCGCGAACGCGAACTATTGGCGCTGAAATTTGGTGCTGGGCTGACCAATCGCGCCATTGCTGGCCTTATGTCACTCAGCGAGTCAAATGTCGGAACCATTAACAATCGCCTAATGCAGCGATTAAGAACGGCATGGGACCAACCCACTCCCCCAACTTATCCCAACTAAAAAAGGAGATTCCCAATGAATACTGAAGAAATGCTCACCCAATATCAGCAAAAACCCGATGCTGACTTTGCCAAGAAATTGTATCGGCAAATCGATCAGCCCGCAGCCACCCGCAAAATTGCACCACCCCGTTCGGCCACCCTCACCATTGTGGGAGCCACCGCTGTCGGCATGATACTATTTAGCGTGCCGAATGTCAGCGAAGCTGCACAAAACTTCCTCAATTTATTCCGTATCAAACAAGTCACTGCCATCGCCATTGACCCAGCGCGGCTAGAGGCGCTGAGCAAAATTGCCAAAGACAACAAAATTGACATCAAAGCACTCATCGGCGATGACATCAAAATTACCAAAGAGCCAGGCAAGCCCTCGCCAGTTGCCAACGCCGAACAAGCCAGCAAATTAGCTGGCTTTACGGTAAAGATGCTTGGCCCAACTTCGGGCATGACGATGGACAACATGAATGTGCAAAATGAAGGCGCTTCACAAATTAAAGCAAGCAGCACTAAACTAAATGCCTTGCTCACCACCATGGGCATTACCGATATCAAAGCTCCGGCCAAGCTTGACGGTGCAACCCTTACCGTCACCATGCCCAATGTCGTCACCACGCATTATTCAGGCGCACGTGGCGAGGTAATCATCACCCAAGCCAAAAGCCCCGAAGTTACTTTACCCGATGGCGTGACAATGGCTGAATTGGGCGAGATCGGGTTACAGCTGACCGGCATGCCAGCCAACGATGCCAAACGATTGGCTGCCACCATCGATTGGAACAGCACCTTGGTCATGCCCATCCCCACCAATGTCGCTTCGTTCCGTGATGTCATGGTGCATGGCAACAAAGGCGTATTGATCACCCAAGTCGGCAGCGGTGCAACCGCCACCCGTCCCAACAACAGCCCACGCGCCTCGGCTACCCTCATTTGGTCAGAAAATGACATCGTCTACGCCGCCGCCAGCACCCTTTCACCCGACGACCTCAACGCTATCGCAGCAACACTACAATAAAGAGTGGCAAGTGGCAGGTAGCAAGTGGCAAGTAAAAAGTATTAAACTACTTGCCACTTGCCACTTGCCACTTGCTACCTGCCACCTGCCTCTTTTTTTATGTTCGTTATCGAAACCCAACACCTGCAAAAACAATTTGGCAATAAGCTAGCCGTTGCCGATCTTACACTCACGGTCAAAGAAGGCGAGGTCTTTGGGTTTCTGGGGCCAAATGGAGCGGGTAAAAGCACCTCAATTAAGATGTTATTGGGGTTGGTCAAACCCAGTACGGGCAATTGTTGGGTATTGGGGTGGCCGCCCGGCAATGTGCAAGCTCGCTGCAAAATTGGCTTTTTGCCCGAGCACTTTCGTTTTCACGATTGGCTGACCGGGCGTGAATTTCTGCATTTTCACGGACGTTTATATGGCATGTCGGGCCAAGCACTCAAACAACGGATCGAGACATTGCTGGCGCGGGTAGCCTTATTAGAAGCAGGCAACCGTAAATTGCAACAATATAGCAAAGGCATGCTGCAACGTATCGGATTGGCAATGGCCTTGCTCAATCACCCCCATATTGTCTTTTTAGACGAGCCAACCTCAGGGCTTGACCCATTGGGCCGCCTGCTGGTGCGCGATATCATCACCGACATACGCAGCGAAGGCACTACTGTCTTTCTAAATTCGCATTTGCTCAGCGAAATCGAAGTGACATGTAACCGCGTGGTTTTTCTCAAGCGCGGCAACGTGGTGCGCGAAGTCAACTTAAAAGACAATGAAATTCATATCGACGAACTTGAACTAAAATTGGGGCAAGTCGATAACAGCATTTTGCAAGGGTTAGCCCAATTCGGCAGCAATGCCCATCGAGATGGCGATCTCATTCGCATGAATATTCAGAACGAAGCCTGCCTGCCACAACTAGCCCGTTGGCTAATCGGCCAAGGCTGTGAAATTTATCGCCTCGCAGCCCATCACCCATCGCTCGAACAACTGTTTGTTGAAACCATGACCGAAGAAAATCAGTTAACCATTGATGGTTGATGGTTAATGATTAATGATTAATGATTAATGGTTAATGGTTAATGGTAGTTTTGCCACGTTAAAAATGATGTTTACGATCGCCCATCTCACCTTTCATGAAGCCCTGCGCAAGCGTGTATTGCTGGCGGCAATTGTGTTGGGGGCACTTTTTATCATCATTTTTGGGGTTGGCATCTATTTTATTAACGATGCGATCATCAAACAAGAGCTACGCTTGTCCCCCTCCGCCATCCGCACCCAAAGCAACCGCCTCGCCTATAATTTTTTGGCGATGGCGGGGCTATACACAGTTAATTTTTTGCTGGTCATGATGGCAACCCTATTACCCGTTGACACACTTTCGGGCGAAATAAGCTCTGGCTCAATTCAATCATTGGTGGTTAAACCGGTGCGGCGCTCACAAATTGTGCTGGGAAAATGGCTCGGCTTTGCATTTATTATGCTGATTTATGCCACTTGCATGATTGGTGGCATCGTTGGCTTGGTGGCAATTATGACCAGCTACGACTTGCCCAATATTCACATCGCCCTGCCAATTATGTTGCTCGAAACCTTGCTATTGCTCACCTTGTCGATTGCAGGCGGCACGCGATTTACCACCTTAACCAATGGCGTTTTTGTGTTTGGTATGTTTGGCTTGGCCTTTATCGGCGGCTGGGTCGAGCAAGTCGGCGGTTTGCTTGGCAATCAGGCTGCACAAAATATCGGAGTGATCACCAGCCTCATCATGCCTAGCGAAGCGCTATGGCGGCTAGCCGCGCATTATATGCAACCCAATGGCATAGGCTCACTCAACATCACCCCATTTTCAAGCACCATTGTACCCAGCCCCAATATGTTATTGTGGGCCATTGGCTACACCCTCATAACGTTACTGCTCGCCATCCGCCACTTCTCGCAAAGAGATTTGTAAATTCACCGTATTTTCTCAATAATTGGTGGCATCCCCGAAAGACGTAACACCGAACGCACTGTCCCTTTGTGTTTGAGGAAGGCAAAGCCTTCCTCAAACACAAAGGGACAGTGCGTTCGGCGAAAATAGATTTTGATTTCACATGTTTATTGAAAGGATTCAGAAATACAATATAATGTTGCCACAAAACCGTAAATATATAATGTTTGCTTGAGGGTTGGCTCATGACTTAAATTTACAGCCCGTGCAGTCCTCACCACCATCGCCAAATTTAACAACATCGCAAGCGATTGCACCCCAATTAGCCACTCGTTCCAGCAACACACCCAGCGCCCCAGCCGCCCCCAACGACCGGCTCATTGGCCTAGATTTAAACGAAATTAGCATTCAACCTGCCTCAAACGGCTTTGAATGGGTGGAACTGAAAAATAATTATTGGCTAGAGGTAGACATCAGCGGCTATAAACTGAGCAACGAAGAAGGCATATGGTTTGTCTTCCCAACCCTGCTGCCCGTGCTGCCCGAAACCTTCGTGCTGGTCATCTTCGATGGCATGGGCAGCGCCACCAACGACACCGACCCCAGCGATAAACGCATTACCTTGCACAGCCCGCCGGATATGGTGAATGTGCTAAATGATCGTGCAGGGCAACTCAGCCTACATGGGCGCGGCACACGCGCTTTTTTGCCGCTGATTGCCAACAACCTGAGCGAAAACACGGCTGACAAACCCTCATTGCCTTGGCGTGATGCCGGCGTGCCACCCATTGCCATACACGATTTTGTAGCATGGGGAACTGCACCCACCGATACCCCCGCCCCAAAGCCAAGGCCGTAATTGCGGCAGGCTTGTGGCAAAAAGATAAGTTTGTGCCACTTGACTTTGAGGGCACAACCGTTGCCATACAAGGCAAGACCATCGGTCGTTACCCCAGCAGGTGTCTTTATAACTTCGTCGAAACAGATTGGCTCATTTATTCATCGGGCGATGTGACCCAAGGCAGCGACAATAAAAACCTCTCACCCGATATCTTATCGCCCGTCGCCAATACCATCATAATCAATATTCAACGCCCAGAGATTATTTGGTCACCGCTCGACTTGGTTGAAAGCTATGAAGTGCAGATTGACGACGAAGCCACCTTTGCCACGCCAATCATTTCAGGCACAGTCGCAGGCACGTTTTACTCAGCCTTGCCCACCAACAATTTAAATTATGGGCGTTATTATGCGCGGGTCAAAGCCTTCTTTAACAATAAAACCCAGTCAGCCTTCTCGCCATCAGTGGTGTTCACCTTGGCCAAAACAATCACGCTTGCCAGCAAATCGACCGCCGACACCTTGTCCAATTTGAGCGCTAGCCCAACGGCAGACTTACTGGTAAGTATTGATACACCCGTCAAAGACACCAAATCACTCGATTTACATAATTTATAGACCAACCAAGGCGCATGGGATGCCGCCCATGCCAAACTAGAAAACGCCAAAGACTTGCTACTTTACAATAATTTCAGCACCATCCAAGCCATGGCAAGATGTTATGGCGGCAACCTCAGCCAAGATCGTATTGCCTATGAATTTTGTAAAAATTATGGCAAACGTGAATTAGATCTGTGTCCGATCAATCTAACCCGTCGTATCTTGGCTTGGAACAAAGGGAAAAACTGCAAAAACCCCGAACTACCATCACTAGCCCCGCCACTGGGTCCAAGATCGATGCTTGTTTGGCCGATTTACAAGGCGAAATCGTCAGCGTGCCCGATATGAAAATTCTCACCGCCGAAATCATCACCGCAAAACAACAATCACACATGCAACTTTCTTTTATAAAATCGTCAGATCTTTACACGTTCAAGCAAAAACTGCCCTTGTTTAAAGGCAAAAACACCATGCTGATTAACACCACCAATGCCAACGGCGGCTCAGATCAAGAATTGCTCGTGCTATCATGTGATCACGCCACCGATTTGCATTTGCAACTGACATAGGGGCAAACTGGGCGTGATTTTAGGCCGCGCACCTTAGCCAAAACAGGCGACCAATGGACAGTAGCGACCATCGAAGTGACAGCCAACGATATCATTGGCAGGTGAAAATGGATCTATTGCGCCCATGACATAATAACGCCCATGTCAATCGAAAAAATGTCGGGGCTTGAAATTATGCAAGCGATGGGCGAGGGCAAACTCCCCATGCCTTCCATCGCCGTCACCATACCAACGAAAGGCGTGGCCGTTGAACAGAGCCGAATTATGTTCGAGGCGATGGCCGATCATCGTCACCACAACCCAGTGGGTGGCGTGAATGGCGGCTTTATTGCCACTGTCTTAGACGCAGTGACGGGCTGCACAGTCCAGACTACCCTCGGCCCGGGCGTAGGCTGTGGCACGATTGAGCTAAATGTCAAAATGCTCAAGGCAGTGCCACAACAGGTGCCGCTCATCGCCAAAGGCACGCTCAAAGACAGCGATGGCAATTTTTACGCCCACGCCACCGCCACTTGCATGATTTTGCGCCGATGAAAATTCAACATTTGCTGGCCTATTTGGCCTTGTCGCTCATTTGGGGGCTATCGTTTTTGGTGGTGGTCAATGTCGTGCAAGCGTTTGGCTGGGTGGGCGCGGTCACATTTCGCGCATTGGTCGCAGGGGGTGTCTTATTCGCCATCAGCCTTGCATCTGGGCGCAAACTCAACTTTAGCGGCGGTTGGCAGCCCTTCGCCCTTGTTGGGGCCACGACGGTGGCGGGGCAATTGGTAGGGCTGTCGGTCGCCGCCCCACGCATTGGCACCACCATGACCGCCGTCTTTGTCGCCGCCATCCCACTGTTCTCCATGCTCATTGGGCAAATGTGGGGCATCGAAAAGATCAGCCGCTCTGGGGTGGCAGGTTTGTTGCTTGGGTTGATTGGCATTGTGCTGTTGGTTGGCTTCCCCACCATCGCCATCAACAACGATTTCATCGTGGGCTGCGTCGTCTCGGTCTTTGGCGCCATTTGCGCGGCCTTTGGCAGCAATTACGCCAGCCGCTATTTGCGGCAGGTCGGCTCACATGAGGTCACGATTGGCTCGTTTTTGTGGGGCGGGTTGATGACGCTGCCGTTGTTGTGGCTCGTACCCGTGCCCACCACACCGCGTTTGATCGACTTTGGCTATTTGCTGCTGCTGGGCAGCACCATGAGCGCCCTCGCCTATGTCATCTATTTCCGCTTGGTCAGCACCATCGGCGCTACCAAGACCATCAGTGTCGAGTTTGTGGTGACGGTAGTGGCGGTGCTGGTCGGCACGCTCTTGCTCGGCGAGCGGCTCTCGCTGGCGCAAACACTCGGCACATTGTCCATCATCGCGGGGTGTGCCTTGGTGTTGGGGTTAGTTGGGCGGCCCAGTAGTGGGTAGATGCACGGCATGTAGTGCCCCTACCTTGTGGGTTGCCCCAAGTATTGAAAAGATACAGTCCTTTTAGGCAAAACTTACTCAAATTAGAAGAAGCCGCAATGTATCTCGCGGGCTTTTGGCTGTTTCAACAAACCGGTGTGGCTTGGTGGTAGTTTGCCGTGTTCCTGCTTGCACCCGACCTTGCGATGATCGGCTATGCGCTTGGCCCCAAGGTTGGCGCATGGGCCTACAACTTGGCGCATCACAAAGCCGTAGCGATTGCCATCACAGCGCTGGGCATGTTGGGCGGGGTGTGGTGGCTGCAAGCGGCAGGCGCAATTTTGTTTGCCCATGCCAGCCTTGACCGTGTTTTTGGCTATGGGCTAAAATATGTCAAAGGCTTCAAATACACCCATCTGGGTGAAATCGGGCCGAATCGCTAAGCTTAAACATGCCCCCCGCCCTCGAATCTGCCCAACACGTGCTACAAACGCAACCTTTTAGCATTTTGTTAGCCGCCCAACTCACCGCCTTCAGCGCCGATTACGTTGAAGTTTGCGTACCTATCACCGCACAAGTCAAGCAGCAATTCGGCTTTGTGCATGGCGGGGTGATCTCATATGCCGCTGATAACGCGCTAACCTTCGCCGGTAAGTATGCGCTTGGCCCCAGCATCGTCACCTCCGATTTCAAGGTCAACTATGTGTGCTTGGCCAAAGGCAAAACGCTGATCACCCGCACCCATATGGTATATGCCGGCCAAAGCCAAGCGATGTGTTTGCCATCGCCGACGGCAACGAAACGCTGTGCGCCGTCGTCCAAGGCACGATTGCGGCCATGCGCAAGGCGGCATAATTGCATTTCGCCAAACCCACAGAATTTGTCTATTAACTCACCACTACCCCCTACCTAAAGAAAAGTTAGCAGTGGACTTTAATATTTTAATGAATTATCTTTCCTGAATATCCTTATAGTTTCGTTAGTGACACCTCAACCAAACACCACAAATGCAGATTGAGACAAACTTCGTGATTTATATCACTAACTAATGTTTTGAAAAGTGTGCAACACTAAGCTAATCGGTCTGCAAGACAAATAAAATATGATTGAAATTAGCAAGGCTAGTGTTTCATTAACCAAGATAATTTGCTAGATCTTGACGTATTTCCAGTAACTTATCAATACATATTTGTAATCTATCTCTGCACTCAAAATACTTAACAATCCACCGACATTTCTGTGTAAGGAAATTGGTCAATCAGCACACCGACATACCCATAAATAAGAACAATAGCAAATAAAAGCCCAACCCAATGGCCAAATTTCAAAGTGCGCATATTTCTTTGGGCTTGCAAACATTGCAAAACCGGCGCGAGCAACAATCCAATCAACAGCGCATGAATCGACATAAAAGTGAACAGCATCAGTGGAAATTCTTCGTTAAGTGCCCTACGATTCACCCATTCAAGGACGAAGAACAGCACAACCAAGGCTGCGCCAAGCATCAGCCGAGAGGGAGAGAGATTTAGGGATGCGCGAGGATGTCTGATTTTGGGTCATAGCACTTATCGTTTAATATATTCTACACTGCCAAGCCCACAAGAATCACCGTGAGCGACTGGCTTGCCAAAAACACAACCCCGCCAACGCCTGTGGCGCGGCGATAATGACGATGGAGGCCGACAAAACCGACATCGTGGGCAAACTACCGGCGGCTATGGCAAAGCTAAACACAAAGGCTGCCGCCCCAATCAATAGCGCCAACCCGCCCTCACGCGGGCGCAGCCATGCCAACACCGCCAACGCCGTCACAATCAGGGCTTGCAGCAAATGCCCAGCCCCACTCCAATCACCGCCAACGATTTCGCCAAAGCCAAACAGAGCATAAACTGCCACTTGTGCCCCCAACAGCAATGCCCCAGCAATTTTGAAATAACGCACAGCTTTAGAATTACACGGCAGCCGAACGCGCCCCTTGCGCCATGCAAGGGCGGCGAGCAACAAACCCGAAATGAGGTTAACAAACACTTGAATCATTTTAGCCTCCAAAGCCGCGTCTATTTTAAAATCTTTACAATCATCGGCAAAATTGCCTTCATTTGTTTTATATTTGTTTTATATTCATCATAAGCACCTTGTTGCATCGCCAAGGTGCGCATTCACCTAAGCCAATGCATTAAGTATTCACACAGTTAGAATTTTACAAATTATGAATTTTTTCACAATCGCCAACTGGCTAGCTATAAATTAGTAGGCTAACGGGTTGATAAATAACCAGCCCAAATCACAATCAACTATCATTCGCCCCCGTGCGTGTAGCAATGATTTCAAAAGCGCTGGTCGTGGCAGCGTATCAACATAAATGTGAGTTGATTGATAAAGTATTATCTGAATGTGATGATGGCTCACAATTGGTGACCTTTGTGCCGCCCCATTGGGGGGCGCAAAAGCTCGAGTCTGCCTATGCGAAGAAACATGATTTGCGCGTCATCCCCATTCGCTTGAGCGGCAATTACCACTTGCACCATTACCCCACCCTCGCTGCCGAATTGGCCGCGCTAAAACCCGACGTGGTGCATATTGACGAAGAACCGTATAACTTAGCGACATTTTTAGCGGTGCGGGCGGCGCGGCGCATCGGCGCACGCACGGTGTTATTTAGCTGGCAAAACATCCATCGCCAATACCCACCGCCCTTTAAATGGATGGAGCAATGGGTGCTGCGCCATGTCGATGCCGCCATAATGGGCAGCCATGAGGCGCAACAGGTGTGGAAACGCAAATACCCCCCGCTCAATACCGTCATCATCCCGCAATTTGGGGTCGATGAAAAACACTTTGCGCCCATAAAACGCCCCCCGAACCAGCAAAAACCTTTTACCATCGGCTTTGCTGGGCGATTAGTACCTGAAAAAGGCCTTGATTTGCTATTGCAAGCGTTGGCTAGCCTGCCCAATACACGCGCCCTCATCATCGGCAATGGCGAACAACAAGCCATGTTGCAAAGCCTTTCCCATACGCTCAACATTGCCGAGCGGGTCGAATTTCGCCCACCGCTGCCCTCCACTCGCATCCGCGAGTTTTACCACGAGATCGATACCTTGGTCTTACCCTCGCGCACCCTGCCCAATTGGAAAGAACAATTTGGGCGGGTGTTAATCGAAGCGATGGCCTGTGGCGTACCCGTCGTCGGTTCAACCTGTGGCGAAATATCGCAAGTGATAGGCGATGGCGGGTTGACCTTCGCTGAAAACGATGTGCAAGCCCTCGTACAAGCGCTGCAACAGTTATCCAGCAATCCCAACCTATGCGAAATATTTGCATCTCAGGGACGACGACGAGTACTCAATCACTTCACCATGCACAGCATTGCCAAGCAAACCGTTCAGGTGTACACTAGCGTCAATGAGTTGTGGGTTGCGGGTTGAGAGATGAGAGTTAACAGCTTCAACTCTCATCTCTTAACCTGCAACCCGCAACTCGCAACTAAAATGACTTGGGACATCATCGGCCATGAATGGGCTGTAAAACGGCTTGAACGCGCCATTGCACGTGAGCAATTGGCGCAATCACATTTATTTGTCGGGCCAAGTGCCATTGGCAAAGCCACTTTGGCGCGTGAAATGGCCAAGGCGGTGCTGGCGCGTGAATCGAGCAACCCACAACGCACCCATCACCTGATTGCGCAAAACAAACACCCCGATTTAAGTTGGATCGATGCCATCGATGGCTCGATTAAGGTTGAGGTGCTGCGCGATTTAATACGCACACTCTCGTTATCACCGGTCGAGAGCAGCCACCGTATCGCTGTCATTAATAATGCCCATCTCATGAGCGATGGCGGCAAAAATGCCATTCTCAAAACACTCGAAGAACCCAACCCCAAAGTGGTGTTGGTGCTGATCGCACCCAGCATTGAAAATGTGTTGCCGACCATCGCCTCACGTTGCCAAGTGCTCAATTTGCGCCCAGTGGGGGCCGGGGTGATCGAAGCTGCATTCATTCAGCACGGGCACGATGCCAGCAGAGCCAAAGCCGCAGCATGGGCCGCACGCGGGCAGGTTGGTAAAGCCCTGGCTTTATTAAGCGATGACAGCCTGTATGCCGCACACGAACAACGCCTGAGCGACTTAAAACGCCTATTAAATAGCAGCCGCGCCGAGCGCCTTGCCTATGCCGAAAAGCTGGCGCGTGTCGATGATGCCGACATAGAAGTGTTGCTCGAAGATTGGGCTTTATATTGGCGCGATCTCGCCAAGCACAGCGAACAAGCCCGCATCGCCACCCGCACCATGCGGGCCATCGCCACCACCCGCAAACAATTGGCGCAAAATGTCAATACGCGGCTGGCACTCGACGTACTGATGTTAAATTTACCGATATGAGCATCAACTGGCGCACCCTATGGCCGCTTCTCATCATTATCAGCATCGGCGCATGGCTGAGGCTCGATCACATTGGCAGTTTGCCGCCCGGCCTGTATCGAGATGAGGCCTTTTATGGGCTAGATGCCGCCGCCATATTGCAAGGCCGCTGGGCACTTTATTTTGCCGCCAACAATGGGCGCGAGCCATTGTTTATGTATTGGCTGGCTATGTTTATCGCTGGGTTTGGGCGCACGGTCGAAGCTGTGCGCAGCGCCTCTGCCGTGATCGGCATTCTCACCATTCCCGCCATTTATTTTGCGGGGCGTTGGCTCTTTTCGGCACGGGTTGGCATGCTCAGTGCGGCGGCCTTGGCGGTCAATTTTTGGCATCTCGCCATTAGCCGCGTGGCCTATCGCGCCATTACCCTGCCGCTATTGTTGTGTTTGGCAATGGGTTGTGCGGCATGGGCGGCGCAATCAAACGGGCCAATGCGTCGTAGACGCATGATCGCTGCTGGTGTATTGTTTGGCCTTACGTTTTACACCTATACCTCAGCACAGATGTTATTGCCGTTTGGGGTTGTTTTTTGTGTCATCGTAATGGCAACAAATCGGATAAGGGCAAACCTAAGACCTGCCTCTACCATGCAAAACGCTATTTTGCCGTTGTGTGTTGGCCTCATCGCGGCCTTAGCGCCCTTGGGTGTGTGGCTCATCCGTCACCCCGATTTGTTTTTCAATCGTGCTGGGCAAGTCTCTATTCTTAACCCCGTCATCAATCATGGTGATTTTTGGGGCACACTGCTAGACAATATTGGCAAAGCCATTGGCATGTTTGCCGCACAAGGCGACCGCATTTGGCGGCATAATTTGTCGTTACGCCCGGTGTTTGATGGTTTAGTCGCGCCCTTTTTTCTCATCGGGATGATGGTTATTTTATGGCAGGTGTGGCAATGGCTGCGCACAGGCCCCAACCCACAACATGGCAAAGCCGCACTTGTGCTCTTACTTTGGCTAAGCATATTTCTCGTCCCCACCATTTTGGCCGAAGACACGCCCCATTACCTACGAGCAATTGGGACGCTGCCCGCGGCGTGCATGGTGTTGGCGATTGGGCTTGAGACAAGTTTGGCTTGGTTATCTAAACAAGGCTATCTCATGGGGCTATATTTCTTCACCCGCCCATTTCGCGGCGGGATAACGCCACCGGCCTTGGCCGCCACATTTGTGCTCAGCATCAGCCTGATTGGAACCCGCGTCGATTATTTTGACAATTATGTTAAGAACCCGCTCACCGGCTATTGGCTAGAGTCGCACAATGTGTCCTTGGCACAATTCATTCAGCAAACACCCCCAACCACTCAGTTATACCTCGATCAACGTTTAGCCAACGACAACCCAGCGCTACAATTTCTTGCCCCGCAAGCCTATGCACCCAGCACCCAAGTCATTGCCGAGGGCAAAGCAATCGTCATCACTCCGACCCAACCCGCGCTCATTATTTTTGACCCCAATCATGACTGGGTCAACCTGCGCAACACCTTGCCCCACCCAGCCCAATTTAATACCATATTGGGGGCACAGGCGCAAGGTGATAAAGACCCACAGCCGCGCCGCGCTTTTGTTGGCATCACAGTTGCGCCAATCACAACAACACTCGTGAGCACCAACTTTGCCCAATTTGAAGGCGGCATCGAACTAATGGCGGCAAACACACTCACCCAAAACCCAGCCACTGTCATGCTCGTCTGGCGCACCCAGCAACCCATCCACGAAGATTATGCGGTGTTTGTGCATGTATCGCGGGGCGGCACACTCATCACCCAGCATGATGGCAGCCCAGCATATGGCCTATTCCCCATGCCCACTTGGCAGGTAGGTGATCAAATTGTCGATCTCCATCCACTCATAACACAATCTAGCACCAACACACACACCACAGCGTTAGACATCAACCCCAGCACCGATCAAATTTTAGTCGGCATTTATCGTCGTAGCGATGGACAACGGCTCAAGGTCATCAGCGAAAATAACAAGATGCTTAGAGATTCAGTTATGATTTTCCCCACAAAATGAAAATAGCAACTCAAGGTCGGCAGCACCAAAAATGTCGGCATTGCCCCGGCACACCCAATTTCGCACGGTCGATTTTTCACCTAATGCATCTCGCGCTCATCTTCATGTTGATAGGCTTCAATCACCCTATGCCTACATCGGCACAAACACCAGCGCCCACGCCTTCGCCTGTGCCCAGCACCCCTATCCTAAAAGAAAATTTTGAGAGTGAATTTGTCAATGACCCGCTGGCCTCGTGCGGTTCAGAATTGTGCAAAGTGCCCCAAAACTGGGGGGTATGGTTTTTGTCGCGCAAAGACACTGATGCCGAAGGCATCAATTTTCAGCCGCAATATGACCAAACCCGCAGCCCCAAACGGGTAAAAAGTGGGCTAGGTGCACAACGGGTTTTTGTCGAAAATAAAACCTTTACAGGCGGTATTTACCGCGCCATCACCGGCCTTATGCCAGGCGCAAAAATTCGGTTTACGGCTTATGGTCAAGTGTGGTCAACCAACGACGACAGCATTTTATCGGCACGGCCCTCGCGTGATATCAAACTCAAGATCGGCATCGACCCAACCGGCGGTGATGCCGGACGCGCCAACCCGCTAAACGGGCAGGTGTTATGGTCTGCCGAACAAGATGCCAGAGACGAATTTAAGCCATTTAGCGTTGAAATTGAAGCCAAAGCCAGCACCATCTTAGTCTATACCTCAGCCACCATGCGCGATGCGGTGCGGCACAACGAAGTGTACTGGGATGATATGCTAATTGAGATCTTAAATGCCTCGACAGCCACAGTGCAGCCCACCACACCAGCCCAAGCCAATATCACACGTTCAGTCACTGGCATCAAACACGTGGTCAAAGAAGGGGATTCGCTCACATCCATTGCCCAGCGCTATAACAAAACTACTGAAGAAATTCGCCAACTCAACCGCCTGAGCAACGACCGCTTGGCGTTAGGGCAAGAACTTACGATTGAATTGCCGTCTGGGGCATTACCCAGCCAACCGATTACCACCACTACTACGACATCGGGCACTGTATCAGCCCCGACCTACGGCATTATTTGTGTGTTGGCTTATTACGACAACAACGGCAATGGCAAGCGTGATCGCACCGAAGATTTAGTGCCATTAGTGCCATTTAATGTAAGCTTGCCAGGCACCAATCAGATCATCTTCTCGCACGTAACCGATGGGGTTAATGAGCCAAAATGCTTTTTAAATGTGCAGTCGGGCATCCCCTATATCACAGCAGCCTCCATCACCCCCAACTACAACGCCACCACAGTGCTCAACGCACAGGTGAATGTGCCATCCAACGGGCAAGTCGATTTTTATGTGGGCCTACGCAAAGTAAGTGACGGCAACGCCGACAAAAGCAAACCGGCTGCCCCAAGCACAAACGCCACCAACCTCGCCCCCAACCTCGCCAGCATTCTCACCACCGCTATTGGGGCGCTGTTGTTGTTTATCATCGTCATCATCATCGCGACACTATTTTTGCGTCGCAGACAGCTTTAAGAAGTTGTGTAAAGAAGACCACACCAACACCGAGGTCGTCACCAGCCCAGCTGGGCGGCAAATCACGCCCATTTGCACCTGATAAATTTTAAATTTCCCAGATGTCATTTCATCAACTTGCCCGTCGGCTTAGCACACATAGCCTATGGCTTATCGTATGTGTCATTGCAGCCATCCCCCTATGGCTGGGGCCGGGCATCATTCAAACCCGTGCTGGGGGCGATAGCCCATTTTTGCTGCAACGCACCTTCGAATTGGCTGAAAATTTACGAGCTGGCGTGATACCAGCACGATGGATGCCAAATGCAAATTTTGGCCTCGGCTATCCATTCTTCAATTTTTATGCCGCCCTGCCCTATTATGTTACGGCGGGTTTAAATGTGCTGGGGTTAGATTTAATTTTCAGCATCCAATTGACCCAAACTTGGGGCATGTTTGCGGCGGCAGCCAGCATGTGGCTTTTGGCGCGGCGTTGCTTATCACAACAAGGGGCGACTCTAGCCGCCATCGCCTATACCCTCGCGCCCTTTCATTTGGCAAATCTATATGTGCGGGGCGATTCGCTCTCAGAATTTTGGGCCTTTGCCTGTTTTCCCTTGGTGTTATGGGGCGTTTTACATGGCGGCAAACGCGGCTGGTGGGCCGTCACACTCGGCCTAGCCGCCTTGGCCTGCACCCACAACGTCTCAACCTTGCTCTTTATTCCGGTATTGGGGTTATTTTGTTTATGGCAACTATTGAGAACCAGGAACCAAGAACCAAGCGCTAAAGGTCAAGATTTTAAATCTTGGTTCTTGGTTCTTAAGTCTTGGTTCTTCCCTCTTGGCTCTTGGTTATTAACCGCTGGCGCAGGGGCGATGTTGCTGAGTATGTGGTTTTGGCTACCGGCCTTGGTTGGCACCAACAGCGTGCAACTCGATGAACAAACCACCGGCTATTTAAACTATGCCAATCATTTTCGTGGTCTAAATTTGGTGCAATCGAGCCTATTGTTCGATTACACCGTCGATGCGCAACTGGGTGTGTTTGGCATGGGTTTGCTACAAGCCATTTTCAGCATTTTGGGCTTATTGGCATGGCTTTGGCAAATGAAAACCGCGCGATGGTTAGTGCCAGCTTTATTTTTGTTCACCACAATTCTCATCACACCGCTCTCGACCCCCATTTGGCAATGGCTCAAACCACTGCAATTGGCGCAATTTCCATGGCGGGTTTTGTCATTGCAATCGCTATTTGCGGCTTTACTCATCGGCAAATTGGCCGATGGCGGGTCACCCCGTCTTTATATCATCGCCATTCTGCTCAGCACCACCATGCTAGCCCGCCTGCCCAACCAACGGCTGTGGGTCAATGCCGCCAGCGTCACCCCTGAAAACTTGCGCATGTTTGAGTGGTTTAGTGGCAACATCGGCAGCACCATTCGCGCCGAATATTTGCCTAAAACCGCCTTACCCAAAACTGTGACAGGGCCAGCCATGCTCGGCCAAGCGCCACAAGCCATCGCCCTCAGCGGCGAAATAAGCCAAGCACAACAAACAAGCGCCCAAGCAAACGCCCAACAATGGCAAATAACCGTCGCCAGCCCCCAAGCCGATCTCGTTTTACCCTTGCTTTATTGGCAGGCATGGCGTGCTAATGTGGTTACGGCAGATCAAATCAGCCAAGATTTGGCGCTATCAGCCAACCCGGGGTCGGGCTGGGTCAAGATCAGTTTGCCGCACGGGCAGCACCACATCAACCTGTGGCTCGACAAAACGCCCGACCAACGCTGGGGTGAATGGCTATCATTGCTCGCAGTTGTGGCGCTGGGGGGTGTGGGGCTGTGGCAATGCTGGCGCTACAAACGCCAACATCTGCGCACGCTTGGGTTAATGGGGCTTGGCGCTGCCACGCTGCTCACCCTCATGCAAAGCGTCAGCGTATCAACCCTGCACCCAACGCCCTCAGCCTTTGCCGATTTGCAAACGCTCGATTTTGACGGACGGCCTTACCCGCACCGCGCCCCCATCGTTTGGCACGCCCCGCAACCCTCAAACGACCCGCCCTATACCCTGCTGGCGGCCACCATCAGCCCAAGCCAAGTGCGGGCAGGCGAGCCATTCACCCTGACCCTCAGGTGGCAAGATGACCGTGCACCGGCGCAGGTGCAAGTCATCCAAGAGTTACCCTCTGGCATTGCGAATGAAGACCTCGCCAGCCGCATTTTCCGTTATGCCCGTTCAGTCACGCCAGCCAATGCGCCATCGACCCAACACGCCGCCCTGCCCGAAGCCCCGCTGGGGCCGCTATTGCTCAAATTAGCCGTGAGCGATGCCAACGCCCGCCCGATGTCAGCCACCCTCGCCACTGGCGAAACACTCAACGCATTTTGGTTGCTTGGGCTAAATATTAGCGAACGAAGCACACCCACCGCCCTGCCGCCCACCCTGCGCGCGTTTGCCAACGGCATTCGACTGCACGATCTCGATTGGCAGCAACAAGATGGCGAGCATGTTTGTATTCGCCCCACATGGTCAAGTGATCGCCCGATCGCCGATGCGCTACAGGTCTCCATTCGCCTGCGCAACGCCGATGGGGGCGAAGTGGCAACGGTGGACGGGCAACCGCATTTGGGTTTGTCGCCCACTTGGGCGTGGCCACCCAATGTGCCTATCAAAGACAGCTATTGTCATGTGCCCATTCGCAATCATTTACAGGCCGGCGATGCCTATCAAATTCAAATGATCTGGTATCGCGTCAGCGACCAAGCCACCGTCGGCGAAACCAGCCTGAGCGGAACCCGCCTGCCTGAAATGAATGGGTGGCATAATCCAAAGTAGGAGAAGATAAAAGTGGCAAGTGGCAAGTGGCAAGTGATAAGAAATACCCCCCGTAATAAGACTTTTCACTTACTACTTACTAATTGCCACTTGCCACTTGCCACCTACCACTTTGCACTCGCTGTTATCTCATGTCTGCTTGTTTCTTGCGCCGTACCACGCCCAACGGTAAAAATTGCGCTGGTGGCCCCTTTTGAGGGACGGTATCGCGATCTGGGGTATGGGGTTTTTCCGGGCTTTCGTGAAACCTTGCAAAAGCAAATAAAAGCCGGTGGGGTTGGGCATTACCAAATTGAGTTTGTGGCCTATAACGACAGTGGCGACCCAGCTTATGCCGAGCGCATCGCCCACAATGTTGTCATCGACCCACAAGTGATGTTGGTAATTGGGCATTTGCGAGCCGATAGCACCCTTGCCGCCCTACCCATTTACACCGAGGCCAATTTGCCACTGCTGGCAATGGGGCTTGCGCCAAACACATTGCCAGCTAGCCACCCGCTGGCCTTTGCCGATAATGGCACAATCGAAGCCGTTACACAACGCGCCATCAACGCTATTGCCCAAGATTTACGCACCAACCCCAAACCCACACGCCAAGGTGTTGCAAAAGCACTTGCCAACAATTGAAGTTGGGAGTAAACTAAACTGAAATGGATGTGAACGCAAACGACAACAACCTGCCACCTTGGGCCAAACCCTTGGGCAAACTTCGTTATAGCAAATTTATTAGGCTGATCAAAGATTACTTCGCCAATCGCAATCTTGCCATCATCTTTGATGAAGAAGAAGGCCTAATTCGCCCATCCGAACAAGTAATTCACCTTGCCAGCACCTTTGGCCTGCAAAATTTAATGCAAGTATGCCTACAGGCCGACGCTCGCAAATGGAAAAGACTGGTGCAATCGCATTTTGACTCCATCCTCAATGCCAGCGACGAAGTGAACGCCCTGACCATCGACATGAGCCGCTTTGCTGAAGTCGCCAATTTGCTGCGGGCACGGCTTTACCCCGAAAATATTCGCACCCATTATGCCGAATTGGTCACCCGCGCCGGGCCAGAAGGCACACTCGAGGTCTTGGCGCTCGATTTGCCAACCACCGTGCGCACCGTAGCACGCTCTGAGGCCGAGTCATGGGGCTTTGATTTTGACGAGCTATTTGAGATTGGGCGACAAAACCTAAAAAACGCCGGTTTGCTAGCCCAGCGCACCATTGCCATTAACCACAGTGTGCCGCTCACCTTATATTCGGGAGATGCGTTTTATGGCGCAAGTCACGCCCTCATTTTAGATGAATATTTGCCCAGCGATTTGCCACACGGCACACTCGTCGGCATCCCCAAACGTGATGTGATGTTGGTGCATCACATCCGCAACGCCGGTATATTCGATGCCATCCCCGCCATGATTCAAGTCATCATCAATATGCACCGCGATGGTCCCGGCTCGATCAGCCCCAATTTATATTGGTTTTATCAAGATGAGATTGTTTGTTTGCCCGCCAAAATCAGCAAAGGCAAGCTAAATTTTGCCCCACCCCAAGCCTTTGGCGATGTCTTAGATGAAATGCGCATGAGGGCTGAAATGAGTTGACTTAAAACAAATTTGATAAACAACATCTTATTACTTACTTTTCCTGTTACCTTTAGTGGTGTACTATGACTATGCCAACAGATTTACTCGAACGGGCCAATGAGGCTGGTATTAGGCTAGAAATTGTGCGGGGTGTACCAATGTGGGAAGCACAACCGGTCGTACGTCATCAAAGATCAATCGATCGTATTCGGCGTTCACTTGTTGCACCCAAAGTTTCGCCATTAGCCGATGACACGCCATGTTCGTGTATTGATATTGCCGATATTTATGTTAAGTTTCCAGATGGATCATTCAAACGACCAGACGTTTCTATTTTTTGTCGTGAACCCGAAGAGTTAGACGAAGCCGTAACCCAAATTCCAGCAGCCGTTATCGAAGTTATAAGCAAAGGTTACGAAGCAAAAGACCTTGACATCGGCCCTAATTTTTATTTGATGCACGGGGTACGAGATGTCATTGTGTTTGATCCACACACACTGGTTGTTCATCACTATCGCAAGGATGGATTTGACCGTTTAATCTCGCCCGTACAAATTAAATTAGCCTGTG
>JAGWYZ010000052.1 GCA_018969115.1 Chloroflexota bacterium | reverse complement strand
TTGCTAGCGTTGCTATGATTGCTTCGACTGTTTTGTATACTGCGGGGGGATGTTGTTCTTCTTTTTTTTTCATACCCTCTGTTTTACTACAGGTTTGAACAACATCCCTACTTTTAGACTAAACTACTGCTATGGGTTCTCTTCATTTTCGATACCTGCTCATTACTGTTTTTGCCACCTTACTTACCTGCATTATTACTGCGGTACTGTTGCTCAATATTCTCATCTCGCCGGTGTTGATTACGGGTGCGGCATTTGTGGCCGGTTTTTTTATGAATATCATGGTGGCGGGCACAGTTGCAATTGCGGCGGGTCGCCGTGCGGCGACTGGGTTTATCGAGCCCAACAAAGGCTTAGTGGCTGGCACTGTGATAGGTTTTTGGGTCGGGCTTGGGGCGCTGATTGGCATGGTGCTGTTTGGGCTTTTTCTGTCGCAGGTGTATAAGGCCGATGTGCGCGGCGGCCTCGTCATCATCTTTGGCCTGGTCAGTTGTGGCATCTCTATTTTTGCCTCACGCATCTCTGGCCGCGAGGCCGCTCACCCCCCTGAAGAAGAAGACATTTAACCCAAATTTATGCCAACACGTAACGAAGTAGGTCAATGGGGCGAGGCCATCGCCACAAAATATTTAAGCGAACATGGCTATACAATTCGACACCACAATTGGCGGCACGATCATGGTGAGTTGGATATTGTGGCCGAGTTGAACGGACGTATTCATTTTGTCGAGGTGCGGTTACGGCGCAGCGACCAATTTGGCAAGCCCGATGAAACCCTAAGCGCACGCAAACAGGCCAAGCTCATTGCAACATCACAGGCCTATTTAGAGAAGAATGATCTAATAGACATATCTGCCCAAATCGATGTGATTGTGATTGAACTCGGCCCGCGTAACACAGTGGCGCGGCTCGAACATTTAGAATGTGCGATTGCATCTGCATAAAGAAGGGCAGAGTTGCAAAGTAGCAACCCTGCTACCTGCAACCCTGCTCCTCTGTCCCTCACTTTTCAGCATTAATCCATGCAAAATAGCCCGCTCTTGCCCAGCACATTTGGCGAATATTTACGCTTTTTACGGCGGCGTGCCCGCCTCACCCAAAAAGACCTCGGCATTGCGGTGGGTTATAGCACCGGGCAAATTTGCATGTTAGAAAATGGACAACGCCTGCCCGAATTGAGCACGTTGGCGGCCTTGTTTGTTCCTGCGCTTTATATTGAAAAAGACCCGACGCTTTCGGCACATTTATTTACCCTTGGCAAACAAGCCCGCGCCAACGTCCCAGACCCTGCCGAAGCAGTTGCTTCATCCACCACATCACCTGCACCAGCCGCTTCACCCATCCCCCTGCCCTCACCAACCAACGCAGCCAGCGTGCTCACCCAATGTGACTCACTTAACCCATCGGCCCAAGCCATCATTTCGGTGTTAACAACACTAAAACAGCCAGCAAATTTGCTCGAATCACGCTTCATACGCGCCATCAGCGCAGCATGGCCTGCCTATCAACACAGCCAAGCCATCACCCAACTGACCCAACTTGGTTGGCTCACCGATTTAAACAGCGCCCAGCTTAAGCGCGAAGTGCACGATAGCCTGCATCAATGGCTTGCATTACGCCCTGACCTAAGCCAACAAGCCTATCGCAGCAGCGCCCAATGGCTAGAAATGCGCGGCGAATGGGTGTTAGCAGCTCAAGACCATTGTGCCGCTGGCGATTTACAGTTGGCGTGTGATGCCATTTTGAATATTGAGGTTGGGGCGGTCAATGTGACACCCGTGACAGATATTTTGGCTGTAGTCGATGACATTTTGAACGCCACCCAAAGCCAACTACATATGCAGCGTCATCATGCCAAGGCCAGCACCGAGCTAAAACAAATTTTGCGCCAAATGTTGGTTTTTAGGGCCGATTGTTTGCTAAATACGGTGCGGGTCGATGAGGCTAATACCAATTACCGCGATGCACTGGCCTTGGCGACTCACCCCACCATCCGGGCGCACATTGCCGATAAATTAGCCGGGGCGCTTTTGCAACGCAGCAAACCAGCCGAAGCACTCACTTTATGTGAACAAGCCAGCGCTCAATTATCCACCAGCAGCGCCCATTCACCCCAGCCCGACGACGCGATCACCCGCGCTTACACCAGCGCCCAGCTTGATGCCACCCGTGGCAAAGCCCTGATGATGCTGACACGCTACGACGAAGCCGAGCAAGCCTGCGCCCAATCACTCGCCGCTGCTGAGCAATATGCCCTTATCGCCCCCCGTGCGGTTGATGGCATTCGCGCTACCGCCCATTCAACCTTGGGCACGGTGTGTCGCATCCAACGCCGCAGCAGCGATGCCCATCACCATTTTCAAGAGTCCGCCGACTATGCCCGTTTTGCGGGCTTGCGCCAGATCGAGGCACGTAGCCTAGCTAACCTTGGTAATTTGCTATTTGAAAATGGTGATCTCGACCAAGCCAGCGATTATCAACAACGGGCGCTGGTGTCGGCAATGGTGGCGGGTGATCAGTTTGTCGAAGGTCGTATTTTGAACACACTGGCGGCCATCACCCTGATGCGAGCTGACCCCAACACCGCCCTCAATTTTGCTGATCGCGCTATTGTACTAAAAAAACAGATGCGCGACAAACAAGGCATTGCCAGCTCAGAAAATCAACGTGCTTTTATATTGTTACATCTCAAACGTTTTGACGAGGCTCGACGCACAGTTGAGCGTATTTTGGCTGACACCGAGCACAGTGGCGAGGCGTGGCTACGTGGGCAATATCTCAATATGCTGGGGCTGATTGTGGCGATGCAAGGCGATGGGCCACACGCTACTGCACTATTGAATGAGGCACTGGCAACCGAGGGGGCACAGCGCGACCAGCGTTTGCGTAGCAGTGTGTGCACTTACCTCGGCATGGCGCAATTTGTGGCAGGTGATATGGCACAGACCGAGGCCATCGCCAGTAACACCCCCACTCCCGAATTTGGGGCCGAGGTGCTGCTCGATCATTATTTATTGCAACTGGTCGTGTTATTGTGGCAAGGACAAAGCGCTGCCGCCACCGAGGTAGCAACACGGGCGAATACCTTGGCCCAGCAAAATGGCTATCGCCTCTATTGCAACGCCATTCAGCAACTAACAACTGCTTTGCCATTGCCAGCTACTCGTCAAGCAATGTTGCAATTGTGTTTAGGCGCATAATGAGACGGGTCTATAGCCCACCCCGCTAATCTTGCGCCATCAACGGTAACATCACCCGATAAACCACCGTATTTGGGTCAATTTGCGCTTGCACCGAATAGCCATCGAGCCAAGATTGGGCATTGCCAGCGCGGTCAACCGCCCGCACCCGAAATTCATAAGCGCTGCCGGGCACACCGACAAATATCGTCTCGGTGGCGGTGATGGTACTGCCGATAGACGACCACGCGCCGTTGATCGGCATTAACGCCTTCATCGGCACCAATTTCACCTCTTGTTGCACCTCGGTATAAATAACCGAGCGGGTGATTTCTTGCGTCCCCGATAAGGTCAACTCGATGCGCAATTTTTGCATCGGCTTTTCAATCACAGCTGCCGTCATCATCTCGGTGGCCCGCACAATCTCGCGGGCTTGCACATCATAAAACGCCACGCCGCTCAGGGTATCAGTGGCAGTCCAAGTTAACGTGAGGCCAGTCATGCCGGTTAGGAGTGTCGTGGTCTTGGCTTTGGCGGTTGGTGTGTCTATATCTGGCACAAAATTGCGCGGGATTGCCGCTACCATTTGTGCAAAGGGTGGGGTGCGATCTACCACCAATTCGCGAGCGCGGCTCCAATCGCTCACCGTGCTGCCATCACTGGCCGATACACGCCACACATAGCGCCCATCCTTCGGGAAAGCCACTGTCCATTCAGTGTTTGTAATCCAGCCACTATTCAAACTCCAGCCGCCACCCAATTCCCACAACCCAGCGTAAAATTTGCGCGGCTCGCCTTGCACAGCATCACCGGTATCAGTCCATTTGATGGTAGCAGTTGGAGCGCGGGTTGCGGTGGGTGTGCTAATATCGGCCAACGGAATGCTGGGTGGCAAATTAAAAAACTGCAACTGCGATAGACCTTTGCGGTTGACATAGTCAATCTCAACCTTATGTAAGCCACTGGGCAACGACACGATACTTTGATGCTCAATCAAAATATCGTCTGGCGCTTCCCAACCATCCACCACCAAACGCCCATCTACCCACACCCGCACCCCGCCAATGGCCTGCACTTTGAATGGGTAATTGCCTTCGGTTAAGGCCCATACCCGTGACCAACGCACTGAATAGCCACTTTTACTCATGTTTGGCGCAGGTGCGGTTCCAGTCCATCGAAAATTGATAACTGGGTCAAGCTGCACTTGCGAGGCTGGTTGGCTGAGTTGATTGTTATTAAAATATTGCCCGACCCATGAAGTAAATAGGCTGGGCAGGTTATCACCAGGTGGGTATTGGTTGAGCGGCAAGGCCGATAATTTACGAATATGGCTTTTGTTGAGCCGTAACGCCCCAAAGGTATCATTGTCTGGGATTCGGTGGCGTTTGCCATTTAGCACAATAAAATTTTGCAGCGCATCTTCTTCTGATCGTACAATCAGCGGAGCACGCCATGCAAATTTAATCGCATCGGCCCACAATTTAACTGGTATTTTGTCGTTGGTAAAGTTGCCCAATTGCACCAGCGCATTGCCGCCACGCACAAATGGAAATGCCCCAAGCGACATCCAACCTTGTGGGGCATCTTGTTGCGAGCGCCGCACTAAGTTTTGCCCCTCGGCATGATTAATTTTGTAAAGCGCAGTGTGGGTGAGGTTGACATCTTTTTCGTCGTGTGGCATCCACACCAACACCTCCCACATGCCATCATAGGGCAAATCGGGCCGCCAACGTGCCCATGCGCTGTCGTCAGTGGCGTTTGGGTTTTGGTTGGCCGACCAAATCGCGCGTGATTCGCCGCCAAAGCCATAACCCAACGCGGCTTGCCATTCGCCCGACATCGAAAAGCCGGGGTCTTTGTCATTCACCGTGATATCAAAATTGAGCGGCACACTCAAATTAAGGTCAGCTGGGCTAGCTGGCTCGACCGTCACCATCGAAAAGCCTTGATAGCCAATTCCCCATTTCAAAATAATATCGTCGCGATTGGGCAAATTGGGGCGAATGATCATGGCGCGTTGCCCACCTGTCGTGTCATAACCGATGATAGTGCCAGCATGGCTGCCCCATGGTGATTCTGCAAACGCTCCAATGGCTGGGCGGCCTGAGTCGATTTCGCGTTTAATGTCGTCAAATGTTGGCTCGGCAATCGGCACGGTTTTAAAGGCATAGCCCTTTAGGTTGGTGAATTGGCGAATACCAGACGCGACATCGAAGGCATCATAGCCGGTATCGCCGGGTTTGCCATTGCCATTGCCATTGCCATAACACAACAAATTGGGGAACATTTCACGCAATTTGTAATAGGTAGCGTTTGGGTCATTATTCCAAAGGGCCGGGTAGCCACGTGCCGCCCAATATTTCAGCACGCTGGCCGAGGCCACCGTGAAACAGCCCGGCCAACAGCCATCCGAGTCGCATGAGCACTTCCACACATTGCTTGGCAATGGTAATAGGTCATCAGGAATGTTGGGAACCACCACCCGTGTGGGTGCGGGGGCTGGCATAGATACATCGGTGCGTGCCGCATATACCACATTAACCGCAATAAGCCCGTCGGTGATGATGGCAATAATGAGGAGCAGGTGTAAAAACACTCGCCCAAACAGGCGTAAGGCTTGCATCTGCTTAAATTATACTGGTTGCGCATGGGAAGGCATGAAGCATCTGGAGCGCCGTCAGGATGACGGCGTTTCATACAGCAATTCTTACTTTAGCGTTCACGCTTCATTTTCTCAATTTCGGTTTGCGACAACTGCGGCCCAGCACGTTCGGTGATGCCAAGCGCTTGGCGTTGCGCCTTGCGCCAACGGTCGAGTCGGTCAGCCACTATTTGCTCATAGCCCTGATTGTTGGGGTTATAAAAGGTCATGCCTACAATATTACGCGGCAAATAATTTTGTGGGGTAAAGTGCCCCTCAAATTCGTGCGGGTAAGCATAATTTTTGCCATGTCCCAAGCCTTTGGCATCACGATTTGCATCTTTCAAATGATCAGGCACTTCACCTGCGCCCTCGAGCTCAATTTGTGCCCGCGCCCTAAAATAGCTGCCTGCTGTATTCGATTTTGGCGCAGTGGCTAAATAAAGTGTTGCCTCGACAATAGGATACATACCTTCGGGCATGCCCATGTAATCAAAAGCTGCTGCCGCCGAGGTCGCCACAACCAACCCCATCGGGTCGGCCAGACCGATATCTTCGCCCGCCAAAATGAGCAAACGCCGAATGATAAAACGCGGGTCTTCGCCAGCATACAACATCTTCGCCAGCCAATACAGCGCTGCATCAGGGTCGCTGCCGCGCACACTTTTAATAAAAGCACTGACGGTGTCATAATGTGCATCACCTTCTTTGTCATACAACACCGCTCGCCGCTGAATACTCTCTTGTGCTACCGCCAGCGTGACATGAATGACCCTGTTTTGATCGGCAGGGGTCGATTCAACAGCTAGCTCAATCGCATTGAGGGCGTTACGGGCATCGCCACCAGCCACACTTGCCAAATGCTGCAATGCATCTTCATCTGCCCTCACGATACGTGTGCCATAGCCTCGTTCTTTGTCAGCCAACGCCCGTTTTAGCAGCATCACCACATTGGCTTCGGTCAAGGTTCTTAGTTGAAACAAACGCGAGCGTGAAAGTAAAGCGCTATTAACCTCAAAGTAGGGGTTCTCGGTAGTTGCACCAATCAAAATCAGCGTACCATCTTCGACATGCGGCAATAGTGCATCTTGCTGGCTTTTGTTAAAGCGATGAATTTCATCGACCAGCAAAATGCTGCGTTGGCGATATAACTTACGGCGTTCTTTGGCATCAGCCACCACCCGCCGTATATCGGCAATGCCAGCCATGACCGCGTTTAGCGTTTCAAAATAGCTGCTGGTGCGGTTGGCAATAATGCGTGCCAAGGTAGTTTTGCCTGTGCCCGGCGGCCCCCATAGCAGAATGGATGAAAACAGCCGGTCAGACTCAATCGCCCGCCGCAACAATTTACCCGGCCCAACAATCTCCTCCTGACCAATAAAATCATCGAGTGTGCGCGGGCGCATTCGCGCTGCCAAGGGGGCCTCGCGGTCGGTTTGTTCTTGGGCAGCTTGGGTAAATAGGTCAGTCGACATGGCGTTTATTATGCCTAAAATCAAGAAGCATTTTAGCCAAAGTAAAATAAGTCAATTGCGATACCTTTATCGTGCAAATTTTATGACAATCCCCGCCCCCGCCCCCACCTTTGGCTTTAACTTTGACAATACCTATGCCCGTGACCTCGAAGGGCTATATATTGAATGGCAAGCCGCCCTCGCCCCCACGCCTAAATTAGTAAAACTAAACCGCGCCTTGGCCGATGAACTGAAGTTAGATGCAGACGCATTGACATCCCCAGCAGGAGCGGCTATTTTTGCAGGCAATGTGTTGCCAGTCGGTGCAAAACCGTTGGCACAAGCCTACGCTGGGCATCAGTTTGGCGGGTTTTCGCCCCAATTGGGCGATGGTCGGGCGCTTTTGCTGGGTGAAGTGATTGACCGTCATGGGCAACGCCGCGACATTCAATTTAAAGGGTCGGGGCGCACCCCATTCTCACGCGGGGGTGATGGCAAAGCCGCCCTCGGCCCAGTCTTGCGCGAATATATTATTGGTGAGGCCATGTATGCACTGGGCATCCCAACCACCCGTGCATTGGCAGCGGTGGCAACGGGTGAAGCCGTGCAACGCGAAACCCGTTTGCCCGGGGCGGTGCTGACACGAGTAGCTGCAAGCCATATTCGCGTCGGCACATTTCAATTTTTTGCAGCGCGTAGCGATATCACCAAGGTGCGTCAATTGGCCGACTATGCGATTGCCCGCCATTACCCAGCTTTGCAGCAAGCTGCCAACCCCTATTTGGCGTTTTTGCAAGCTGTTAGCAATGCCCAAGCGGCTCTAATTGCGCAGTGGATGTTGGTTGGCTTTATTCACGGCGTGATGAACACTGACAATATGGCGATATCAGGTGAAACCATCGACTATGGGCCATGTGCCTTTATCGATAGCTACGACCCCAACACCGTTTTTAGCTCAATCGACACGCATGGGCGTTATGCCTATGGCAACCAACCCACAATGGCACGTTGGAATTTGGCGCGGCTGGCCGAGGCCCTTTTGCCACTCATCGACCCCGATAGCGACCAAGCGGTAAAACTAGCTACTGAGGTCATCACCAATTTTGCCGAGCATTATTCAAGCCATTGGTTAAATGGCATGTGCGCCAAACTTGGGTTAAGCCACCCCGAAGCCGGTGACTTGGCGTTAGCCGAGGGTTTGCTTGGCATGATGCACAAACAGACCGCCGACTACACACAGGTTTTTCGCGCCTTGGCCGATGCCGTGCTGGGCAATGAGGATGTGTTATGGGCGCAGTTTGGCGACAACGCTAGCTTTGATCGATGGCTGCAACAATGGCAGGCGCGATTGACCCGTGAGCCGCGTGACCCTGCCGCCCGTGCCCAAGCCATGAATAGCATCAACCCCATTTATATCCCGCGCAACCATCAGGTTGAGGCGGCGTTAGATGCGGCTATCACCCACGCTGATCTCGCGCCATTTGAAACGCTGCTCGAGGTTTTAGCCCAACCCTTCACCCCTCGCGCTGGGTTTGAAGCTTATGCCACCCCCGCGTCTGATGGCAATGCTGGTTATCGCACATTTTGTGGGACTTGAGGGGTTTCGGGAATACTTATAAAAAAACTAGAGGTCGTGTAAGATTAAGGGATGAAAGTTGTAAATATTGTTAGTCAGAACATATACACAAATGCAGTATAAATCAAAGTGGGATCAACCGGAATTTAGTGGGTTGAAGAATCGGTTTGATCGGTCATTCCGACGCAAAGCGAGGAATCGTTGCGTAAACTTAATCATCCTGCTGATTTTCTGTAAAGACTCCTCATTTCGCATCGGGGTGACACATTAGATTTTAGGATTACCTTAGAATTAAAAAATCAACTCCCTAAATTCCAGTTGAGCCACTGTAATACCCACGTGAATTCATGCGTGAGGTTCGCACAGTTGTCCACTCAATCTCATCACTAGTGATCATTAATTCAACATCTACCAACCCCGCACCTTTGCCAGTATCATTCACCAAGCCATAAATGCCGCGCCATGGGTTGTTTTGGCTGCTAGGGGTGGGGTTGAGCGTAGTCGTCAGAGCAAGGGGGTACGGGTGGGGGTTGTAGACACGTTGGCGATCAGAATAGGCACATAGGCACGCAGTTGCTGCTCTACTAAATTTGTTTCTTCGTCTGCTTGGGTATGACCTAAATGAGGCGAGGCCAAAAGCGCCACAAACAGACCAAGAGCGCAACGCGAAGATAAGGGTGTCGAAAGGCTAGTGCTATCATGTGTGAATCCATGAAAAAGTCTCATTTTGATCAAATCCAAACCATTAGTGCGCTGACCTTTGGCGGCATCATGCTAATCTTGGGTTTAATCATTCCTTTGTTTGTGCCAGCAAACCAACAAAATGAAGTGCTAATCATGACCTTCTTTTTTACCTTAACTGGCATGTTGTTGTTGCACTCAGCCCGCTCTCATAAAAATACAGCCGGGCTACGGCGGGGGCTTAGCCTATTTGGGGGTGGGCTGGCCTGTATCGGGTTAGCCATTCCACTCATGCGTGTTCAAATATCGCCCGACGAGCGTTTCTTTTGGATGATTGCCTATATGCCGGTATTGATTGGTGGTTTATTTTTTACCGAATTAGCGGTCTCACAACCTAAAAAACCACAGCCGCCTCAATCGGCTCTGACTGCCATTCGCCGTAACCCAGTGCAACGGGTTCCCCAAGACACCCGCTACCAACACATTTTGCCTATCGCCCTAATCACTATTTTTGTGTTTATTTTGATTGTGGTGGCGTTGGTGCTTATTCCGGCCTTGGGCGTTTTTTTGCGTTAAATTTTAGACAGAGCGCCGTCGTCTTAACGGCGCTTTGACTCATGTTAGAAGAATCTTCTCAATAAAACGGGGTAATAAAGCAAATTTTCGTCGAAATCACTATATGGCTTTTGAGCGCAGGAGCAAAGCCCCTGTACTCAAAAGCCATGTAGTGATTTCGACATTACCTCTTTGGGGAGGGCATTCCAAAGCAAAGCTAAACACAAAAACACCCCTTTATAAAGGGGTGTTTTTGCTGCTGTTCAACTGAATTAGGTGCTAATTAGACAACGGTAACATCTGCCTCAGCAGCATTTTTCTTACCAATGCGTTCTTTTGCATCGGTGACGATCGTTTCGGCTTTGCGACGGGCATCCGCTACAATGCTCTCAGCCTTGCGGCGAGCATCGATTACCGTGGTTTCGGCTCGCTCGCGGGCATCTTCCATCGCATCTGATGCGCGATCACGAAATGTTTCACTGCGTTCGCCCAATTTGCGGCGGGTTTCATCACCTGCGCTGGGGGCCATCAACAACGCTGTTGCCGCACCTACCAAACCACCAATCAATACGCCAGCAAAAAATGCGCCAGCTTCCATACCTGAATCTCGATCTGCCATTTATTTTCTCCTTACTTGTGAAATTAATCGCTCAAATTCTAACGCCGTTATATTAACTAACCATGCTACAAATATGAGAACATAGTAAAAACCATACTAAAGAATGATTATTTCTTAAATGAGCGATTAGCTTTGGTACGAATTGCCTGCCCAATCCCACGCATACCAGCGACAAAAGTGGCAATCTTAATGGTTGGGGCGGCGATATTGTCACTTACAAATTCTGTAGTACCGCGCACGGTTTGAGCGGTTTGCTGGGCCGTGCTAATTAATGGTTTGATCTCGTGGCGTAATAGCCCGATCAACATTTGCAGTTGTAATACCAATACGGCCAGTAATGCCCCGATAAGCACACTGACAAACGCTACCATGATAATGATGATGTCGCGTATATTGGCTGTGCGAGCTGGGTTAACCGTCAAAAACACCAAAACTGCCACAACGATGACAATGCCTAATACAACCCCAGTCACAATCACAATGGGCGTTTTCCAATTTTTTGTCTCGGAAGCGTTAAGGGCATCTTCGTTTTTTTGCAAAGCTTGTGGTGAATTTTTGTTCATTCTCGACCTATTTTTAAGAATTATAGCACCGAGGGAAAAAGTTCATGCCTATCGCAAGATATTCCCCCTGCCATGGGCAGAGATGGGTATCGTGCAATCGGCATACGTTATTTTATTTCCCGCCAATCATGTCTTCTTGGATCATGATGGTGGTGAAGGAGTCAACTTGATGTGGGTTCTTGAAAATGGCATTGTCGGCAGACAACCAGTTTTAGTCTAAGCCTAGCTCGGCCACGATTTTCTTGTGCGTAGTGGCATCAGTGCCAAAATCACCCTGTCACAAACTAGCCGCCACCCGCAGGGCCACCCAAACCGCCCTCAGTCAATTTATACACGTCAAGCGCGGCATCAACTTCTTCAAGTGTGATCGGGCTACCGTCGCTCTTGCTCAATTTGCCTGCCGCAATGCGCTCAGCGGCGAGATCGCGCATGGCCATGTTGCGCTTCATCGCTTCCTTCACCAACTCAGCGCCAGCCTGATACCCAATCACTGGGTTCAAGGCCGTCACGATGATGGCGTTCTTGGCGAGCCAACCCTTGGCCTTTTCGGGTTGGGCTACAATGCCGACCAAGCACTTGCTGACGAAGGCGTTGATCGAGCCAATCATGACGTGTACCATCTCGTTGAGATTGTGGGTGATGATGGGCATCATCACATTCAACTCGAGCTGCCCAGCTTGGGCCGCCAAGCTCACGGTCAGGTCGCAGCCCTGAATGTGGAACATCGCCATGTTGAGCATTTCGGCCAACACGGGGTTGACTTTGCCGGGCATGATGGATGAACCCGGCTGCACTGGTGGCAAGCGAATTTCATCAAAGCCGGTGGTGGGGCCGCTGCTAAGCAGCCGCAAGTCGTTGGCGATGCGGGTGAGCGTGATCGCCAAGGTGCGCAACGAGGCGCTAAAGTCAGCGGCGTCGGCCATGCTTTGCATCCCTTCAAATAAGTTATCGCTATTGTGCAATTCTTGCCCGACCAAGCGCGACAAGGTCACGACCATGCGCTTATGATAATCAGTGTGGGCATTCAGCCCCGTGCCAGCGGCTGTGCCACCGATTGGCATCCGGCGCAGCATATCGGCGGCGCGGTTAATGCGTTGCAAATCGCGCTCGACGGCCTTGGCATAGCCACTAAATTCTTGGCCCAAGCGCACCGGCACTGCATCTTGCAAGTGGGTGCGACCTGATTTAACGACAGGGTCAAATTCCTTGGCCTTGGCCCACAAGACATCCACCAACCCTTTGACGCTGGCTTGTAATTCGCCCAAGCGCCACAACACGCCCAAACGAATGGCGGTGGGGGTGGTGTCGTTGGTGCTTTGCGCCATGTTGACATGGTCGTTGGGGTTGACGGGTTTCTTATCTTTGCTGGTTAGGGCATAACCGAGAATTTCATTGGCGCGGGCGGCTAATACTTCGTTGGTGTTCATGTTATGGCTCGTGCCAGCACCTGCTTGGAATGGGTCAACCACCCATTGATCGGCCAGCGCTCCATTCATGCACTCATCGGCGGCCTGAATGATGGCATCTGCCAGTTTTTTATCAAGTAAGCCGAGATCAGCGTTGACTTCGGCGGCGGCCCGCTTGATCGCGATCATGCTCCACACATAGGCGCGATAAGGCTTCATGCCAGAGACGGGGAAATTGATGACGGCGCGTTGGGTTTGCGCGGCGTAATAGGCGTTAGCAGGAACCTGCACTTCGCCCAGCGAGTCTTTTTCGATTCGGTATTCCATAATTTTTTGTGTTACCTCAAGGCAATGCGGTAAATAAAATAAATTTGTAATTTCTCAATAATTTTAAGGTTTCTAGCGCAAATCCCTAAAAAATGACGGGCTGGCTTCACTATCTATCTCCTACGATGTAGCTATGGGAGATAGATAGCGAAATCAGCGAAAATTTGTTGTAATTCCCACTATTTATTAAGAAGATACTCTGATCGTGTAATAAAGACATGCGACTCTAATAAACTGTCAGGGCCGTATTCACCTAAAAAGCATAAACTTGTTCACTATTTTTATCAATGCGCATGTTTAACGGGTTATAGTGATTGCTAACGGCTGCTGTGTGCAGCAGCACGTTCTCGTCTTTCTTTCAACACCTCAAGTACCATTGGCACAACCGATACAATAATGATAAGAATGGTGACGAGCGAGAAGTTGTTTTTGATGATAGGAATATTGCCCACCAAATAACCAACGGTTAAAAACAAGGTGACCCATACCACGCCGCCAATGACGTTGTAAGTGATGAAACGACGATACTGCATACTGCCCACACCAGCCACAAATGGGGCAAAGGTGCGCACAATCGGCACGAAGCGTGCCAAAATGATGGTCTTGTTGCCGTGCTTTTCATAAAACGCCTCTGTTTTTCGCAAATACTGCGTTTTTAGCACCCGAGCATTGTCGCTAAAGATGGATACACCCAATTTTTTGCCGATTGCATAGTTAACCGTGTCGCCCAAGACGGCAGCGACGCACAATAATACCCACAAAATAAAGACATTGAGCTGCCCAGTGCTGGCAGCCAACGCCCCCGCCGCAAACAAGAGCGAATCGCCAGGCAAAAATGGGGTGACAACCAAGCCAGTTTCGCAAAATACGATGACAAATAAAATGAGGTAGAGCCAAACGCCGTATTGGCTGATCAGCAATTCGAGGTTTTTATCGATGTGGAGGACAAAGTCAAAAAGAGATCGGATAATTTCCATAATGTTACTTTTTAGTTGATTTTTTTCGAACAACGATGGTGCTTAATAGTACTAGGCTACCCATGCCAATGCAATCAGATCGACAAAAATATCGCCTTTGCGTGGCACAAGCGGCGATTCGTGCATGTCATTCAGCGTCGTCATCCATTTATCGTTTACATTGTTTAGCGCAATGTGATATTCGTCGGCCAAACGCGCCAAACTTTCATTTATTTGTTCAATTGTTTCCTCAGACTCACGCACTTCCATCTCGGCCATTTGGGTTTGACGGCGTTTACTCGCCCCAACGCTGACTGATCGTCCCGAAGTTTTTTGTCGCCCGACAATAAAATTAAATGCCGATTCAATATTGGTCAGGGTTTCTTCACGGTTGCGGGCATCCAGTTCTTTGCGATCCATGCCTAACTCGCGTTCTTCGCGGGCCAGCTTGTCTTGCAAAACCATCATGCGTTGCTCATATTGTTGATGCAAGCGTGTTACTTCGATTTCGCGCCGCCCACGCGCTACTTCTTCACAACGCAAACGAAACTCGATCTTATTTTCATTCGGGCGACCATAAATTTTGAGGGTGCGGTTATGCCAAACCGATGCAACTGCGTTACGATAAATATATTCAACCAATAACCGTTCTGATTGGTTTATCCATTTTTGCGAGATACCTGCGGGTAATACAGCATAGGCTGCATCGGCCATCGGCTCAGATGACAATTCACCGGCATCAAAATTGGGCAATTTTTGGGCGCGGGCGTAATCGGGCGCATGCAAAATTTTGTCAAGTGATAGTAAATAGGTATGACGCTCGTCATACATTACCCCATTGGCACGCTCGGTGATGCGGGCGGTGGCGCTGGCTAATAAATGGGGCCGATAGACCATGCGCACCCCATCGGGCTTTGTGTGTGCTGTATGCATGGTCATGAAAACCTCGCGCACATCCGATGGCAAAATGGGTCGCGAATCGACGATTGACAAAGGCGCATTCATCACTTGTCGTGGGCGAATAAACACAGGCGAAGGCGCAACAACGGGTTGCACCACTTGGGCCTGCTGCTGGGCTTGTTGGCGTTGTTGAATAGCGCGAAACAAATCTGCCGCTGGCGATTTTAGCGCCGAGGGCTTTAGCTTTTGGGGCTGGGCCGATGTGGTTGGATTGGGTCTAAAAATGACGGTTTCTTGCGTTTGCCCATAATGTTTATCATATTCTGGTTGTGGCGGCACATATGGAGTGGCTTGTTCATTGAATGCTACATCATTCCTCATTGCGACATCTTCTTTGCGGGGGCGCCAACCGCAAGTGTCGGCCAATTCGGTAATTTGGTCGCGGGTCATCGGCCCACGCAAATAACTCATGGTCCAGCGTGTTTGCAAAAAGCGGGCGCCACTGGTGATACTTTGCAACAAAAAGGTACGTGGGGGTAAGGTTGCCAAAGGGCCTTCCATCTCATCGCGGTCAAACCCAATACTGGCCCCCTCTAAGCCTTCAAGCGCCCGGTTGCGGTCGCGCTCGGTGCGTAAGCGTCCAATCATCCATGTGCCAATATTTGACAAGCCTTTGTAATCGAGGTCGCCGGGATTTTGGGTGGCTAAAAATGCACCCAAGCCCGATGCCCGCCCTTGCTTTAAAATCGCCATCAGCGGGGCTTTGGTTGATGGGTTGCGTGGTGCAGGTGGGCAATAGCCAAACACTTCATCAAAATAAATCAAACACTTTAGCACCGATGTACCAGTCTGGGCACGCATCCATGTCACAATTTGGGTGAGCAGCAAGGTCACAAAAAATTGCCGCTCGGCTTCGCCCAAATGTGCCAAATAAAAAATGCTGGCACGAGTCTTGCCGGTAGGGTTTGAACCGCCAACCCCACGAATAGGCTTGGTCAGAGTGTCGATATTGATCGATTCGCCCATTTGCCACGCCTGAAATGAGGGTGAGGCCGCCAAATTATTGAGCGCCATTGCCAAATCAAAACGATCGGCCTTGGGGTAAAATGCCTCAAGATCAAATACGCCAATTCGTGCTAGCGGCGGGTCTTGAATCATGCGAATCAGTAGCGTGATGTCTAATTCTTGCTGCGCCCGCCATGCTGATTCAAAAATTGTGGCAAGCAAAATATGCTCGCGGCTTTTGAGTGGATCAGCATTGACCCCGATAACTTCCAGCAAGGCCGAACACATTTGCGAGATGCGTTCACGCAAGACATCGGCATTGCGTGCCCAAGTAATGGTGGTTTCGGGTGGCGGGTGCAGGCTTTGCAATACATTAATGGGTATGCCGGCGTCGCTGCCAGGCGTGTAAATCCGCACATCCACCCGCTCGCTTAGTTGTTTCATGCGGTCGGGGGTTATGCCTGATGCGGTCAAACCTGTTCGCCAATCGTTTGCCGTGCGCTCGGCCAATTCATCTGGGCTTAGACCTTGTTGTTCGGCGCTAGTGACATCAATCCAAGGTCTAAAATCGGCGGGTAACAAATTTGGGAATGAGAGGGCAAGGTTGGTAATATCGCCTTTGGGGTCAATAATGATGGTCGGCACACCTTGCAACAACACTTCTTCAAGCACAGTCATGCCCAAGCCGGTCTTACCGGTTCCGGTCATGCCCAAACACAAGGCGTGGCTGGTTAATTCGCGGATGTTAAGCAACAGTGGCTCGTCCATCGGCACTTGGTTTACTGGGCTAAATTCGCGTCCCAGATATAGCTTGTTAGGTTGGGCAATCATTCAGAAATCTGTAAATTAGGGCATTTAGCACATTTTCTCAATCTACTTTAGCAAACTGCCATACAAATACAAGGTTTGCTTCACGATAAAGGATGCGGGTGAGGAAAGTGTGTACCTACCTTAACAAATCATCAACCTATGAAGTATAACATCCAGCTTCTACGACCAAATACCGAGATTATTCAATGCCTTCGCCATCTCACCCGTGAATGAATTCACGGGCTAAAAATTTCAAACGCACTAATGCGTTTTAACGCATTTGTTTGTTTCAGACCATGAATTCATTCACGGGCCGGCAATCGCAAATTGGCAAAGGTATTGTCGTTTGATTCGATTATGGATAAGATTGTCACTCGGCTCGAAAGTTTGCCTGTTCAAACCACATCACCTGCCGCATGGTCTAGTTATAGCATTTACGACCGACATTATTAAATTTTTCTCTTCACTTAACTATTTTTAACTGTTTTTTATCAGGAGGAAAGTGCCTTGCGTGAATGTACGCAGGGCACTTTTGTTTTATGGCGCGTCTGACCAATAGCTAATCAATTGTCCACTCGGATCAAATAATGCACCGTCATCCCGGGCATCGTCATCCCAGATCGGGTTGCCTACATGTACAAAGTCGCGGGTTTCGCCTGCCTGCAATAGCCCAAACAACCCACGATGTTGTTGCCCGCCATTCAAACTACATAATCGCCAACCGGTCAAGTCAATGGCAGCATTGCTGATATTTTGTAAGGTTGCCACTTCGGGGAAATGTTGTTTGCTGATATCGACAATTTTGATCGGTGTGTTGGGGGCTTGCGCCGCTGTTGGCGTTACAACACAATTGGGGATGGGGGTTGGGCTAACGCTCGGCGTATCAGTGGCTTCAATCGTTGCTTCAGGCAGTGGCGTCGGGGTGAGGGCTTCGGTTGGGGTTGGTGTTTGCTCAGCATCGGGGCGGGGTGTGCCATCATGCAAAGCCTCAACCAAGGGCATATAGGCCAATGGGGTCAATGAAGCTGTTTGTTGCCCCATGCCACGTGTTATGAAACCAAGTGGGTCTAGCAAAAGTAACTCGGCCCCCAACAATAATATTGCAACGCCAAAATGTTTCATAGCCAAACATCATAATTACACAAGTAATAATATATTGTGCTTGTTTGTGTATAAACGACGTTATTTGAGTTAGCGAACGACCAAGATCAACAAACAAATAACCAACACCAATAATGTGGCATCAAGTAAGGTATAGCGACTGTCTTTTTTCATTTTTGCAACACATTGATCCACTCAATCTTGAGCAGCAAGGGGGCCACTGCTTCAACTTGAGAAGACACAACTTTAAGATAGCAACATCGTCGCAACCTGCTCACCCTCTTTCACCCGATTTGCTATCTCTGAAATTTTAGTTGCTTATATTGTCTATTGATTGGGCATTTTTTGCATGGCATTTTGCCAGACAAACCTACGCTTACCTGACGATTACGCTACGCTCAAATTTTTACCAAATCATCGGCATGAATGAGCCATGTGGCCGCCTCACCCCCCAGCAATGCTGCCACATCGGTCGATTTTTTGCCCATCAATCGTATTGCCTCAGCCGATGAACAGCGCGTAATGCCTTTGGCAATTTCAACTTCGCCGCGATCATCACATACCGTAATGACGGCCCCACGCTCAAATTTGCCCAACACTGCCCGCACCCCCACATGCAACAAGCTTTTGCCTTTGGCAATGGCTTGGGCTGCGCCTTCATCGACCCTCACGCCCCCCGCCGTTTTGTCCGACAAAATCCAACGTTGGCGGCTATCTGGGGCGCTGGCCTGCGGCAAAAAGCGGGTTCCGATCTTTTCACCATTTGCCACCCCCACCATTGCGCCAACCCGTTTGCCGTGTGCCAACACCACCGCAATGCCCGATTTTGTGGCGAGGTCGGCGGCTTGTAATTTGGTCGCCATGCCCCCCACCCCAAGGTTGGTCGATGACACCCCCGCGATGCTACGCAGATTGTCATCAATTTGGCTCACCTCGTGAATTAAGGTGGCGGCGGGGTCTTTACGCGGGTCGGCGGTAAACAAGCCATCTTGGTCGGTCAAAATGATCAAGATATCGGCATCAACCACATTGGCGACCAAAGCCGACAAATTGTCGTTATCGCCCACTCGAATTTCTTCGGTTACTACCGCGTCATTTTCATTCACAATAGGCACAATGCCATGCGCCAAAATAGCCAATAGGGCTTCACGCGCATTTAAATAGCGATGCCGGTCACTCAAATCGGCACGGGTGAGCAATACTTGGGCTACTTTCACCTCAAACATGCCAAATACCTGCTCCCATGCCATCATCAGACGGCTTTGACCGACAGCGGCCAACATTTGTTTATAGGGCATCAGCGCCGCAGCCTTTTTGGGGCGTTGGGTTGGGGTTACGCCCAAGTGTTCGCGCCCGGCGGCCATTGCACCCGATGAAACCAAGACCACCTCGTGCCCTTGCTCGCGCAATTGCACCATTTGTTGCGCCAATTCCAACATTCGGCGGCGGTTCAGGTGGTGGGTGCCATCAGTCAGTGTGCTGGTTCCCACTTTCACCACAATTCGATTTTGACTCATGTGGGGGAAATTTTACAAGGAATTTGTAGAAATGGTTGTCAGTCGGTAGTGATCTTTATGAGCGTTTACGTTCACATCTACATTTAGTGTAATATCACCCCCATGCCAAATACCTTTACCGCTCACGCCCTTTGTTTCGACCTCGATGGCACTTTGGTTCATTCAATTGATGTGATTAACGAATGTTGGGTGCATTGGGCCAACAAAGTTGGCGTAGATGTCGATTTGCTCATGCGCACCCATCCCGGGCGACGCGCCATCGACACCATACGCATTGTGGCGCCCCACCTAAACGCCGAACACGAAACCGCCTATATGGGCGAAGTAGAGGCCACCACTTTTACCGGTCTATGCGCCATGCCAACGGCTTTCGACAAACTCAACAAACTGCCGGTCGATTGTTGGGCAATTGTAACCTCTGGGCCGCCGCGTGTGGCGACTGTGCGCATGATTCATGCCAATTTGCCCATGCCTAAAGTATTTATCACCAGCAAAGATGTGCAATATGGCAAACCCGCGCCCGATCCATTTTTGTTGGCTGCCCAGCGTTTGGGCATCGCGCCTAACCAATGTCTTGCCTTTGAAGATGCGCCCAGCGGTATTCAATCGGCCAAGGCCGCTGGTATGGCCGTGATTGGTTTGGCCACCACCCACGCCGCCGCTGATTTATGCCAAGCCGATGCAGTGGTGACGGGGCTTGACAAAGTGCAGATACACGTGGGTGATCATGGACAAATCGTCATCAGCCTTTGACCTTGTTTTTGCGGGCGCGGGGTGTGCTGGGCTTAGTTTGTTATGGCATTTGGGTCATGCGGATTGGGCCGAATGGCCTAATCAGCACATCTTACTCATCGACCCAGCCGCCAAGACCCAAAATGACCGCACATGGTGTTTTTGGGAGGCTGGGGCTGGCCCATTTGAGGCGATTGTGCATCGCCAATGGTCACAACTTGATTTTTATGGTGCTCATGACAGCCAGCTCCAAGCGCTTGATATCGCGCCTTATGCCTATAAAATGATTCGCGGCCTCGATTTTTATCGGCATATTGGGGCGTGGCTGGCCACCCAGCCCAACGTGACGCTGGTGCAAGATGAGGTATTGGCGATTTCTGATAATACAGAGACAAGTGTTGTGGTGACGCGGAGGGGGGAATATGCGGGCAAATTGATTTTTAATTCAATTCCTCATTTATTTGAGCCGCTTGCCAAGCCGCAGCATATTCGCCTATTGCAACATTTCTGCGGTTGGTTTATTCGCAGCCAGCAACCAATATTTGACCCTACCCGCGCCACCTTGATGGATTTTCGTGTGCCACAAAGTACCGACACCCGTTTTGTTTACACCATGCCTTTTGATGCCCAGCGGGCTTTGGTCGAGTTTACGGTGTTTTCGCGGGCTTTATTGCCCCACGCCGATTATGACGCGGCCCTGCAAGCTTATTTGACCACGCATCTCGGTTTGGCTGATGGCACTTATGCTATCGAAGACACTGAATTTGGCGTGATACCGATGACGGATGCGCCTTTTGTGCGGCAACCTATGCCGCATGTGGTCAACATTGGCAGCGCCGGTGGGCGCACCAAGGCCAGCACCGGCTATACCTTTCAACGCATTCAGCACGATTCGCAACACATTGCGGCGCAGTTTGCCAAACCCACCGCACAGTCATTGGCCCAAAGCTTACGCGAGCCAATGCGTGCCCGTGCGATGGATGGCATTTTGTTAAATGTGTTAGACAAGCAACGGTATCCGGGGCATCGCGTCTTTAGTGATCTTTTTCAGCGCAACCCAGCCTCACTTATCTTTAAATTTCTCGACGAGCAAAGCAGCCTAAGCGATGATTTGCGCATTATGACAACCGTCAATTTGCCGGCCTTTATTAAAGGCGCAGTGGGTTGGGGCGCAAGTGTGTTAAGGCTGTGATAGTCCCAATGCCCAACTACGGCCTCAGCTTCGCTTGGGCAAGGTTTCATGCGCCACTAATCTTGGGGTGTGGCAGCCGCCCAGCATCTTGGCGGTCTGAGGCGATAGCAGACAGCCTGCGAAATATTTTCCAATCGCTTTTTGAACTTGTGTTCATTAAAAAAAATAGTGTCAGGCAGGCAGCATATTTCACAGTTGTTGCTAATGGGTTGGCTGTGTCTGAGGGTGGAGTAATGCCTCATCCTCTTCTCAATCATGCATTATCTTCATAACGCGAGGGGCCAAATATGCCCCCAATGTCACATAGGCCGGCAGAGTCAAATGCAATTGGTCAGCCACATAAAATTGCAGCCGCGGCTCACCGTCTTCTGTGAAGAAAATGGGGTTGATGTCAATATAGGCAAACCCCGGGTATGTGTGTGCCAATTGGTTTATCTGCATATTCACCTCATCTACAACACCCCAGCGATTCATTTTTTGCGGGGCTTTGATAATGGATAAAAAGACAAATGTGGTTTGACCCAACTTGTCACGAATTGCCTGATACGTTTTTATCACATTCTCGACAATAACTTGCACTGCTACCGCATGATTGATATCGTTGCTGCCGCAGTAATAGCAGACGAGACTGGGCGACTGTGATACCACCAATGCATCTAAATGCACATAAATTTCATCTGTTTGCGAACCACTGATCGCCGTGTTAAGAAGCTCAACCTCAGGAAAAAATTGTGGCAAATTTTCCCATAAAGCGATGATAGAAGAACCTGTAAAGACAATTGGACCGGAGAGGTGAGAAGAATGATTCATTTTAACCAAAAGAATGTCATATAGGCACAACGGGGCAACGAGGTCTGATTGGCGTTGTCGCTTGTTCCTCAAGTTATCTTTTTAGATTAACAAGTGCCTCTCGCCAATAAAAATTCAAGTATTTTTGGATCACGGTGTTAGGAAAACCACTCAGATTTATGCTAACTGTCACACATTCTGGGCTGGCATCAAGCGGAAAAGTTATTACAATACTTTCGTCATCTCACCTATGAATGAATTCACAGTCCAAAAATTTAAAACGTGCTAAAGCACGTTCGCTGCCCGCTTAATGCGTTTTAATGCTTTTGTTTTTTTCGGACTGTGAAATTCACGGGTAGGCAATCACAACCGGATGAAAGTATTGATAATGTCGTATAGTGTGTCTTGACTTGCCCTTTTGTGTTAGAGAGTGTTTCTTAAATCAAATTTCACTTTTTTGTCAGCTGAAATTACGTGGTTTTATCAAATCAGAGAGCATATTTAGACAAAACGAATGCCGAAATCACTATCTCAGCGTTGTTATGGGGC
>JAGWYZ010000324.1 GCA_018969115.1 Chloroflexota bacterium | reverse complement strand
TGTAGCTATTTCAAAAAGTGCTAAAAAGCGCTCTCGGGTACGCGAATGCTCCGCATTGAGTGCGAGGTCACGTAAAAATTCTAGCGATTGATTCCACTTTTCGTAATACAGTTTTAGCATTTTTCAACTCTGTTAGCTTAAGATATCTCTCATTATATTGAGATATTAAAACGATAGATTTCTGAATAGACGGGGTTTTGTTGTTGATTGCCACCACTTTAAATTGCCTTCAGTACTTATCGTCATGCTTGTGCCAACAGCATGGCATCATATTGGATACCCAATTCAGCATCGCTGGCGGGGTCGCAGCTCATATTTACCACATATCAACCAGATGTCCTAACCCACAAATGCGTAGACGATGACGGTTGGGTTGTATCTCCGATGGGCTTTTCACAAATAGGGGGGCGTTTGGCCGCAGTGGTGGTCGGCGCAAACCAGTAGTTGGGTTTGAAATCCAGATTGTTTGTGAATCGGCTTCGGTTAAAACGGTTTCATCAGGGCCATCACTGCGGTCACTACGCACGTCTGGGCTGCGCCATGCTGCCTGTTGTGTGGGTTTAGCGGTGCTATTGGTTGCATCAGCGCTACAATCGCACCCCATGATTTCAAATCCTTCAACGATCAAACTATATTCGTGGAATGTGAACGGCATACGCGCTGCCGAAAAAAAAGGCTTTTTAGACTGGATGCGCGGTGTGGATGCAGATATTGTCTGTGTGCAAGAAACCAAAGCCCACCCTGACCAACTATCGGCGAATATGCTTAACCCGCTCGGTTATTACAGCGATTTTGCCTCGGCAGAAAAAAAAGGCTATAGCGGTGTTGCGACATTTTCAAAAATCAAGCCACACAAAAGTATCATCGGGCTTGGCGATGCAAAATTTGACCACGAAGGCCGTACTGTCATCAGTGAATTTGATCGTTTTGTGTTATTTAACATCTATTTCCCAAATGGCGGTCGTGGGCCAGAATGGGTGCTGCACAAATTGGCATTTTACAAAAAATTTTTAGAGGTGGCCGGGGCTTATATGCAGGCTGGGCGCTCGGTGGTTGTGACCGGTGATGTCAACACGGCCTTTAGCGAAATTGACTTGGCACGCCCCAAAGAAAACCAAAAAAACAGTGGCTTTTTGCCAGAAGAGCGGGCCGGGTTAGCCGAGTTCTTTACTTATGGGTTATGCGATACTTTCCGTGACTTACGCCCAACTGAAGCCAAATATTCGTGGTGGGATCAACGCACCGGTGCACGTGCTAATAATATAGGTTGGCGTATCGACTATTTCTTTGTTTCAGCCGATCTTAAACCCCAAGTCATTGATGCTGATATTCATACAGATACGATGGGGTCAGATCATTGCCCCGTGAGTTTGACGCTAGGTGGCAAGTAGCGAGTGGCAAGTGGCAAGTGGCAAGTGGCAAGTGGCAAGTGGCAAGTGGCAAGTGGCAAGTCGCAGGTGCGATAAAGCGCCCATGTAAGGGCATCGGCGGCATAAATGCTAGGGTGACGTTGATACATGGCGCATGCCCGAGCCACCAAATTAGGCAAATGTGGCCTATGATCGGCCTCAAACAACACCATCTCTAAATCGACATCGCTGCCATTGGCTGCATTAAATCAATGAAATCAAATTTCAAAGGGAATTATCTTATTGCTTAAAATGCATCATCTCAATAATTCAGGGTAAACCCCAAAGATGTAATGCCAAATGTACTGAATGTACTGTATGACCATTGAAGTTAAGAGCTTTGCCCCTAACTTCAATGGTCATACAGTGCATTTGGCGAAAAATAGTTTTATTTGCCCCATTTTATTGAGAAGATACTTTTAATCCCTAAAAATGAAAACCACTCCCCCTGATTTTAGTACCCCCGCCATTCAAGTTGACCCATACCCCCATTACCAACGGCTGCGCGATGACGCGCCGGTCTGTTGGAATGGGCGCACATGGCTGATTAGCCGCTATGACGATATTGTGACCTTGTTGAATGACCCACGTATGTCGTCGGCCCGCACCGAGCAAACCTTTGCCGTGTTACCGCCCGATGTGCAGCAAGAGCTGACACCTTTGCGCAGCATTTTGGGCAGCCGCATGTTGCTAAGCGACCCGCCCAAACATACCCGTCTCAAGGCCATTGTCAACAAAGCCTTTAGCCCACGGATGATCGAAGGCCGCCGCACCAGCATTGAGCGGATTTGTCATGGTTTTATCGATGAAGTGATTGACAAAGGCACGATGGATGTGATGGCCGATGTCGCCACCAAGTTGCCCGGCTGGGCCATTACCGATATTTTGGGCGTGCCGTATGAAGATCAACCGCGTTTTACGCGCTGGGCGCGTGACCAAGTGGCCATTTATGACCGCGCTGGCCTCACCCAAGATCGGGTGGGCATTATGCGCCAAGGGCAAAAAAGCATGTTAGAGATGAAGGCTTACCTCGAAGTGGTGATCGAGCAACGCCGAATCGACCCGCGTGACGACCTGATTAGCGAATTGGTGATGGCCGAGGAACAAGGCGACCGCTTATCGCTGGATGAGTTATTTGGCATGTGTGTGGCCTTGTTGGTGGGCGGCAATAACTCAACCTCGCATTTGATCGGCAATGCAATCCTCACCTTTGCACATCAACCCGAGGCGTTGGCGCAATTGTTGGCCGACCCCAGCCTCATTGCCCCCGCTACCGAAGAGGTGATGCGTTATGACAGCCCAGTGCAGGCCACCAGCCGTGTGGTGAAAGAAACGATGTCGTTTAAAGGCGAGACATTTGAAGCCGGTCAAGGCATTGTGGTGTTGTTTGGCTCTGGCAACCGCGATGAAACTCAATTTGCCAATCCTACCGTGTTTGAGATGACGCGCCAACCCAACCGCCATCTCACCTTTGCACATGGCCCGCATTTTTGTTTGGGGGTGTCTATTGCGCGTACCGTCAGCCAAATAGGCATTTTGGCCTTGTTACAGCGCTGTGCCAATTTGAAATTGGTGAGCGAGCGCGTTGAGTGGCTGCCCGGGTTTGCCTTTCGTGGGCCACATACGCTGCCGGTGACGTTTGAGGCGGTCTAATGCATACGGGATATTTTGGTTGCGATGTTTGTTATCTGGCAGATTGATCCCCGCGCTACATAACAACGCCCGCTCCGCGGGCTAATTTTTCAGCCCGCGGAGCAGGCGTTGTTATGTAGCATGGTCCTGACCCGGACGAAGGATTGATCGCCGTTCGAATGCAATCTTTTACCAATCGACATCGAAGTCAGATTTCTACAAATTAAGTTAACTGACCACTGAGAGCAGAAATTCGTGGCAAAAGTCGCCTTAGTTGGCTGCACAGCGCAGCAAAACCATAAGTTCTTCATAAAAACCACGCGCTGCTCTGATCCGAATGCTTGCATTTTTCTTGAAGCAACACGATTTTAACGTTTTGAGGCGCACGGTTTTTAATAAGGCTTGACTCGTCATCATTTTACCAATCCTCGTGCTACATCGCGGTAGGCGTTGCGGGCGGCTTCTTTCACTGGCTCGGCCACCAGCGGGAAGGCGTTGAGCACATGCACAAATTCGTCTTCAGTAAGGCCATAAAGATGCGCCACCAGACCGTCGATCTCGGCCCGCAGTTTGGCGCGTTCGCTGGGGTCGCGTGCGCCCGCTGTGTGGCTGCCCAAGCCAACCTCTTTGGCGAGGGCATCAAATTCGGGGGTGGTGCAAATGAGACGGGCGGCACGTTTGACCAGGGGCGCAAATGCCGGGTCGCGGGCGGTGAGGCGGGGGATGGGGAGTTGATAGATGAAAAACATCGTTAAATTTGCTGTAACACTCTGACGCAACAAAT
>JAGWYZ010000051.1 GCA_018969115.1 Chloroflexota bacterium | reverse complement strand
TGACACATAAGTGATACATTGATTGACATTTGTGCTATTGACTGCTAAATTAGTAATAATATATGTCTATTTCATGTACACCGGGGCAACTACTGCGTATCTATCGTGACATGTCAGGTGTGACGATTTTTTCCATATCTTTGTGTGCTTTGTGTGCTTTGTGGCGAAAATAAAGCTTTGCGTAAGTCCTAACCCTCACCCCCCGCAACAAAACGCCGCCAACCAATCCACCATCAACGCAATATCGCGCAGATGCCCCATCTCGAAGGGGCTGTGGGTGTAACGGGCGGGGAAGACCATCATGGCGCTGGGGATGTCGGCTTGGGTGAAGGCGCGGCCATCGCTGCCGAATGAGCCAAACACAGCGTGTTGAATGGGGATATGGTGGGCGGCGGCGCAATCTTCGAGCGCCTTGGTCAGGGCGTAGTCGTAATGAATGAGCGAATCTTTGTGAATGAGGCCGGGGCCATAGCCCAGTTGCAGCGGCATACTCAAGTCGCCGACAGTGGGGATATCGCCAGCCATGCCGATTTCGAGGATGATGGCGGCATCGAATTGCTCGCCCGATGCGAGGGCGTGGGCGGCCAGCGCCGCCGCGCCGACCGTGCCGATCTCCTCTTGCACGGTGCAGGCCAAGGTCACATCCCAGGCAAATTGGTCGGGCGGCACACGGCGCAACATCTCGCTCATCACCGCCAGCGGCACACGGTCATCGAGCGCCTTGCCCACCACTTTGTCACCCCATTGCACCGTTTCGGCATCCCAAATGATGCGGGTGCCGGGCGTCACGCCTCGCGCTTGTAATTCTGCGCGAGATAGACCGGTATCGACCCAAAAGTCGTTCCAAGTCAATTCGTGCAGGTCGTGTAGGGCGATTGAGGCGAGATGGCCGACCGCCGAGCCGATCACGCCCGGAATGATGTCATTGCGCCCCAACACCTTGACGCGCGAGCCGATGGTGAAGGCGTTGCGCAGGTCGGTGCTGCGCCCCCAGCTTTGCCCATTGGCTAAAAACAAAAAGCCGTCGTGGCTGATGCTGCGCACCAAATAACATAATTCGTCGGCGTGGGCCGCGATGAGCAATTTTTGGGCGCCGGGTTTGGCGATGCGCCCCAGTACATTGCCGGTCTTGCTGCGTCGCGTCACCGCGCCCAAGGCCGCCCATTCGGCCTGCATAAAGTCAAGCACGGCGTGCTCTTGCCCAATCGGGCCGACCATTTCGGTGAGTTGTTTGATGCGGTTGAACATGCAAATTAATGGTTAATGGTTAATGGTTAATGGTCAATGGTTAATGGTTAATGGTTAATGGTTAATGGTTAGTGGTCAATGGTCAATGGTTAATGGTCAATGGTCAATGGTCAATGGTTAATGGTTAATGGTTAATGGTTAATGGTCAATGGTTAATGGTCAATGGTTAATGGTCAATGGTTAATGGTTAATGGTCAATGGTTAATGGTTAGTGGTTAGTGGTTAATGATCAGTGATTTTTTTATCATTAACCATTAACCATTGACCATTAACCATTAATTTAGTCCATCACAATGACCGAGCGGAGGGTTTCGCCGCGTTTCATGGCTTCGAAGGCCTCTTCGGTTTCTTCGAGGCGGATGAGGCGGGTGACGACTTCATCGAGCTTGAGTTGGCCTTGTGAATACCAGTTGGCGAGCAGCGGAAAGTCGCGGGTGGGCAAACAGTCGCCATACCACGACACACGCAAACTGCCGCCATTGTCGAAGAATTTTTGTAGCGGCAATTCGAGGGTGGGGCCGGGGCCGGGCACGCCAATAAAGACGCAGGTTCCGGCGAGGTCGCGGCACCACAGGGCCTGATCTAAGGTGCGGGCGCTGCCGACGGCCTCGAATGAATTATTGACACCGTGCCCGTTGGTGATGGCTTTGATGGCGGCGACGGGGTCGCCTTCAAGCGCGTTGACCGTGTGGGTGGCACCAAATTGCTTGGCCCATTCCAATTTGCGCGGGTCAATATCAACCGCGATGATGGTGGTTGCGCCGCCCAAGCGTGCGCCTTGGATGACTGAATCACCCACGCCGCCGCAGCCGAACACCGCCGCGCTGCTGCCGGGCTTCACCCCTGCGGCATACAAGGCCGCGCCCACGCCTGTCATCACGCCGCAGCCGATCAACGACATTTGGGGGGATGGCAAACTGGCTGACACCGGCACGCATTGCCCCGCATGCACCAAGGTGTGGGTGCAGAAGGTGCCGATGCCTAGCACCGGGTTGAGGGTGACGCCGTTTTTGTCGCGCATGCGCTTTTCGGCATTCAGGCTGTTGCAGCAAAAATTGGGTTGCCCATTCAAACAAAAGCGGCATTTGCCGCAGGGGGCACGCCATGCCATGATGACGCTGTCGCCTTTTTTGACGTTGGTTACACCTGTACCCACTTGTTCAACAATGCCGTGCCCTTCGTGCCCAAGCAAAAAAGGGAAGCCATCGGTGCCATAGGTGCCGAGTTTGACCCCGAGGTCGGTGTGGCATACGCCAGATGACAGCACTTTGACCAATACTTCATTTGGGCCGGGGTCGTCAATGGTGAAATCTTCGACGAGGGCCGCTTGGCCGGGGATGCGGGCGATAACGCCACGCGCTTTGGTTGTCATTTTAGAATTTTCCTTGCGTTATTTAATTGACGATTTGATTCGGTTTCGCGTTTTGCTTGCAAAAAATGCGAATAAGTTTTCACCGATTTGATCCTATTTGTCCTACCGTAGGCAGGGCAGATAGGGTCAAATCGGCATATAGCTTTATTAAAGTGACATTGTCAGGTTCGTGAAAAGATGCAACATCTTTGCGTTTTTGCGAGAAAATTTAAAATTTACTCATGCTTTCACTCGATGAAGGTCGCATATCGAAGATTATATGCCAGAATCGCTGAGATGATGATATGATGTTGCATCACCGTTCGTGGGCCGTATACACCGGCTGTTCGTCTTCAGCCTTGAATCTGTCTGATTGATAGAATGAGACGGCGATATCGTTATCGGCCAGCACCCACACATAGCTTACAACATTGTCGCGCATCCAACGATCCATTTCGTTGAGCAAAACGTGGCCTACACCTTGCCGTTGCCATGCGTCACGCACCCTAATTTGATACAACACCAATTCTTGTTCATCATCTGCGGGTAAAGGCAAGACGGTGCAGTATAGCGAGCCGATCACGTTATCGCCAACATAGGCCACCCAATGCAACACAGCGGGATTGGCGAGATAACGCTGTGCGGCAGCGGCATCGAGTGGGCGCTTGGGCTTGTCGGCATGGTCAAGTTCAAAATCAACGATGCCGAGCGTATATTGGGTGAGCATGGCCTCGTCGCCCAAGCCAAGGCGTTTGATTTGGAATGGCATAGGATTTTTACACGAACTTAACAATATCAGAACGGCGATTGTCGCTCGTTTCAAGGGTTAACCGCCAGCCAATTGGGCTGGGCTAAGCTCATTAAGTAGCGGCTGTCCGGTTCGAAAGCGCATCAGATTTTCGGCAAAAATTTGCCACGTGCGCGAAACATAATGCGGGCTGAGCGATGAGCCTGAAATATGCGGGGTCATGATGACATTTGGCATCTGCCACAACGGGTGATCAGGTGGCATTGGGTAGTAATAATGGGTATCGAGGGCTGCGCCTGCAATCCATTTCTCACGCAGTGCCTTCAACAGCACTGCCTCGTCAATTAATGGCCCACGCGCTGGGTTGAGCACAAATGCAGTCGGCGGTAATGCACGTAGATGCGATTCACGCACGATGCTGCGTGTCTGCGCAGTGAGTGGCATCGCCAGCACCAGCATATCTAACCTCGACAAAAATGCGGTTTCTTCACCCGTATAAAATACTTTATCGGGCAATACACCTTCAATATCGCCGGTACCGGCGACACAAAATGAGTTGTGACGCGCCTTGATTGGGCTGCGCACCAGCACATGCACCTTTAGCCCCATGTGTTTTGCCAGTCGGGCTGTTTCGCGGGCAATCCCGCCATAACCCCACAGCCCGATTGTTAAGCCGCGTAGCTCGGTCTGAAACCGTGCAGAACGATCCCAGATGCCATTGTCTTGGTTATGAAACATCCCGCGCATGTCGCGGGCCAACATAAATATCATTGCCATATTCCATTCGGCAATTGGCACATCAAATACACCTTGGGCATTGGTAGCGCGAATATGCCGCTCATTTAAACCGATATTGGTCAATTGACTATATCCCACTGAGCTAATTTGCACCCATTTCAATGCTTTGCAATCTGTAAAATTTGTAGGGGGCCACATGCAAAACAATATTTGTGGGTCAGCTAACAACTCAGCCGGCAGAGGGGCGGCATGTTCTCGATACGGCACAGTTTGAATGTGTATATCTGGCAGCGTCCTCAATTGATCCAAGGTTGGCTGGTGAATGGGCATGTCAATCAAAATGTGCAGCATATGCAATTTGTTTTTGTTGATTGGCCTTAAGTCGTTAATAGCTTGCCCGGCACACTCACAAATTCACCCGTGCCGGGCACAAATGCAAACTTTTGTTTGATTTCGTCGGTTAGTCGAACCCCCAGCCCCGGGGCCTCTGGCGGCAGCATATAGCCATCTTTCATTACAAATGAGTCTCCCCATAATTCGGTATGCAAGGTGCCGGGGGCCGGTGGCGTTTCGAGCACAAGTGTGTTGGGCGCGGCAAAACCAGCATGTAAGTTTTGCATTTGCGCCACCCCAGCCCCCCATGAATGAGAGGCAATTTTTAGTTTTCGGCTATCAAACATCCGTGCAATACGCATAAATTCATTCAAACCACCCGACCAGGCCGCATCTGGTTGGGCAATGCTAAAGCCGCCCAGATCAGCAAATTGTCTAAATTCTTCTAGCGTGGTCAAACATTCACCGCCTGCAATGGGAATGCTGGTCGAGCGATTGAGTTCACCATAACCCCATGGATCGGTATAGGGTAACGGCTCTTCAAAAAACAGCAGGTCGTAAGGTTCTAAGGCCTGCATCACCGCCCGTGCTGTTGGTAGGTCCCATACTTTTCCGGTATGGCTGCCCATGTGTCCGTCCATCGCAATTCCAATTCCTTTACCCACGTGCGCCCGCATCATTTCAGCTTTACCGGCTTCAAGCGCTACAATTTCGCTTGTACCATGTGTGGGTATGGCGCTGCGCGTTTGCGCATCATAATAACCTGTTGCCACTTTATACGCCTTATAACCCAGCCCAAGGTAAAAATCCAGCTTTTCTTTTAGCCGTTCGGGCGGCCAGTTGCTTACCGAACCGGTGGCATAGGTCAACAAACGCTCGTGCGAGCGCCCGCCAAGCAACTCATAAACGGGCAGGCCCAGCGCTTTGCCTTTCAGATCATAAAGCGCTGCTTCTATCCCTGCGATTACGGCTGCCCCCAAGCCAACCCGCGCCCAATAGATACCACAATGTTCAAGCCGCGCCCGCAAAACGTGAATATCGCATGGGTCTGCTCCCAGCAAAATTGGGCGGTAAAAATCCACAATCGCCGGAACTACCTCTGGGCAAAAATAACCCGCATAGGTTTCACCTACGCCGGTATGCGGGCTATCGGTGCGAATTTCGATGAGTGCGGCACTGCGCAATTTGCGGGCTGCCAGTACATACGGATCCGCGGTACAGGGGCCCGTGAGTAAAACGGTCTGAACATCGGTTATTTTCATGGGTGTTTAAGTTATTTTCTCAGCACATATTTATGCATACGTCCAGCTACGCCCAGCTCGACCTCACCGACATACAAATCACCGTGCGAATCGACCCATAGCCCATGCGGGCCGCCGCGAAACTCGCCGGGCACTTCGCTCGGTTGCGGGCGGCCCCATTGCGCCAATACCTCACCGTCCAGTGTCATGATGCTGATGCGTCGCCCCAATTCGGCGATATACACCACATCGGCGTGGCGGTCAAAATGGGCGGTGTTGGGGCGCAGCAAACCGCTGCGCTCCTCCAAATAATTGCCGTCGAGGTCGAATAGTTGAATACGATTGTTTTCGCGGTCACAAATCCAAATCCGATCAAAGCGATCGACCCGCACGTGGTGCGAAATGCTGAATTGGCCCGGCCCCTTGCCGCGCTCGCCCCACGATTTCAGCAAGCGGCCCTCGGGTGAAAAGCGATGCACCCGCGCATTGCCGTAGCCGTCCGACACGATCAGGTCACCGTTGCTGGCGATGTCGATATCGGTTGGCATGTTAAAGGGTTCGCCATCCACGCTGGTTTTTTGCCCATACGTGCCCAGCGTCAACATCAACTGCCCGGCTTTGTTAAATTTGTAAATGGTGTGGTTGGTGACATCGACACAATAGACATTGTCGTCGGCATCAATGTGCATCCCATGTGCACACATTGGCGTTAGCACCCCTTCACCCCATGTTTCAATAAAATTGCCGTCGCGGTCAAACACCGCCAATGGGTGGGCGCTGCGTGAATAGACGAAGACACGGTCTTGTGAATCACATGCAATGGCTGGAATCCAGCCCCATTCCCAGCCGGGCGGGGTTTTTAGCCAGCCTTCGGCGTAGTCATATTGATATTTACCTGAACCAAATGTCATATTTCCTCCTGAAAAGTATATTATTACATCTTAAATAGGCGCACTTTTGATACGCGCAGGCGATCCATTTCTTCTACCCGTAGGCGGATGGCGTGTTCTTTAACCTCAAATTCATCCCCTGACTTGGGGATGCGCCCAAGAAACCCCATGACGTAACCGCCAATGGTATCGTAATTTGGATCGGTGATTTCGATGCCAAAGGCATTATTTACTTCGCCGATGGTGGTCAGCCCGTTTAATAGGGCGCTGCCATCGGAATGGGCTTGAATATCGGGCGGGGATGAGGCATCGACCCCGACTGCGCCAACAATCTCGGCCAATAAACCATTAAGTGTTACGAGGCCAGCCGTGCCGCCATATTCATCTAACACAATCGCCATTGCTTCTCGTTTGGTGCGCATTTGTTGCAGCAATTCGTCAGCGCGTTGCGTATCTGGCACAAAAAATGGCTCGCGCATAAGTTGGCGCACACTCAGCGTATGCGGTTTGGGGTAAATGGCACGCACCAAGTCTTTGACATGCAACATGCCGATAATATGATCGAGTGATTCTTCGTAAACAGGGATGCGGTCGAGCGGGTTGGCGGCAAGCAGATGAATGACTTGATCAAGGCTGGTTTTGACATCGATACTCAGCATTTCGGTGCGTGGAACCATGACTTCACGCACGGTGGTCTCGCCAAATGAAAAAATGTTGTTTAGCATGACGCCTTGTTCCGATTCGATAATGCCGCCTTTTTCGCTTTCAGCCAACAGCATTTTTAGCTCTTCGATTGAATAAAACTTATTATCAATTTTGTCAGTTTTTATTCCCAACATTCTTAAAACAAGACGTGTTGAAGCATTGAGAAGCCAAATAAAAGGGTAAATAAGCCGATTGATGATCATCATAATGGGCACCAAAACGCAGGCCAAGCGTTCGGCTGAACGTAATGCAAGTGATCGTGGTACTAATTCGCCCAGTACGATATTGATGTAAGTGGCAAGCACTAAGCTTGTTAGGGTGCCTATGGTATTAACCACAGCTGTTGGAAGGTTTAGGTTTATTGTGTTAAAACCTAATAATATTGATTCACTAATCGGCGGTTCAACCAGTACACCTACGGCAATGGTAATAATGGTGACACCGATTTGTAGCCCAGCCAAAAATTTATCGATATCAGGTAACATGTTGATGACAGTTTGTGCCCCTACATATTTCTGTTCGGCCATTTCTGATAGTCGGGATCGGCGTGACGCAACAACGCTGTATTCAGTAGCTACCCAAATTGCTGAGATTCCGCTTAGGATTAAAAGTAAAATAATACCCGTTATAAATGAATACATAGTTTGAAGAAAGGTTTTCGCGGATTTTTAGCTTAAAATATTGCGAAATAACCTAGGGCTGGATTGTTAACGCATCTTCATTGATTATTGAGATGATTTGGTCCTTGAAATTGACGCAAGCATTTGAGGTTTTAGACCAATTGCTAAGAGGCCAAAACCGAGCCAGATGGCAATTTTTAACAATAATGTTAAGTTTGAATTGGGCAATTGTATATTACTGCCAGCAAATGCCGCAACAAAGGCAATGCCAAACAACAAAAACACGGTGCCGAATGGGTAAGGGATTGGGTAGGCACGCTGCGATTGATAAAACAACATGATGGGGATAACCGATTGGGCGAGCAAGGTAGCCCAAGCCGAGCCAACTTTGCCAAAGGTTGGCACCAACAAAAAATTAAAAATGATGTTTAAAAAGGCTGCCAAAATAAAGGCACTTGCCATCGAAATGCTCTTCTTTTTTATTTCAAGCCCCAACCCGGCAATGGCCTGTAACCCAATCATGACAAAGCTAAAGGCCAATGGGCCAATCACGGGTGCGGCATCAACCCAGCGCCCCCCGGCGGTGGCCAACAAAACGAAATTTGGCGCAAATAGGGTTAACCCTAAACACAGTAGGCAACCCAGCCAAACATAAATAAGTAACACTTGGGCATAGGTTTTGTTGGCATCGGGGCGTTGGCGAATGGACATTGAAAATGGCCCCCATGCCTGTTGAAAGCCGGTGGTGAGTAAAACAACGACGGTCGCCAACCGTGCACCAACGCTATATAGCCCAACTTCGTCGGTTGAGCCATAGGCCTGCACAAAATAACGGTCTGACAAACTGACCACCCAAAATGCCAAACTGGCTGGCACAAGCGGCAGCGAGTAGCGCAACATGCCGCGTAAATGGGGCAATGAGACATATTTGGGGTTGATCCAATCCCCAAATAAGGCAATGGCAATGAGGGTGGCGACCCCCTGCGAGAGCAGGGGTGCCGCAAAAACGCCAAACAAACCCCATTTAAACCCAGCCACAAAAACAATGGTAGTGAGAATGGCGAGTAACGAAGTGCCCAAGGTAAAAAACATCATGGTCTTGGGGCGTTGTTGCAGGCGCAACCAATTGCGCAAAATGTCAGGCAAGGCTGAAAACATAAATTGCCCAATGGCTGCCAGCCTGAAATAAAGCGCTGCGCTGCGATTTTCGATAATGGCGGTGGCGAGCACATCGGCCATTGCCCAAATGATGAGCGCAAAGACGAAGGTGATACTTAACTGACACCATGTCCACGATGCAATCGTGCGTTTTCTCAAGGTCAGGTCTTCGCTGTCCCAATACCAACGATGCCCAGCGGCATCCATGCCTAACACGCTGATAATACCAATTAATGATAAGGTGGTTAGCACAAGGTCTTGGGTGCCATATTCACTTTCAGTCAGCAAGCGGGTATAAAGTGGCAATAATAAAAAATTGATGAATTTGGTGAGTGCGTTGACAAGGCTATACATTAAACTGTGCCCGGCCAATTTGCGTAGCTGAGAAAACATGTAGACGGTATGTTATACCAAATAAGGGTATCTTTTCAATAATGGGGTAAGTAAAATAAATTTTCTTCGAAATCATGATGCGGCTTTTGCTAGCATGGGCAAAGCCCATGCTAGCAAAAGCCATATCGTGATTTCGACATTCGGCATTTTCTCAGTAATTTGAAAGGTTAGGCACTGACACCGCTGCCTAACTTTAAAATCTTTTCTTTGCCAACTTTTACATATTCGGTGGCGTTGCAAGTATCAACGACAGCACGGGCGTGTTTGACGACGAAGTGATAATCAACAACTTTATGACCGGTGGTAATGACGACACAATCCGCTGTTTTTAGCAATGCTTCGGTTAAAGGCTGTGAGCTAAAATTGCGTTGTTCGCGATGAAAGACATCGGGGCCAATGTGAAATTTGGGCACATAAGGGTCATGATAATCGACGATGGCATTGCGCGTGACCAATAACTCCATCACGCGCTCGGCGGGTGAATTGCGTGCGTCGTCAATATCGCGTTTAAACGACACCCCTAACACCAGCACCTTCGAGCCATTGATGGCTTTAAAATTGTTGCCGAGGGCACGTTCGATCAGCGATACGACATGAAAAGGCATCGATTGATTGACCTCGGCGGCCAATTCGATGAAACGGGTATAAAAATCGTATTCGCGGGCTTTCCACGACAAATAATAGGGGTCAACCCCAATACAATGTCCGCCAACTCCTGCGCTGGGGGTGAAGGCCATATAACCATAGGGTTTGGTTTTGGCGGCATTGATCACTTCCCACATGTCGATATTCATGCGTTCACTCATGCGGGCCAGTTCGTTGACCAAGGCAATATTGACCGAGCGGAAGATATTTTCGAGCAGCTTGGTCATTTCGGCGGCACGCGGCGAAGACACGGGATGAACTGGGGCACCGATTTTGGCTAATAAGGCGGTGGCGCGTTCGGTGGCGGCGGGTGTCATGCCGCCTACCACTTTGGGTGTGTTTTTAACCGTAAAATCGACGCGGCCCGGATCGATGCGCTCTGGCGAAAAGGCCAGATCGAAATCGACACCGGCCTTCATGCCGGTGCGTTCGAGAATGGGTTGCACAATTTCTTCGGTGGTGCCCGGGTAAGTGGTGCTTTGCAGAATGATCATTTGCCCATGTTTAAGGCACTTTTGAATGCTTTCGGCGGCACTGATGATGAAGCTTAAATCGGGTGCCCGCATCGCATCATAGGGGGTGGGCACGCAAATGAAGACGGCATCGCGGTCACGCAACATCTCATAATCGTTAGTGGCGATAAATTGGCCCGCTTTTGTCAATTCGGCGACATCATTGGTGGGTACGTCTGGGATATAGCTGATCCCTGCATTAATTTGTTTTACTTTGCGGGTGTCGAGATCGACCCCGATGGTGTGGCAGCCTGCTTTTGCAAAGGCAACCGCAAGCGGTAATCCGACGTAACCTAAGCCGATGACGGCGACGCGATCGTCTGAGTGTTTGATGTTAATTTCCATGGTCCAAATTCCATATACCAAAGCATATAGAGTGCAAACGCAAATAAGACTGCGCCGAGCACAAATGCCGAGATTCTATCTAACATTGAAATGAGCATTGCAATAATGCCTAATGCGACACATACCAAATAACAAATCATGACCGCCTCACGATGGCTAAAGCCATGATTGGCGATACGGTGTGAGGTATGATCTTTGCCGGGGGTGGTCAAGGGGTTTTTGCCACGCCGGATACGTGAGATGAACACCATGCTCGTGTCAAATATCGGCAACCCAAGTCCGACAAGGGGCACCATCCACGATACATCGGGCACTTGGGCAAAACGCAACTTAATGGCGACACAGGCAATGAGAAAACCGAGAAACATGCTGCCCGAGTCACCCATGAATACCGATGCCGGATTTAAGTTATAAAACAAAAAGCCGATACACGCGCCTACCAAGGCCGCCGATAAGGCCGCAACCAAATATTGCCCATTCATTACTGCCAGCAGTAAAAAGAAAGAACAAACAACTGCACAAATGCCAGCCAACAAGCCATCCATGTTATCTAAAAAATTCATGGCATTGGTGATGCCAACGATCCAAAATACAGTGAGGGCAATATCGAGCCAAGCAGTTGCAAACATTTGGGTGCGCACACCGGTATACCAAACAAATAATGCTGCTAAGGTTTGTGTAACTAAACGCACATAGGCACTCAGTGAGAAGCGATCATCGGCCAAGCCCAAAAATGACACGAGTGCCGCCGCGAATATCATGGCCCCAAATTGGCGAAACTCGAGCGTGCGCTGCAAGAATAACACCCCAGCCATCACCGCTAAAAAAATAGCTACGCCTCCCATGCGCGGCACTGGCACGGTGTGTAAATCTCTGGCCCGAGGTTTTGCCACCAACCCCAAGTGGGGCGCCAACCATTTACTAATAGGCGTTAGGGCAATGGCGATGACCAATGCCCCAAAAAACAAAATGAGGATGATTTGATCTTGCGGCATGATTATGAATTACGAATTACGAATTACGAATTAAACGATGCATTAATTCGTAATTCGTAATTCATAATTATTTCCCTCCCAGTTGTTGCACAAATTGTTGTAATACGGGTTGTTGGTCTTTGGGCGCAAGCTCAAGGGCTTTTTGGGCTGCCTGTTTGGCCAGTTCAATTTGGCCGGCTTGTTGCATCAATAACGCAAGATTACGATACCCTACCCAGTCACGTGGGTTTTTATCGATCGAGGCTTGGGTGGCGCTGATGGCGTCAGTCAAATTGCCCAGTTGTTGATCAATACTCGCCAAAACGTTATAAACTTGAGTTGCATTGGGGTTAACCACCAGCGCCTGGCTGAATATTTTTTTGGATTCCTTTAGCTTTTCGTCATATTGTCGTTTTAGCTCATCGGCTTTGGCGGTGTCGGGTGGGTTGGCGGCAGCCGCTTTTTGACGATCTTGCTCAATCCGTTGGGCTTGTTGGAAATACATGTCGCCAAGCAGTAAATAGGTTTGGTCATATTTGCTATCGATGACCAAGGATTGCTTAAGTTTATTGATACCGCCATTTTGATCGCCCACCGAGTAGGCAAGTAAGGTGGCCCATTCGTTAAATAACTGGGCGTTTTGCGGGCTAAGTGAGGTGGCAGTGGCGTATTCTTTGAGCGAATTTTGATAGCGCTGTGTTTTTAGCGTTGCATCTTGGGTGATATCGCCCGATTGCCGCCACATGCGTGCCAAATTTGCGCTGTGATCGGTATTGAGTGGGTTGATGCGGCGGGCTTCAATTAACACGGCTTTCGCGGCGGTTAATAAGTCTTCACGCCCCAATTGTACCGATGGCAATTGATTGACTCGTGAGCGATTCCAATAGGTTGGGCCATCATCGGTTACTTTTAAGATGTTGGTGTCATCTGCCCAAGATTTTTCACTTTTGCTTGGGGTTGTTTTGGCCTTTTCGAGCAGGGCGCGGCCCAAGAATAAATAATAGAAATCTTCGTTTTGGGCCAACTGAATGGCGCGCCGATGATGCTCAATGCCTAAATCCCAGCCTTGAATATTTTGCGTGCCGCCTACAAAACTAGCGCCTTGCCCATCCCAAGGGCTAGCCTGTTTATAGATGATATCGGCGCGAATGGTTTGTAAATTGCTGGTTGAAATGGGGAGAAACACCAACACTGCCCCCATTGCTGCCGCCAAACCCGAAGCCGAGATGCTAACACGTGGTTTGACCCATTCTTCACCACTGACAAGGAATGAAGCGGCCAACCCCATAATGACAAACACGATGAGGTAGACGTAGGCCGGGAAAAATGACAGTTGCTCGGCGATATTGAGAATGTCATCGACCGACGATTGGCGAGTGGTGATGAAAGCCACTAAGCGCCCAGCGATAAATGTGCCAAAGGCCACCCAGACCATGAGCGATACACTCATACATAAGGCCACTGCTGCCCAGAGTTGATGGGTAGTGTTTGTGCCAGTCAGCCTAATCGAGCCATCGCGGTAGGCATCAGCGATCAAAATGACTGTGCCAATAATCCATGTCAATAAAAACATGAATAATACGCCATAACGCGTTTGGCCTTTGACCACTGTCAACGCATTTAAGAAAACTGTGCCTGGCACAGTAACACGCTCGGGGTTATTCATAAAGTCGAAGGCCATAATGCCTAAAATCAACCCCATAAACAGACCAAAAACCATGACGCTATAAAACCAATTCGGCAAAGCTGCCTCCGATGCTCGCGCTGTAATCGGTTTGTTCGATTCATTTCTTGCCTGTTGGGTGCGTCGTCGTCGATTGCTGGTAGCGCTTGCTACTTCTGGCTCGTGTAGCCGGGCGGTCTCATTAGCTTCAGGCTCTGCGCTGCTGACTTCGGCGGCGCGCGTGCCTTGAATATAGCCCATACCGAGCAACACCATCAGAGCAGCAAAGCCCCAGAAGTGGGTGCGGGTCGAGACAATGGCAATGCCAAGGTGAATTTCGATGTAATGCGCGACGGCTGCGGCAATAATGCTGATGACGATGACCTGATCGGCCAATGACAGTTGCGAATGTAACATGCCCTCTGTTTTGCCATATGAATTGATGAGTGCGCTGATGACGACAAAGAGCGATAGCCCCGCCACTGCGCCACCACCAATCCCAACCCCCACCAATGATGGGCTAGAAGATGCTGCCGCCATACCGCCCAATAATGCCCCGACTGTCCACATGAACGGAAAGAGCCGTTTTTCAAGTGATGATGTGATTAACCCGATCCATTTAAAGCCATAATAGAAAAAACTGCCAAACAAAAACATATAGGCCAAGAACCCAAAGATGCCGGTAATGACGATGGAATCCCATGTTTCATTGTGGCTGCGGTCGGGCGAGGCATTACGCGCTTCGAGATTGGCGAGGGCAGGTGGGTAAAAGCGGTTATAAGAGACATACATGCCTTCTGGGCCATAGCCCACGAGTGGGCGAATGGCGTTATAAGCATCGGCAGAACCATCTGGAAATTGAATTGGCTCGTGCGGACTCATGAGGTTGACATTGCCCTCCCAAATTAACACGCGCACACGGTTGGTGCCGCCTTGGGTATCGAAGGCGGTGCTAAGACGGTTTAATACAGGTAATTGACGCAAGCCATCTAACGCGCTTGAGGTGCTAACGTTTAAGGCAATTAGCAAAACAAGGCCGAGGGCCGATATACCGATGGTGCTTGAAGTAGCGATGAGGCGTGTTTTGCGGTTGCGTATGAGTTGCATGAGCAGCACCGCCATAAAGAAAATGCCCGTCAGCCAGCCCAGTTGTGGGCCACGGCTGCCCGCCAACACCAATACCACAAAGGCATTAATGATGGCGATGATGATGTAAGCCGCAGCCCGCACCACGTCGGCAATGCTTGATTCTTCGCTTTTTAAAACCGTGACAAACACTTCGGCGATTTTGCCCAAGGTCAAAAAGAAGGTCATGATGAGGTAGGCCGCAATAAAAATGGCGTTACCCATGTTGCCGGCCACGCGCTCAACCACATCGCCGCCCCAGGGTAATGGGTCAAGTCCAGCACGTTGAATCATGCCATAAATGGCGATAGGCAACGAGTTGATGATCCATAAGTTGATGGCACGGTTAAATTGGGTGCGGGTGCGCATCGTTTGTACCATCAGCATGAAGATGACAATATACGAAAATGTCGTATAGGTTCCTTGTAGCCGCTGATAAGACCCCAATAGGCTCGTGCGTGGGGCCACCGATAGTGCGGTGCTGATCATGTAAACAATAATCATGATCAGGGTTGGCAAAATGAGTGGGGTGCGCCAAGTAATACGCGGGGCTTCTGGCGAGCGATTGTGCCGTTCTTCCACCCACTTTACAAGCCAAATGGCGACCATGATCAAGGCAATCGACCGAACTGTCGTGATTTTGTCTGGCTCAAACACACGGCTTGAGTAAATATTGAACAAAAGCGGGGCCACAATCAGGGCAGAAAGCCAACCGACTTCGATCAGACGATCGCACCATAAGCTAAATCGGCTTGTGGCAATGCCTGATCGCGCTTGTGATGGCGCTAGGTTGGTGAGGGGGGCTGCAATGGAAGACATCATAGAGCAATTAAAACACTTGTCATTTTACGCTGTCAAAAAGCAAAAACAATTAAAAGATTATAGCAATCGTTGCATTGCAAAGTGCTTACATATTTTGGCGGATTTATCATGGCTGAGCTTTGACAAATCCAGCGCTAATGCCACGGGCTGCATCACGCAATTGCACGTCATCATTACCGAGGCGGGTCGTGCACATTAAATCGAGCGCCCAACATTGGTTAATGGCGGTCCAGTCCTCTGTATCTGGCATTGGGCTGCTGTATTGAACATCATTTACCTGATAACGATGCAGCCCTTGTGCTAAAAATAATGTTTGCTGAATTTGGGGCCGGTAGGCAATGACCCCATTCGGAATTTTTGGAGGCAATAGCCAGCTTGGGTAGTTTTCTGCTGCGATTTCGCCACGTTGCATGGCATTTTTAATTAAGGCATCGGGGCTGTCGGCTTTGCGGCTAAGACCTTGCAAGAGAAATGTTACCCCAATTAAAACCGAAAATATGAATATCCCTAGATTTGACAAGCTGGCTTTGTTAAATTTATGGAATGCGCTAATGAATATAGATTGATTTAGAGTGTTTAAAAACTGGGCTAGGCAAAATGCCGGCAAAATAACGAGTGAGCCTAAGCCAAAGCGCAAGGTTGGCGCACTGTAGGCCCAAAACATCAGACTAATGAACCCATACGATACGATCATGAGAGTTGTTTTTGGGGCATTTGTGGGGGGAGGTGTACGTAAACGGTTTTGACGAATCGCCAATAAGACGAGTAGCACGATAGCGATGGCATTTAGAAGCATAAATTGTTCGGCAAGTGGTTCGCCTTTTGCCCATAATGCAATTTGGTCATACAAGGGTGTATCGGCGCTTGGGCCATGCCACCAGCCCCATCTTGCCCAAATGCGAATCACCTCGCTTTCTGCGCTGGCTTGGGCTGCCCCCAATGACCAGGGTAAATTAAAACACACTGGCAATGGGTAGAGTGGGCAGCCGGTCACGGTGGTGGCATAAGCAAGTGATGGGGTGATACCCCCTCCCCCCAATAACATTAATTTGATCACAAACTTGATACTTAGCTGATGCATGAGCAATATTGCTAAGACAACCAAGGCAATTGCGTTAATGGTGCTAAGTTTTATATTGATCAGGGCTGCGCATATTAAAACAAGCGCGGTGTAATGTTGGGCTTGCCATCCTTGGGGTTGTTCTGAGATGACTAGCGCTAGCCACACAATAAATGGGAGGAGAATAAAAACCGGTACATCAGGCGAGGTTGAGCGGAAGAACCCACCTTGAAATTTGTTTGTATTGAGATTAATACAAGCAAAAATAACAATCGATGAGATGAGTATGAAGTAATCACTGGTTTTTGCCTTGTTTAATAGCACACGCCGTCCAACAATACAAATGTGGATAAAAAATAAGATTAAAGCCAGGCCACCCGGCACACTCATGATGCGGTTTTCAACTATACCGGCATTGAGCGGCGCAAATAGGGCAAACCACGAAGATGTGTAGCCGTAACGCGGATGTAACAGGCCAAGCCCAGCCGGTGCGCCATAATTTGAAAACCAATTGATCAGGGGAATGTGATACCCACCCGCGTCAATGAGCATGACATGCTTCACATTAAATATGGCAATACCGATGATAAGACATAGGCCGCCTAGTAAATTGAGCGGCGGGGTAGCATGCCATAGTTTACTTAAATTTGAACGAATTGGCTGGACTCGGTTGCTAAATATGAGCAAGATGATTATTGTGAATACCCCGACCCAAGGTGTAAGTGGCGTGAACACAGTTAAGAGCAAGAAAACCATGCCTAAAAATAGCAACCCAAGCCACGTGCGGTAAATGAAATGATCGCCTTGATGAGGTGAAAAGTGTGAATTGAGCCAAGCGCTGAGGCCTGAACCAAGCACATAACCAATGATAATAAGTAATATCCAAACAATGGCGAGATAGATCATGTTTTAGGGGAGAGAAATCAAGTGCCCATTTGCAATCATTAACGTATTACAAAATCTCCTTCAATTACGAGACGATCGCTAAGGTATATTTTATAGCCGTAAATCCCGAGTTTATCGCCTTGAATGTCTTTGATACGTAACCTCACATAATTCGCCGTTGTATCAAAATTTTTACAAGGAATATCATCTAAAACGCAGATATCAATCGTGCCGAGTTGTTTGCCATTGCGCAACCATTGCACCTTTAACAAAGTGCCTTTGGGCAAAGGAGATTGCCAATAGAGATATACTTCATTGTCTTGTATCGTAAATTCACGAGTGAGTGAGCTGTTCTTAAAACAACTGCCATCTAAGACCGCGCTCGCTTGACATAATCGCGCCCCAGCCAAAATTTGTGATGATGCGGCTGAAACGGTTGGTGATGATAAAGATGTTGCTGCAACTTGGGGTGTTGACGTGAGGGCGGGGCGGGGTGTTCCCCCCCCTGATGGGGTAATTGTCGCTAAAATTGCTACGATTGGGGTGGCGGTTGTTGTTATATTGGTCGTTAAGGTTAATGTTGATGTGGCAACTGGCACAGGTGTATTAATTCGCGTTGCGAGCGTGGGCGTCACTGTCGCTGTTGCTGTAGGTTTATCGGGTGTTTGGGTGAGTGTTGGTAATGTTAAAGGTAAGGGGGTTGTGGGGACGGGTGAAATTTTTGCCCAATTGTCACCTGGAATTACCACAACTGTGCTATTTTTAGCAAGTTCGCTTGGCGTGCCTAATATCGGTGCAATAAATAGATTCGTGCCAAAGATTTGCCCCAGAATGCCCCCTTCGCCCACGTTTTTTATGAAATTGCCCCCCCACAGTGCAGCGCTTAAACTAAAACACAATAATATAAAGGTGCTGATAAAATAAATTAAGCGTTTCGGTGCTTTACTTAGGCCATGCGTTATAGACTTGCGCGGATGAGCATTAATTGATGATCTATTTCCACTATCGAGATTATTTTCACTCATCGAGGTGGCAGTTTGCTGATGGGTTGATAAATCAGGCAGATCGCCAACAACCATCACCGTAATATTATCTTCGCCTCCTGCAACTAATGCCGCGTTTAATAACGCTTCGGCAGCTTGATCTGGGTTACCTTTGGGCAACAATATGGCAATTTGTTGCTCTTTTAACATGCCCCATAGCCCATCTGAGCATAACAAAATACGATCGCCGTCATGCCAATCATGAATGCTAATATCGGGTGTGGCATTGTCTGGCGAGCCAAGTGCGCGTGCCAAGATATTACGATTGAGGCTTGATTTTGCTTCTTTGGCGCTAATGACCCCATTTCTCAGTTGCTCGGCTACCCATGAATGATCGACTGAAAGTTGTTGTAAGACGGAATGATGCAGCAAATAGCATCGTGAATCCCCCACATTTGCAACGATTAATTTTGATTTAAACAAAATAGCGACCACAACGGTGGTGCCCATAATGGCATATTCACTCTTCTGTTTTTGGGCCGTCACAATGGCATTTTGAGCTAAGGCAATCCAGTTGGTAAGCTGTTGAACAAGGCCATCAATTTCATGCGCTTGCGATGTATTGTCGATGGCTTCAAACGCATCGACAATAGTGCGAAGGGCAAGCTCGGCGGCGACCCCACCTGCCATATGACCACCAACACCATCAGCTACCACATACAGGCCTCCTTTTTGTGCAGCATGATCAGTCGATATAGCCCAACGGTCTTCATTGACAGCGCGAACGTTACCCGTATGGGTTCGTGCGGCACATGTCGGCAAATACTCATTCTTCATCTGTAGGTCTATAGTGTGTCAATCATAAACGTAATGAGTAGCAGAACTTTATTTTTTCTATTGCAATTTACCATAAGGGTATAGAATACACAAGATGATTCTGCATCTCGTATTGAAAAGTGATTGGGATAAGCTAGCGCCAATGCAGCATTATGTCCCTGAAAGCATCGCAAAAGAGGGCTTTATTCATTGTACTGCAAACCAAGCAGGTTTGCTAAAGGTAGCGAATACTTTTTATCGTTTGATAAAAGGCGATTTTTTACTACTCGAAATCGATGAAACGAAGTTAAACGCTTTGGTGAAATGGGAAGCTCCGGCACACCCAACCCCATTGCCAGTTGTTGCGGCGACAGTATCTAACGACTTACCGCCCGAAGTGATTAATGAACTGGGCGAAAGCAGCCGTGTTGTGAGCGCCCCTGCCGAGTTGCCTATCCAATTTCCGCATATTTATGGCGCACTTAACCGCGAGGCTGTTGTTGGTATACGCCCCATCTTACGGGCCGAGGATGGCACTTTTGTTGGCTATGGCGAGTTATTGACGAAATTGCCAACGGTTCAACCTGCTCCTCAGATGATTGAGCCAAAGCCCTTTGTTACTCCCTCTTCACCAGCTCCAAAGCCTATTGATACCCGCACTCCGATTGTGCAGGCGGCTGAAGAATTATTAGATGCAACCGATGGATTCTCCGAAGAATTAAAACGATTGCGCGGGCGGGTTGAGGCTAAAATGGCTTTGCTGGATGAGGAGATTGCGAAACTTTAAGCGTTTTTTATTTTATGTTGCGTTGGCTTGTTAATAATGCTGGTTTGATGGTGTTGTCACTGATCTTGGGCGCAGTGACATGGATGGTATTTTCATTGCAAGAAGATCCCATTGATGAATTTACCTTGCCAGCCAAAGTCATTCGTAAAAATGAAGAAGCCCTGAAAAACACGTTGGTCACGGGGGATATTCCGACTACCATCGTCATGCGGGTGCGCACTTCGCGTAGCCAGATCAGTGCCCAGCGTGAACTTCCTGGTTTTGTTGAGATTGATTTTAAAGAATTAGGCGTTGGGCAACATGTGTTATCGCTTAAACCTACTGTAAATGTTGTGCCGTTTGATTTGGTTTCTTATTCACCACAATCAGCCACAATTAAGATCGAGCCATTGTTACAAATTAAAGTGCCGGTCGTGTTAAGTGTGTTTGGCTCTCCAGCAACGGGTTTTCAGGTTGCGCCAAGCAGCATTGAACCTCGTGAAGTAACTATTACCGGGACACAACAAACGTTAGATAAAGTAAAAACAGCCATTGCCGAAATGTCAGTGGCTGGGGCACGTAGTACAGTTGATGCGTCTGCCATTCGGGTTACACTGCGTGATGCAGCCGGTGACGTGATCACCGGTCTTAAACCCGCACCTGAGAGTGTATCAGCAAAAGTGCCTATTGAGCAACTGCGTAATTATCGCGATTTGCCGATTGTGCCGCGCTGGCGTGGGCAACCGGCTGAGGGTTACGCCATTCAAGATATTTCGGTTGATCCTTTAGTGGTGACGGTATTTGGCTCTAATAGCACTGTGCAAGCGACTAAAGGTTTTATTGAAACCCAAGAAGTTGTGATTAATAATTTACAAAATGATATTGATGAACGGGTGGGATTAAATGTGCCAGTCGGGGTATCATTGGTGGCAGAAACCCAACAAACTGTGCGGGTGCGTATAAAAATTGTACCGGTGCTGTCATCACGTACCGTTAAGCGTAAGCCTAGCCTAACTGGGCTTGCCCCTGCATTAAAGGGCGTTATTTCGCCCACGATAATCGATATTGTTTTAAGCGGCCCAGTCGCCCGGTTAAATAACCTTACTGAAGATGATGTGCGTGTGACGTTAGATGTCAATAACCTTGGCGAAGGTGTGCATCAAATTGAGCCAAAAATTGTGAAACCCGAAGGTTTACAAGCGCAGAGTGTCTTACCCGCAACCGTGCAGGTTGAAATCACACCAAACAAGCGTTAGTGCTATCCTTCTTTTTGTGGGAGGGTAGCATTGGCACATTGTTATTTTGATAAAAGTTACATTTTGTGACGTGCTAGAATGAGATAGATGTCGGATTTGGCTCGACGCCTGAGGGATGGGCGTGAATCTTTAGGTGTTTCACTCAGTCAAGCTGAGTATGATACAAAAATACGTCGTCGCTACATTGAAGCAATTGAGTCTGGCGATTATGTCGTTTTGCCGGATGGTTTGTCCGCGCGTGGTTACATTCGAAATTATGCGCGTTATTTAGGGTTAGACCAAAATCAAGCTTTGATAGATTTTGAGTCTGAAGTGGGTGTGCCTCTCTTACAAGCTACCGAAAATATTCCCCCGCCACCTAAACGTAATAAGATGGTTTCTCGTTATACCGTTATGGTGCATACCGATGAAATTGTATGGCGTGGTGAATTACCTAAAGATGATCATTTACTCAATGCAATGGCGGATGAGGATGAGACGACTCATGGACGCAAACAAGTAGATGGTCGGCGCGATTTTAGCAATTCAGTTTCATCGTTTAGGTTAAATGCCCCAAAATCATGGGCAGTGGGTCGCTTGGTTGATGGCATTAGCACATTCCGCCACAGTGAACCTGTGCCGAAATTTCCATCGGCTAAACGCTTACCTGCTGTAAACCGGCAAGCATTACCCAGAATTCAAATTTCACCTAAAATTTGGCGATGGATTGCCAGTGGCGCAGGGGCCGTATTACCTGTGGCAGCATTTGTGATATGGGGTCTGCCTCTACTGCGCACTGTTGATTTTAGTGGCGCTATTCGAAATGTCCTTCAAACCCCGCAACCCTCCCCAATTGTGTTATCGACCCCAATTATCGTCAGGAATAATGTTGCGCCAACGCGGGCGGCTGTGACATCTATTTCTGGGTTGCCAACGCCGGTTGTTATTCCATCTTTGCCGCAAGGCGGTATGCGTTTGACATTAGACCCACGTGAACATGCATGGGTACGGGTTAAATCAGATGGTGTAACGGTGTATGAAGGCATTCCCGCCGTCGGCACATTGCCGGCTTGGGATGCGAAAACGGCTGTAAGTATTGAGACTGGGAATGCTGGCGCATTTGATGTTCTGATTAATGGCGTTCGGATGGGTAGCCTTGGTCAACGCAATACCGTTGTTCGGTTGTCGTATAGCCCGCAAGGCCAAATAACCACACTTCCATAATTGTGAATTGTGGGCTGACTTCACTGTGTGCCTGCCAAGCTATGCTTGTCAGACACTAGCGTTTGGCAGTTTTATGTCGTTATTGCCTAATCTCAGCACAGATGCAACAATTTGCAACAATTAAGGAGAATAATCCATTTTTATTGGGGTTATTTTTACGGGTGGACCAGCTCGGCCCCCAACTTCGATTGCAAAACTAGCCAGCACCCCAACGAGAACCGTAACGCCGATACCAACATGCGCGGCAAATGCCACCAGCACACCTGTTGGGACTGACCCTACGGTTGGAATACGATCGAGCGATCCATGTGAGAGTGTCGAGCAAAACTCACAGCAACGAGCGATGATTAAACTTTTGACCACCAAGCCC
>JAGWYZ010000323.1 GCA_018969115.1 Chloroflexota bacterium | reverse complement strand
AGTTGGAATGAGCATGAAGCCCTGAGGGGCATTAAGACGTAACTCCTTGTTATGTGACTGCTAATCCTGAAACACATCGGTTGGAATGAGCATGAAGCCCTGAGGGGCATTAAGACGGAGTTGACGGGCTTCGCTGTGGCTAATCCCGTAAATGTTGGAATGAGCATGAAGCCCTGAGGGGCATTAAGACGAACATACGCTTCGGCCTCGGGGTGCATGGTTTTGGTTGGAATGAGCATGAAGCCCTGAGGGGCATTAAGACCGGGTTTTCCATCGCCGATTGAATCACGCCCTCATTGACTAGCGTTGGAATGAGCATGAAGCCCTGAGGGGCATTAAGACCGTAATCAACACAGCGCCCGATCATGATTTCAATTGCGCGTTGGAATGAGCATGAAGCCCTGAGGGGCATTAAGACCGATGGAATATCCGCCGCTTTTTCGCGGCTTGAGGGTTAGTTGGAATGAGCATGAAGCCCTGAGGGGCATTAAGACTCTTTACACCCTGCTCAATCCATTCATCGATAACTGTTGGAATGAGCATGAAGCCCTGAGGGGCATTAAGACCAGTAACCACCAATGAAATTTTAGACGGCACAATCGCAGTTGGAATGTGCATGAAGCCCTGAAGAGCATGAAGACCGAAAATCACGTTATTTTCGTAGGGAATGAACTAATATCAGATTGGAATGCGCATGAAGCCCTGAGGGGCATTAAGACGCAACAAGGCGTGGCAAACAAATAGATGCCGCGAAATCATTCTGGCAATGTGCAGACACATCGTTATCGTGATTTTTGAAAAACCCCTGCCACGCTAATTATTGCCACAAGCCTTGGCTATCAGACAAGGCCAAGATCTTGGCACATATTTTTAGTGATTGTTTATTTGACGAAAGTTCAGAATATATTATTATGAATAATACGGTATTATCAAAACCATTACTTGTCAATTTGCAGCCACCCTCCCCAGATGAAATAAACATCGCTGGGTTTGGGCAGCGCTTACGCCTCTGGCGTCAGCGTTACGGCCTCAGCCAATCTAATCTTGGTCAATTGGTCGGGTATAGCGCCTCGCACATCAATCGCATCGAGAAAGGGACACGTAGGGTCAGCTTGTTTGCGATTCGAACCGTGTTTAAACCCGTGTTAATGCATGATGAGACCTCTCATTGTCTGAGCACTCCCTGCCTTGAGTCGGTGAGCATCATCTCAAAAAATCGAGGCAATCGGGGGGAATGAAACTACTTTTCGCCAAAGGCACTGTATGCCCATTGAAGTTAGGGGCTTTGCCCCTAACTTCAATGGGCATACAGTGCCTTTGGCATAACATCTTTGGGGTTTGCCCCAAATTATTAAGATGATCCGTTGCTTAGCTTCAAAAAAAAATGGGACACATTGGGCCGACGGCCTCATTGCGCACCCACAAGCAAAAAGTGAGGCAAGACGCGGCCAAACGCGCCATTTTTATGGCTTTGGCGGCATTTTTTGCATCAGCAGTAGGCAAATTCAGGGTTTTTCCTGAATGCAAATCTTTGCAATATAGGGTATTATATACACTGTGAGCAACGCACGAAACAACCCCTCTACCCTACCCGACGATGAAGTCAACCTTCAGGCTTTGGCGGGGCTATTGCACGATATCGGCAAATTTGCGGTGCGGGCCGGTGAAAAAGGCAGCTTGCCAGTGCTAGACCCCTTGGTCAAAAGCAGTTATGGGCAATATCACGCCTTGTTGAGCGCCGACGCAATTGACAAACATGTGCCAGAGGCATGGGTCAAGCGCATCAAAACCTTGGCAGGCAACCATCATCGCCCCCAAGCCAACGACCCCGCCCAACAAATCATTACGCTTGCCGACCATCTGTCGGCCGGTGAGCGTGACGATCTCAACGACGATGGCCAACGCCATACCCAGCCCCGCCAATTGCGCAGCATCTTTGCTGGGTTGTATGCCGATCATGTGAAGGGAAAAGACCTCTATTGGCCCTTGCGCCCACTGTCGGTCGAGCAAGCCGATGGCCAAGCCCCCGCCATCTTCCCAGCGGCGGCCTTGCCACAAAGTGAAACTTGGGACGAATATGCAACATTGTGGCACGAATTTTGCCAGCAATGGGCACAATTAAAACAAGCCCACCAGCCAAATGGCGATTTGGCAAGCTATGTCGAAAGCCTGTTGTGGCTGATGCAACGCTTCACCACCGCCATGCCCTCGGCCTATTATGGCAGTGTGCCCGACATCAGCCTATATGACCATAGCCGCATGACCGGCGCATTGGCAGCAGTGATGACAGGGCTTGACGCCGCGCAAGTGAAGCAGTTGAGCGCCAACAATGTGAACCTGAGCCAAGATAAGACAGCAATTGCCTACTTGGTGGGCGGCGACCTGAGCGGCATCCAAGATTTCATCTATACCATCACCGCACGCGGCGCGGCCAGCGCCTTGCGTGGGCGCTCGTTCTATTTACAGTTGCTCACCGAGGCCGTCATGCGCTATGTGCTGCGCGCGTTGAAATTGCCCATCACCAATGTGGTGTATGCCGGTGGCGGCAAGTTTTACTTGCTGGCACGAGTGAGCGACGCTGCGGCCATTGCCCAGTTGCAGCAAGCCATCTCGCGGGTGCTGTTGCGGCATCATGGCGGTGATCTGTATTTGTCGTTGCAGGCAGTGTCGTTGCAGGCCCAAGATTTTTTTGGCGGCAAGTTGAGTGAGAAGTGGGGAGAGTTGGGGCAATGTCAAGTGCGGGCGAAACAGCAGCGCTTTTCAGAACTGGGGGCGGCAGCCCATAGCTTATTTGCGCCGATCGGGCAAGGCGGGTTATCGGATCGTCAATGCCAAGTGTGTGGCAACGAACACAGCAGCACCCAACTCGATGAAAATGTGCGTAAATGCCAAGCCTGTGTCTCATATGAAACCTTAGGCGAAGCCTTACGCTCGGCGCGTTATTGGGCAATCCGCGAAAATACCATTGACAAGCATCCCAACACAGCGGTCGTTTCGACCAGCTACGAAGATGTGTTGCAGCAATTTGGTTTTGCCATCAACCTAAGCGACACCCTAACCCATGCATTAAGCTGGCTAGGGCGGCCTGCCCAGCACCGGGTGCTATTTGCCTTAGATGATAAAGCATACCAAGAAGCCCTGATGCCCGAAACCCATAAAGCATCGGCAAACTGGGTGTTAGGCCAAAAATTCATTGCCAATGTGATGCCACGGTTGCGCAGCAATGCCGAAATTTTAAAATTGCGCAAGCAAGGGGTCGAGTTGCCGCCTATGCCACTCGGCAAAATCAAACCCTTCGATGCACTTGCCATCCAAGCAACAGGGGTAAAAAGGCTAGGCGTATTGCGCATGGATGTGGACAACGCCGGCAAATTATTTAGTGAAGGGTTAGGCAAACACGCCACGTTATCGCGAATTGCACATTTGAGCATGGCACTTAACTTGTTTTTTGAGGGTTGGGTGGCACATTTGGCCCGTCATATGAACATACAAGGGTATGAAAGCACCCCCGACAACGGCGAACGCATTTATGCAGTGTATTGTGGCGGCGATGATGTCTTTTTATTGGGGGCGTGGGATGAGATAGTGACCTTAGCCATACGCATTCAAACCGATTTAGCCCGTTACACCGGGCAACATACGGGCATCCATGTTAGCGCGGGCCTAGCCTTGGTATCTGGCAAATACCCGCTCTATCGGGCCGCCCAATTGTCTGAAGAAGCCGAGAAAAAAGCCAAACAAGGCGGCAAAAATGCAATTACTTTTTTAGATGAGCGTCTTACATGGCACGAATTTGAAATTGTGCAACGATGGGCCGATGATTTTGTAACTTGGGTAAAGGATAACGTGGTCAGCAATGCCTTTCTACAATTGTTACAGG
>JAGWYZ010000050.1 GCA_018969115.1 Chloroflexota bacterium | reverse complement strand
ACGAAGCCTTGAGATAATTGGGGAAGCAATCAAACAAACTCCTGATAGCATGCGTCAAAAACACCCCAACCTCCAATGGCGTGCAATCACAGGAATGCGAGATCGTCTAATTCACAATTACTTTGGTGTTGATTATGATATTGTCTGGGATGTATTAATCAATCAAATTCCAGCACTTGATGCCAATATCAGGGTAATTGTCAGCAACGAATACCCTGAGGACGAGCACCCTAGATAACGTTTGCGGGTTTCCACAAACTTGGTTGACAAACCACCAGCCAAAATTATTTGCCCAATGCGGGAACGTACATATATAACGGCGCTGCCCCCGCATCGGCGCGACGTTGAGCGGCAGCACGCACCACCTCTAAAAATGTCACCCAATCATCTGGGTTGCGGTTTTTTATGACCTCGGCATTTCTCACAATCAGCGCATAGCCTTTGGCAGCATGCCAGCCAAAATCGCTCAAACAATCGAGCAGCGCATCCCAATTAAAACCAAAATAAGCCGGAAATTGGCAAGATTGATAGAGCGCATGGAGCAACGTGGTTTTGTCAAACACTGGGGCACGATCAATCACCATCGCATGCAACCCTGCATATGCCAATTCATTGGCAAAACGGGCATGAGTGATCAAGGCTGGGGCAACCTCGATCACGGCATTAGCGTTGTTGCTGGGCAATGCAATTAAATTTGCAATGGTTGGGCGCAGTTTTATCTTTCGCATCATTTATTTTAACGAGACAGTTTGACAAATGTGGCGTAATGATCAGGTGTGTAATATAACTCAGCGCCCTTGCCAATAATCAGCCGTTGCGGGCCAACATCACGCATATTAGGGGTGCGCACCACATATTCGGTGTAATAATTGGCATCAGACATACTGGGCAAACGGCGCTCGCGATTGGTAAAGATCGAGCCGTCATTTGGGTGAGGGTCCTTGCGCCCAGCGGTAATTCGGTCAAGCACCGGTTTTAAGTCGACATCGCCCTGATAAGCCAATTTACCATCTAAATCATAAATCTTTTGATTGCGAATGAGCAAACCAGACCGATTTACGGTATCGGGAGCTGGCTTGGCGGTTGGGGCCGCCGTCACCGTCAGTTTGGAGGTGCTGGCCTCTAACGATGTCTCGCGTGGGATACCTTTTTCGATAACACCGAGCACTGGCTCAGTCGGAGCAGCAGGCGCTTGTGGGCGAACTGGTGTCGATGTCGCTGCCACTTTAGATGCTGATGCAGGTGTGGTAGCAGGGGCTGTGGCTTCACTGCCAAAATTTGAGAAAATAGCAAACCCGACACAAGCCACAATTAAACACGCCAGCACGAGCAGCAAAGGCATTAAAAAGCGCAGGGGCGAGCGCTTGGGTTTGGATGCACCGGATTGATAAGGTTGGGCGAACCATTGATTTTGCATAATATGATCAATGAATTATCGCGCATATTTCGCAGTAATGGTCAAAAGATACACGAACCAACAATAGTTAAAGCACCCCGATGTCGCCACCTCGCCAATCTACGCCGCATTTTGGCACTGGGTGTCAATTTCATTAATACCGATTACCCAGATCAGATCATTCTAATGGTCAATCATTAACCATTAATCATTAACCACTAACCATTAACCACTATCCATTATCATTCCCCCCATGAATTTCAACTCCCGCCGATCCCCTGTTTATGCAACCCGAGGCATGGTTGCCAGCAGCCAACCGCTTGCCAGCCAAGCTGGGCTTTCGATCTTGATGCAAGGCGGCAATGCAGCCGATGCAGCCGTTGCCACCGCCGCCGCGCTCAATGTGACCGAACCGTGCAGCACCGGCATCGGTGGTGATGTGTTTGTGTTGTATTACGATGCCAAGACCAAAGGCATTACCGCCCTCAATGCATCGGGGCGCGCCCCCGCCGCCTTAGACATTGCCCAAATTGAGAAAGACGGGCTACGTGGCCCCAATGACGAAATCGCCGACAAATTTCACGCCCATTGTGTCACCGTGCCGGGCGCGGCTGCCGGCTGGTGCGATACCATCGCCAAACATGGCTCAATGCCCCTCGCCGACATCCTCGCCCCAGCCATTCGGCTGGCCGAACAAGGTTACCCGGTAGCGCCTTTGGCGGCTGGGCAATGGCTAAAAAAAGAGCAGGCCTTGGCCGAACGCGCCCCCGAAATGACCTTGAATGGGCTGGCCCCACGCGCGGGTCAACTGTTTCGCAACCCCGGGTTGGGTCGCACATTTCATGCGCTGGCTGAAGGGGGCAAAGAGGCTTATTACAACGGCGAAATTGGCCGCGCCATCGTGGCGGCGGTGCAGAAATATGGCGGCGTGATGACAACAGACGACCTCTCGGCCCATCACTCGACTTGGGATACCCCCATCAGCACCACCTATCGTGATATGCGCGTATGGGAATGCCCACCCAATGGGCAAGGCTTGGCAGCGTTGATTGCGCTGAATGTGCTTGAAGGCGTTGACCCCGCCATTCTCAATACCCAACCCCGCAGCGCCAGCGAAGAAGCGCAGCGCTGGCATCACATCATCGAGGCCTTACGCATTGCCTTCGCCGATGCGCGTTGGTTTATTGCCGATGCCGCCAGCAACCCCGCCCCACTCGCACAACTGTTATCGAAGGTTTATGCCGCCGAGCGCCGCAGCCTGATCAACCCAAACAAAGCCACGATGGATATAAAACATGGCTCGCCGGTGGCTGGGTCAGACACGGTTTATTTTTCGGTGGTCGATGGCAACGGCAATGCCGCGTCATTTATTAATAGCAATTACATGGGTTTTGGCAGCAATATCGGTGTAAGCAATTGGGGCTTCACCTTGCAAAATCGTGGGCACAATTTCAGCCTCGATGCGCAACACCCCAACGCGCTGGCCCCGCGCAAACGCCCTTATCACACCATCATCCCGGGCATGATCACCCGTGAGGCCGACGGCTCATTGTTTGCGCCATTTGGCGTGATGGGCGGGTTTATGCAGCCACAAGGCCACGCCCAAGTAGCGATGAATTTGATCGACTTTGGCATGTCGCCCCAAGCCGCGCTCGATGCCCCCCGCATTTGCCTTGAGCCGGGCACCGCCAACGGCGCAGTGATGCTGGAAGATGGCATTTCATTCGAGGTCGCCTCGACCCTCGCCGCAATGGGGCACAGCATTGTGCCGGTGGCTGGCGATGGGCGCGGCACGTTTGGGCGCGGGCAAGTCATCATCCGCCAACCCGATGGCGTGCTCATCGGCGGCAGCGACCCACGTGCCGATGGTTGCGCGATGGGCTTTTAAAATTTATTATCAATAGTCAAATTTAATAAGGTAAAAAAAACACGGCTTAAACCGTGTTTTTTTACCTTATTAATATCTAATTTTTTGCAACTATTTCTTTGCCGGAATACCAAGATAACGTTTATCAGGTGCAAACAATCCATCAGTAAACTCTAAAATTACAACTTTACCTGCTGGGACTTCAAATGCAACTTTACCTGTAACATTTGCGCCACCAAAAAATTCGCCAGTTTTTAAGTATCCATCAATGCCTGCCATCGCAAAAGATGGTTCTTTCACAATACCATCTTCTGTAATAACTTTAAATGATGATGGTGTCACTAAACATTTTTGATCTGATTTTTTCTTGCAAGCTATATTTGCGGTAATCAAAATCATTTCATTACCGCTTTCTGCCTTAGTATTAAACTGATTTGCTGCCAAAATTATCTTATCGGCAGGTCGAATCCAATCGATAATTTTTAATTTAAAGTCTCCTGTTTCCATTTCTGAATTTATTGGTGCGGGTGATGTTCTCGACATCCCAACAGGAGCCGATGTGGCAGTAGGGGGCACTGCTGTTGGTTTGGGAATATCTGTAGGTTTTGGGGACGAAGGTTGTGTCGCAAGCGCTGATACTTCTGGTTTTGTTGCCTGAGCAGTTGAAGCGGGAGAAACAGGCTGATTTACAGGGGGTGTTCCACTATTACGTGGCGACAGAATAACGCCACACATGCTTAAAAAAAACATGATGGCACAATTATGGCAATTTTGCCAAGTAAACCGCGCTTCCAAAGAGCTAAAATACGTTTCATAATCTTAATTGTTAAAAAATCAGTTCCTAAACTAGGTAAATAAGGATATCACAAAAAAATCCTATTTTGGGATTTTTGTCAAATTTCTTTAAGCTTCATATGCTTGGAGAAAACGCTCTGGACTACCGAAAACCAAAAGTTGCTTGTTTTATTAAAACAAGTACGACTTGAGGCCGGTTTACGGCAGTGGGAAATTGCTGCGAAAATTAGCGAACCACAATCTTTTGTAAGCAAATATGAGCTAGGAGAGCGCAGGTTAGATTTAGTTGAGTTAAAAATGATTTGTGCAGCTATTGGCATCCCAATAATAGAATTTATTCGTCGTTATGAAGAAATAGATAAACCCTAAATCTAATATTCAAACTAATATCTTCACCAATTCACGGTTGCCCTCTATAAATTTAGTCGCAAGTGCAATAACAAAGATATTATCCAACAAACGCAATATAATATTAGAATCTTTAAGGCAAACCAGCTTAATGATAAAAATGCTATGTTACCCAAGATTCTTTCACCAGTATCTGAATTACCAATATACCCGTATATCGAGCTATACGAGTCAAAATTGTTTGGTGTAAGGGCACGCATTGCAAATCGTAATGTTACGGTGGCAAATATTGTGCATTGGTATTACAATGAAGGTGAGCGGATTGAAAATATTGCCCTTGATTACGATTTAAGTATTGCTCAAGTGCATATGGCACTGGCTTACTATCATGATCACCGCACAGAAATCGATACTCAGATTGCCAATGAAAAAGCATGGGCAGAAAAAGCTGTGCTATCTCACCCCTCAATGTTAAAACAAGCGCTCATTCATGGCTAACCATTTGCGATATCACTGTGATGAACATATTAACCCCAAAGTGATTAACGGCTTAAAACGTTATAGCATCGATGTTACGAGTGCTATAGACGCGAATTTGCTGCAACAACCAGACAAATCACATTTAGCCTATCTCAGATCTTAGTAAATGGTTGATTAGTTGATTAATAACTCGTGACTTGTGAGTCATGAATCAACCAATCAACTAACCGTAATTGCCTAGGCGGTAATGACTAAACTTTCATGATCCCAATCAAACTCGAACTCACCAACTTTATGGCTTACCGCAATAGCGACCCGCTCGATTTAAGCGGGCTGCACGTCGTGTGTCTGACCGGCGAAAATGGCGCGGGCAAAAGCACCTTGCTCGATGCCATCACATGGGCGCTATGGGGTGAAGCGCGGGCGCGGCGCGATGAAGAGCTGATTACACAGGGCGAAGGTGAAATGCGAGTGGCCTTAACCTTCAGTGAAGGCACACACTTATATCAAGTCATACGCTCACGCAAAGTCGGCAAGGCCAACAAAAGCGGCAAAGTCAGTGCATCATCAGGTGAGTTAAATTTGGTGATTTTTAACGAAGGCACGCCGCGGGTGATCAGCGAAGACAAAACGGGTGACACCCAACAAAAAATCATCAAAACGCTCAATTTAACCTACGATACGTTTATCAATTCTGCATTTTTAAAACAAGGCCGCGCCGATGAATTTGCCATTAAGACCCCAACTGAGCGCAAGAAGTTACTGACAGAGATTCTTAATTTGCAAATTTGGCAAGGGTTTGACGAAAAAGCCAAAAAATTGCAAGATGGCATCGAGCGGGAAGAGGCCTTGCGACAAAGTGATTTTGAAAACGCCGAGGCTGAAATTGCCAAATTGCCACAATATGAGCAAGAATTGGCGCTGGCCGAAACCACGCACGCCAAAGCCGACGACCAAGTGCGCACATTAGAGGCCCAAGAAGCCGAAATGAACCGCCAACGTGAACGGCTGAATGGCTTGCAAACGCAAGCTAAGCAAATTCAGCGCGAAATGAGCGCCATTGATGGCGAAGTCAATACGATTGTGGCCGAGCAACACAAACACGAGGCCGAATTACGCGATTATCAGGCCGCACTCGACCATCGTGACGAGATCATTAAAGGGTTTGAAGATTTAGAAGCCTTGCGGATTGAAAACGACACTTTAACCAGCAAACTGAGCAGCCAAACTGAGCTAAACGCGCAAAAAACCCGCGCCGAAAACCAAGTTGCCGATGCCCGCCGCAAACTGGAAAGCGAACGCGATGGGGCCGAGCGCAGCCTAAATGAGTTGCAACGTCAGGCCGACGACAGCAAACTCATCGTGCAGCGGCAACACATCACGCAAGAGCAGAACGGATTAAATAACGGATTGGCTGATGGGCAAAACACGCACGAGGCCGAACGCGCACGGTTAATGCGTGAGCGTGACGAGGCGCTGGACAATAAAAGCAGCACCGAGGCCCACAATAAACAGATCGAAGCTGAGGGCAAGCAAAAAAAAGCCAGCCTAACCGCCATTCAAAAAGTAGGCGCGGTGTGCCCTACTTGTGCACGGCCTTTGGGTGATGAAGAACGCGCCAAACTCATAGCCGAATGGGAGGCCGAGTTGGTCGGCTATCGTGATTTATTTCAGGCCAACAAAAAATTTGTCGAGCAAGAGCTGGCCCGCAGCAAAGCGATTGAGCTGCAATTGATGACGCTGGAGCAAACGACGAAACGGGCGGCGGCCTTACAGGCCTCGCTTGTCGCCCTCGATGCGCAATTGAGCAAAACCGCCGAAGCCGCAGCCCAATTGCCCAACGCCCGCAAACACTTAGACACGCTGACACAAACGCTAGCTACGCAAAACTATGCCAACGAAGCCCAAAAGACCTTGGCACAAGTCAATATGCAATTGGCGGGGCTAGGCTACGATGCCAAAGCCCATCAATTTTTGCGCACCGTCACTTTGCCCCGCCTACAAGTATTTGCCGCCCGCAAGGCGCAACTTGAGCGAGCCGAATTGGGGGTGCAGGTGCAGCAAAACAAACTGGCCGAATTGGGTAATCGGGCGGCAGCGCTGCATGTGCGGCGCAGCGATGCTCAAACCCGCCAAAGCGAAGCCCAAGCCCAAATTTTGGAATGTCAGCAACTTTTGCGCGGGGCCGCCGAGGTCGCCAATGCGCTGGGCCGCGCCCATGCCGAACGCGCTAACGCCCTGCGCAAAGTGGGCGAGGCCAACCAAAAAGTGCAATCGTGCAAATCACTTGAGGTCAAACGGGCGCGGCTTGCCAACGAATTGACCGACATTCGGCGGCGCAAATCACTTTTAAAAGACTTGCGCGAGTCATTTGGCAAGAACGGTGTGCCAGCCATGATTATTGAGGTGATTTTGCCTGAGTTAGAGGCCAGCAGCAATGATTTGCTCAACCGTATGACCAATGGGCGCATGAGTGTGCGTTTTGAGACCCAACGCGCCACCAAAAGCGGCGATGCCAGTGAAACGCTTGACATCCGCATCAGCGACGAACTGGGCGAACGCCCCTATGAAATGTATAGCGGCGGTGAAGCCTTTCGCATTAATTTTGCCATTCGCATCGCGCTCAGCAAATTGTTGGCACATCGTCAAGGGGCCAAACTGCAAACCTTGTTTATTGATGAGGGCTTTGGCACGCAAGACACACAAGGCCGCGAGCGGCTGATCGAGGCCATCCGTACAATTCAAGATGACTTCGAGCGATTGATCGTCATTACCCACATCGACGAGCTAAAAGATGCTTTTCCAGCTCGGATTGAGGTGACGAAAACCGCGCAGGGCAGTATGGCAAGGATTATGTAGCGCCGGTCAAACATCGGGTTTCTATGAGAAACCAGATGTAACCTTCTAATAAAAGAGGGTAAATAAAACAAATTTTTGTCGAAATCACTCTGCGTCCAAAAGCCACAGAGTGATTTCGACATTACATCTTTTAGGATTATGTCTGTTTATTGAGAAATTACAACCTGATTTCTAAAAATATGCATCCTACTCAATTCGACTTATTTTTAGGCCAACGCCCCCAATTCAACAAAAAACTACACCTTGCATGGCAAAGATATGGCAAAATACGATGTTCACTATTTAAGGCATGAAATATATCCAACGTTTAGGCATTTTGCTCATCATCCTAATTGTCGCTGCGGCACTGAGATTTAGCGGGCTAGATTGGGATCAGGGCACGCACCTGCACCCCGATGAACGGTATTTAACCTTTCTCACATCACTGCTACGCCTGCCCAACAACTTTGCCCAGTTTTTCGATTCGGGGGCCTCGCCGCTCAACCCATATAACACTGATTGGGGGCGCAGTTATGTGTATGGTACGCTGCCGCTTTTTATCGTACGCGGCCTTGCCGAAACACTAAATGCTTTGTGTCTCTCAGAGGCAGGTTGGTTGCCAGAGCAATTGCTGCAATTTTGGCTGGGCGCAGTTTCGCCCGGCTGCAACAGCAGCCCAAACGTATTTACCAGTTACGATATCATTGTGCTGGTTGGACGCACATGGTCAGCGTTTTGCGATTGGCTAGCCGTAGTTGTGCTGTTTTTAGCCGGGCGACGCATGTTTGGCTGGCGAATTGGCCTGTTAGCAGCCAGTTTCAGTGCCCTTGCGGTATTACCCATTCAACAAGCCCATTTTTTTACTGTCGATAGCACCGCCAATCTATTCGTCATTTTGTGTCTTGCGGGGTGTGTTGGGCTTATCTTTAGCACCCGTGCCCGTTTTTCAACCATTCGAATCTGGTTTTATGCGCTATTTGCAGGTTTAATGGCCGGTTGCGCCATGGCCAGCAAAATTAGCACTTGGCCGTTGGTGCCGATGCTCATCCTGAGCATTGCCATCGCGCTCACCCGTGATCAGCATCACAGCATCTTTGCCTTGCTGACTGCCATTGTGGCAACCATCTTGGCTGGCGTGGCAACCTTTGGCGCGTTTCGCGTCAGCCAACCCTATGCCTTTATTGGCGATAGCACCCGCGAGGCGGTATATACGCTTGAACGCTGCGCCAGCGTGGCCTCGGGCAGCGACCTCACCACACTTTGCGCCATCGCCAGTGATCTGCCGTTGCCTTTGCGTGCCCTATTCGCCCCAACGGGCCGCTGGATTGAGCAATTGATTTTGGCTCAAGGTTTTGTCAATGGCACTGTCGATGCACCGTTTGGCATTCAATGGGCCAATCGCATGCCAATCGCTTTCCCATTGGTAAATATTATATTTTGGGGATTGGGCTTGGGGCTGGGTTTGGCAGCCTGCGCTGGGGTGTTTATGGCGGCACGGAGGCTATTAACAGGTCGGCGCTGGTGGGTTTATTTGCCATTGGTATTATGGGTTATTGCCTATTTTGTCTATCAGGGGGCACAATGGACCAAGTCGATGCGATATCAATTGCCCATTTACCCATTTTTATGCTTAGGCGCAGCCCTGTTATTGGTGCGCCTCGGTGATCGTCTCACGATTCCACCTGCAAAGTCCTCATTTAAAGGCAGTGGGTTTGGGCGTTGGTTGTTACGTTGGCTGCCCAGCATAGTTGTTTTATGGATGACACTGGTGTGGGCCTTGGGCTTTACCACCATTTACCGCCAGCCCTATTCACGGGTGCAGGCTTCAAAATGGATCTATGACAATGCACCTGCTGGGGCCATCATTGCCAATGAGCATTGGGACGATGCGCTACCCGTCACCCTAGACCCCAATACCATGTTGCGGGCGGGGTTTGTCAATACAAGCACCATCGCCAATGTGCCGCGCCGCTCACCCAACGACTATGGCAAATTGACACCAATTGCCAGCAACCCCGATTCACAAATTCACATGTATGACGAAGATACGCCAGAAAAGTATCAACACATGCTGAGTTGGCTCGATGAGGCCGATTACTTGGTCATGTCGTCGAATCGATTGTATGCCTCCATTGCACGGCTGCCTTTGCGTTACCCCTTGGCAACCGAGTATTACCGCGCCTTATTTAATGGCGAATTGGGTTTTGAGTTGGCCGCCGATTTTAACCAATTCACCCAAATTGGGCCATTTGTGTTTAACGACCAAGAAATGCCGCAACCCTTGCGGCGTTTTGGCAGCACCCAAGGCTCAGTACCTTGGTGGCAAGTGCCCTACCCAACCGCCGAAGAGGCCTTTTCGGTTTACGATCATCCACGTGTGCTCATTTTCAAAAAAACGCCCAATTATTCACGCGCCTTGGCCGAGGCCATCTTCAGCAAGGTCGATCTTAAACGCGCCTATGTGCAAGCCCCAGTCGAGGCCGTCAATGTGCCCAATGGCCTGCTCATGACCGACCAAATGCGACAAACCCAGCAAGCCAGTGGCACATGGGCCAGCCTGTTCCCCGAAGATTCACCACTCAACCAATCACAAAATTTGGCGGTATTGGCGTGGCTCATTGTGATCGAACTGATCGGCATTGCGGCATGGCCGTTGCTGGCGATGGTCAGTGGTGCGTCACTCATCGATCGGGGCTACTCATTTGCCAAAATATTGGGCTTACTGCTCATCGCCATAATTGCTTGGTGGCTGGGCAGCACTAAAATTACCCTATTTAGCCGCAGTGAAATTGGCATTTTGTTGGCTGTACTGCTGCTTTTTAGTGCTTTACTGTGGTGGCGCAAAGGGCCAAACTTGTTTGCACATCTCAAAGCTGGCTTGCCCTATTTCATCGCCTCCGAACTCATTTTCGCCGTCGCCGTCGCCCTCTTTTTACTCATTCGCATTGCCAACCCAGACCTGTGGCACCCCTATATGGGTGGCGAAAAACCGATGGATTTTGCCTATTTCAACGCAGTGTTGAAATCCAGCTATTTCCCGCCTTACGATCCTTGGTATTCGGGAGGGTATCTCAACTATTATTATTTTGGCTGGGTCATTTTCGGTGCCCCAGTCAAACTGTTGGGAATCGACCCCACAGTTGCTTATAACATTGTGCTGCCCACAATTTACGGATTGGTGGCGTGCGGGGCCTTTGGTTTGGGGGCTTCGTTCATCAACAAACTCGACAGCAACACCCATGAAAGTTCAGTATCGGGTGATATCGCCGAAGAAACCAGCCCCACCATCACCGCCACGTTTACCACGCTCACCGTCAAAAACCTAAGAGTCTATCTGCGCAATGTCATCACTGGCTGTTTAGCAGCATTATTTGTTATCGGCATCGGCAATCTCGAGCAAATAAATGTGCTGGCTCGGGCTTGGCAACGCATTGGTGACCCAATCAATGAGGCTGGCTCGCCCTTGACCTTAATACAAGGGTTTATGCGCTGGTGGGCAGGTGCGCCCTTGCCCATTCACCCGCTGCAACTGTATTGGGATGCCACACGATTATTTGAAAGCCCGGGTGTCTTTGCCGAATTCCCATTTTTTAGCTTTTTATATGCCGATTTACATGCCCACATGATGGCAATGCCACTGGTGCTATTAGCCATCGCCTTTGCCTTGGTTTTTGCATCAGGGGCCATTTCACTCGGCAGCGTCAGTTTGGCCTCGTTAACCATTGGGGCATTATGGAGCGCTAATGCGTGGGATTACCCCACCCTTTTGGCGTTGGGAGTGGGTGGATTGGTGCTTGGGATCAGACAAAAATCATACCCTAATCCCTTCAGTTTGGTGTTACATTTGCTGTTGGCGATTTTTGGCTTGATCGCACTATCGCGAGCTGCCTTTATCCCTTATTTAGAAAATTACGGCGCGGCCTACAACAGCATTTTGCTTTGGGAGGGCGAACACACGCCATTAGGAATTTATCTAAAAATCTATTTCCTATTCATGATCCCGATTTTGTTTGGCCTCATCCCAGACATCGCCCGAACCTTACAGGGCACCATACCCACCACACGTTATGGCGGCGGCATTGTCAATCGCCCACCCCGCCAATTCCCCACTTATGAACAACAATGGGTGCAATATCGCGCCACAATTGGGGTATCGCTGGTAATCATTTCGCTCATGGTGGCTGGCGGCATGGCTTTTATGGGGGTTCCGGCGACCTTGGGCAGCCTGCCCATACTTACCATTTCAGCTTTGGCAATCTTTGTCACCCATCGGTCACCTCAAGCCCGTTTGCTATGGCTAATGGTGGCTGGCGCATTTACACTCACCTTGTTTGTCGAATTATTCACCCTACGCGGCGATATCGGGCGCATGAATACGGTTTTCAAGTTTTACATTCAAGCATGGCTCCTTTTAGGGGTTGCGGCTGCGGTATGGCTGGTATGGGCCATTTGGCGTTTGCGCTGGGGCTGGCGTTTGATGCTCATCGGGATGATGACCATACTATTGCCATTGGCGCTGTTATACCCCGCCACCGCCACCCCCGCCAAAATGCGTGACCGCTATTCAGACAAAGCCCCAAAGGGGTTAGATGGCGACGAATATATGCGCTTTGCGACTTACAGCGAAAAGATTTATGGTCGCAATGTCGAATTTGCCTTACAATCTGATTACGAGGCCATTCAATGGCTGCGCCGCAATGTCGCTGGTTCACCCGTCATTATGGAAGGCACGACAGGCGGAGCGCTCTATCGCTGGGGCAACCGCTTCTCAATTTACACCGGCTTACCAGCAGTGATTGGCTGGCAATGGCATCAACGCCAACAACGCGCCGTTGTACCCGACCGCTTCATTTATGAACGCGACAACGATGTCACCGAATTCTATTCAACCACTGACATCAGTATCGCTTTAAAATTATTGCGGCGTTATCAGGTGCGTTATGTCGCAGTCGGTGATCTTGAACGTGCTTATTATGATAAAGCCGGCTTCGACAAATTCAATCAATTGGTCAGCAGTGGCTTCTTGCGGGTCATGTTTCAAAACAGCGGAACTACAATCTATGAAGTCATTGGAAATTAATGGTTAATGGTTAATGATGAGCGATAAATAATTAACCATTAACCACCAACCACTAACCATTTATTTTTAACATGAACGATTTCACCGCACTCCTTCTTTGGTATGTTTGGATGCAAGTATTTGCGCTTGCAGGCTGGTCAGTCGCTGCCCCATGGTTACACGGCTTGACCGACCGAGGTTATGGCATCAGCAAAGCATTGGGGGTGCTGCTAACCGGCTATGCATACTGGATCAGTGTCTCCGTAGGTTTGTCACAAAACAACACCGGGGCGGTCATGCTCGCGCTACTGCTCGTGTTAGGGCTTGGCCTCTTACTCGCCAACCTACGCCCAAAAGACCCAAATACCAGCACAGTTGCAAACCTAAGCCAGCTTTATTCCTTACGCACGATCAAAACCTTACTGGTTACAGAATTATTATTTGTTGGCGCATTTTTGCTATGCGCCTTTTACCGCGCTTATAACCCCAATATCGAAACTGCTGGCGGTGAAAAATTCATGGAAACCATGATGCTCAACGCTATCTTGCGCAGCCCAAGTTTTCCACCCAATGATGCCTGGCTGTCTGGATTTTCAATCAGCTATTACTATTTTGGCTATGTCATGCAAGCCATGCTCACACGCATCAGCGGCGTGCCCGCATCTATCGCCTTCAATCTGAGCGGCGCAATGACTTTTGCACTAACCGTTGTCGGCGCATTTAGCATAGGCTACAACCTATGGTCTGCCAACCAAACGCACACTGTCACAACAACAGAACCCGCCAATTTAAAACCTAAACGCCAAACCCCAAACGCTGCACTCATCGCTGGCTTGCTTACCGCTTTCATGCTGGCATTTATGGGCAATTTGGGGGGCGCCATTGAAAGCGGGCGCTGCACAGGCGCAATCTCACCGAGCACCATCGCTTGGCTCGATATCAAAAGCCTGAACAAAGACACCCCGCTCGAATGTAACGGCCTGCGCCCCACCCGTTTTTATTGGTGGTGGACATGGTCTCGCACGGTGCATGACTACACCCCCAGCGGCGGCGACCAAGAAGCCATTACCGAGTTTCCGGTTTTTAGCTTTATGCTAGGCGATAACCACCCCCATGTCATGAACCTACCCTTTGTGCTATTGGCGCTTAGCTTGGCCTTGTGGGTTTGGCAAGGCAACCTCGTGATAGGGGCAAATGTATCGGCAGGTCTGAAGCCCGCCCCTGTGCCTGCCCCCACACCCCCAAAACCACGTCAAGGCAAAAGCCAGTCGGCGTTGGGCATTGCGCTGACCTTACCGTCCATTGGCAATACAGACGTCTCAATCAACCTCACGCCTATGCTCGCGTTGCAATCGGTTTTATTAGCCATCATCATCGGCGGGCTATCGTTTATGAACACGTGGGATTTACCCATTTTTGGCGGTCTGATTTTAGGGGCGCTAATTTTGCGTTACTGGCTCAATGGGCAAGCACTCGCACCCGCATTGGTATATAGCGTCGCCGTTTTTGCGCTCGCCTACTTGCTCTACGTGCCTTTCTATAGCACCTTTGCCTCGCAAGCACGTGGCATTGGGGTCAATCTATTTAATGGCACGCGCTTCCCACAATTCTTCATCATGTTCGCGCCATTTGTCGTGCTTATCCCAGCGTTTTTGTGGCAAGCCATTGGGCAATTAGGTAGAGACGGGTCGGCGACCCGTCTTAAATCGGCAACCCATATAAAAATCGGGGCACCAACCCACACAAAAGAAGACGGGTCACCGACCCGTCTCTACGTTCAGGGCGCGGGATTATTGGTCGGGTTTGTGGTGGCATGTCTGTTGGGCATGGTTGTGTTGGGTTTTGTCTCGCCGCCTATACGTAATTTGCTAAATGAAATGAACCGCACCGGCAGCGCAATGGGTGTGCCGCGTGCCGTTGTCGAAAGCCGCGCATGGGCGCGGTTGAGCGACCCTTGGGTGCCGCTCTATTTGCTCGGCAGCGTCGCATTGGTGGTCGTCATGATCAACGAGATCAAAAATTTGGGGGTGAGAAATACACCTCAAATCTTAGAAGTTTTGCAAACAACCAACAAACCAATCAACCAACCCCTCCCCTTCATCTTGCTGCTGCTTGGCGCTGGGGCATTGCTCGCGGCCTCAGTCGAATTTGTCTTCTTACTCGATAATTTCGGCACCCGTATGAATAGCATCTTCAAGTTTTACTATCAAAGCTGGGTGCTCTGGTCAGTGATGGGCGCTTATGCACTCATGTCATTTGCGCAATCACGCCAAATGACGCATCGAATCATCGTCGGTATTACGGGCGTATTGATGGCGTTGGGCGTTCTATACCCCATTTTTACTGCTTACTCACGCACCGATGACTTTAAACGCATTCCAACCCTCGATGGCGCAGCCTATTTGCGCCAATTTAACCCCGACGATGCCAAAGTAATCGACTGGTTTAACAACAGCCCACAATCACCGATCTTTAATTCACAAACCACACAAGCAGAGCCGCCGCGCATTGCCGAAGCCCCCGGCGACAAAGGCAAATCATATGCCTACGAGGGCCGCATCGCCACTTTTACTGGCCTGCCCACCCTGCTCGGCTGGGGCGGGCATCAAAGCCAATGGCGCGGCAATTACAACGAACCCGGCCGCCGCGAACCGCTGATCGAAAGTTTCTTTAATAGCACAGACCTTGCCGAAGCCAAACGCGTCGCCCGCGAATTACAAATTCAATACGTCATCATCGGCAACACCGAGCAAAAACGCTATAGCCCCGAAGGCCTCGCAAAATTCGCCCAACTCGGTCAAGAAGTCTTCCGCAGCGGCGAAACGGTGGTCTATCGGATGAAAGGATGAAGGATGAGAGATGAGGGATAAATAAGCTTTTTCATCCTTCATCCTTTATCCTTTATCCTTCATTCTTCCCCGCCTCGCTTCATTTTCCGATTCACTCTATCAGTCGACTCACCACTCACCACATTCTGCCGCACAAATTCCATAAAACGACACAAAATTTGGTCATGCGCTACAAACGGCACTTGCCACCGCTAATCACGTCAATCTCGCCCGTCGCGTCATCAATAAAAATCAGCGGGTTATCGGTTACAGCGTTTAGCTCAATCTCAAATGCCCAACAGGCATAAGCAATCACGTCACGCACCGCGCCATGCACCTGCGGCATACAGCGCAAGGCATAGGCATCTTGCACATTGGGGCTGCTGTGTGGGCGGTTGAATTGGCTGCCGCTTAGCAAACGCCGCAAATACGCCGCACACGCCATCTGTCGCAGAAACAGGCGTAAGGCGTGAATAAGCACATCACCGTTGTGCCGTTGGTCAGCGCCAGCCCTTCTTGGCAGCAAGGGTAGTAGGGCGCAAGCCAGCGCGACGCATTGCGTCATCACTTGCCATGCGCTACCCCATATACATCACCTTGCCATGCTCAATGATGGGTAAAGCCATGTGTACCAGCAGGTCTAGATCACCACTTGCCCCCGACGAGCCTTTTTGCGGAATAAATTGGATGCACCCCTGCGTTGAGCAGGTCGAGCAATAATTGCAAGGTTGCCAGCCGAATGCCGCTATGTCCGCGAGATAACGTATTGTCCCGAATGAGCATCATGGCGCGAGTCGTTGCACTATCAAATGTCTCACTCACCCCAACCGCATGGCTAACCAAAATATTGTGTTGCAATTGTGACACTTGGTCATTCGAAATCACCTTGTCTTTAAACACCCCAAAGCCAACGGCGCTCACGCCATGCATGGCCAATTCAACAAAGGCAAAGCGCGAGATATCAAATACATCGTCAGGCGTGAGTTCGGCCATCAATTGAAACATTTGATCGCACCACGACCAAAAGCCTGCTGCCATACGTTTATTTGCATTGCGCGACTGGGTGCGCCTGCGCAGCGCCCTCTGAAATGCGTGTTAATGGGCCGACACTGTCCCCGGCATGACAAAATGAGAAGGAGTTAAGGAAATCAACTTAATGAATGGTTAGTGATTAATGTTCATACTTCAACTGAGTAACCCAATCTTTAATCATTAACCACTAACCATTAGTTCACTATCCCAATACCTGAATATGTTCAGGGGTAAGGGTATATTTGATGCGCACTTCGTCGGGTGGGCCAAATTTATAAACGGGCGAGCCAGTGTAGCGTAAGCACAGCTCATTAATATTGGCGCGTCCCTCGGCCTCGTTAGCTGTTACAGACCCACGCACTTGTATATAACGAAAACCATTATTCGGGTCCATAATTAAAATCGCTACATAGGGGGTCTTCTCAATTGCACGGGCTTTTAAGCGACCTTGCGCAGTATTAAAATAGAAATGTTGACCGTCATAGCTAAACCAAACTGGGGTCACTTGCGGCGTGCCATCGGGCAAAGTGGTGGCAAGCATCGCCAATAATGGGCGTTCAACTAAATCACGGTGACTGGAGGGAATGATGGGTGTATTGCTCATAATGCTGAGACATTTTACACGTAGTATTTAGGTCACTCACGCCACAGCATCGCTACGGGGCCAACAACTCCAAGTTAATCTGTGCCTGTGGTGAGGCCGACAGCAAGCTATCCCGCAAGGCCTCACCCGCCTTAATCAAGTCGTCTATCGGCATCGGCACTAGCCGATCAATCACAAACCACAGGTCTTGCGAATTTGATGTAAGGCCAGTGCGACGACATTGCCGCCAATTCCAACGCCGACATGTCACACCCATGTCATCGCGCCACACCACTTCGCCAATGTCGGGCGATTCATTGACCAACTCACCATCGCGCATGGTGTCAAACAGCTCCGTGCCATCAGCCACCGCTAAATAAGGTGAGCCGCGATAGTGCTCTGCATCTTCGCCACCAAAAGGTGCGCCCCAATTCAAACTGAGTGCGTTGTAAGTATCGACCAAATCATTGATGACCGGCAAAGCACCGTCGCGTTTATAACGTTTGAACAGGCTTTCTAATGAGGGGGACGTCTTTTTTGGGGTTGCGCCAAATTGACGATAGGCCTCACGCCAAGCCTCGATGTGTTTTTCACACCACGCGGCACACTCAATTTTAGGCGCAACCAGCGGTAAGGTCGACACATAGCCTTTTACGGTGACACTAAGCGCCCGATAGGACGGAAAACGCTCCCAAATGACCGGCAATACATGCGGTCGAAAAGATGAATCTAGCATAGAATCGTGCTTCGTGGTGAAAAACTTGTATTGGGCGTAACGTGATTTATGAACTATCTTCTTGCACACGAAAATGGGCGACCAACGCATTGGCATGACCATGCCCAAGCTTGTGCTCAGTTTTTAGCCAATTCACCAATTCCATGTGCTTGAGGTCTTTTTGCTCTTTGAGCAGATCGAACCAATGTGCTACTGGAAACCCATATTTCTTTTCGATAGACGGGAAATATGAGGCTGGGCCTTTTACTTTTTCGTCGTTTGACATTTCTTCCTCTTGGTAATTGCCTTCAGAAACCTTTCAATCTACCTTTCTAATCAATAATAGGTTCGTTTACTCTAAATCCAATCTTCAGGTACAAGAGCAGGTGGCTTAGTAATGTGACTCCACTTTTAGGGGGTCACATCATGATTTACCTACCCCTTCAATGCCCCCATCCGCACACCCTCGATAAAATAACGCTGGAACATAAGGAAGAAGATGATCATTGGCAAGGCTGCCAAGGCTGCACCGGCAAAAATAATGCCATAATCGGTGCTAAATTCGCCCTGTAAACCCGCCACGCCAACGGTGAGCGTATAGTTGATAGATTTGCGCAACACGATGAGCGGCCACAAGAAATCATTCCAATTACGCACAAAACTAAAAATAGAAAGCGCCGCCACTGCTGGCACACACAATGGCAAGATGATATTTGTAAATACTTGCAATTCGCTGCATCCATCAATCCGTGCCGCGTCTTCTAATTCTGATGGCAAGGTTTGAATATATTGGCGCATGAGAAACACCCCAAACACAGCCGCCAATCCCGGCAAAATTACCGCCAATGAGTTCACCGATAACAACTGAAAACCATTAATACTGATTAACGGATCGGACTCTAACAAACCCAATTGTCGGGTAACGACATAAGTTGGCACCAAGGTGACTTGAGCCGGAATCATTAAGGTGCTTAAAATGAGGCCAAACAACACATTACGGCCCGGAAAATCACGCTTAGCAAAGGCATAGCCACTCATGGTGTCAAAAATGGTGTGCCACAACGTCACAACCACCGCAATCACAATACTATTCACCGCCCAACGCCCATAATCTTTGGCGCTGGTCAATAACCGTGCAATATTACTAAAGCTAAATGGGCTTGGCACAAGGTATGGCTCGCTAGGCGGGATCGTGCCAATGGGTGTAAGCGCCATCACAAAAAGCCAATACATAGGAAACAGCGAAATGAGGGCCGCGCCAAGCAGCACCAACCAAACTAAAATACGCTGAATAAGGGGTCTTGAGGTTATTCTCATAAGCCGCGAGCCATGCACTTAATATTGCACATCTGAACGTAATGAACGAAATTGAATGACCGCGACGGAGGCGATCATGACAAACAACACAAAGGCTTGGGCCGCCGCCACACCATAATTAAACTGCACAAAGCCTTGTTGATAAACCTGTGTAACAATGGTCTCAGTGGCGTTTGCCACCCCAGATGGAATCATGGTATAAATGCGTTCAAACACTTCAAAGCTAGCGATGGTATAAAGCACAACCAAGTATAAAGTGACCGATTTAATAAGCGGCAGGGTAATATTCCACCATTTGCGTATCGGCCCCGCCCCATCTAACTCAGCCGCCTCATAATATTCATTTGGAATGGCCCCCATCGCGGCGCTAAACAACACCACTGCCGTAGCTGGAACAGTCAACATTGCGCTTAAAATGACCGACCCCAGCGCAATATCTGGGTCACTAATCCATCGAATTGGCTCGGTGATAAGCCCTAATTTGGTCAGCACAAAATTTGCCAACCCCCACTGCCCGTTATAAATATAACGCCACGTCATACCGATCACAACCGCGCTGGTAACCGCCGGCAAATAATAAGCCGCACGAAAAACATTTTGTAAACGCTTGCCCAAGGGTTGAATAAGGCTAGCCAAAATAAGACCAACAAAAATATTGGTCGTAACCGTAAAAATTGAATAAATAAGTGTGTTTTTAATCGCCCCAACAAATACCCCGCTTTGCGTGGTAAAGGCATCGACATAATTTTTGTAAAACGGCGTAATTGGCACTAAACCATCGCGAAAGGTATATTTGCCAAACGACATCACCAATGACGACAACACTGGCAGCAAAATAAAAATGCTAAATGTCGCGATGGTCGGCAGAATAAAAAGATAACTCCAGCCGTGTTGGCGAATAAATTTTGAGATTGGTTTCATAGTAAGCTGGAGGGTTGTTGTTACCAAAGTGGCAATAATAAGATAGGCATAACAATAGAGGTTCGCCGATTTTACTCCTCCCCCTTTACAAGCACAGCTTGTAAAGGGGGAGGAGTAAAATCGGCATTTCCTCAATTTTTACTTGGCGGCATCCAAAATCTTATTGATTTCAGGCGCAATCGCCTTCATCGCATCGGCAGCTTTCTCTTTGCCGAAGATCACATTTTGCAGCTTAGGATGAATGATCGTGCGGATGGCCGGCCAATCGGCAATGATTGGAGTGATATAGCACGAATCAACGAAGGGGTCAAACTTGTTGATCGGGTCGGTCAACTTGATGCTCTTGCGTGCGCCCGGAGCCAAATAGAACCCAGCGACATCATCGCCGACTTCCTTACTGGTCAAATAGCGCCCAAGATCCATCGCCGCTTGTACTTTGGCCTTGTCTTTGCCAGCATACACGCTAATCAAACCAATGCCACCGGCGGTAACAGGCTTACCGCTCTTGCCAATCGGCATCGGCCACACATCAAAGTTGATCTTGTCGGCCTTATAACCACTGCTTGCACCCGATGGCTCTGGATACATGGCGAACACACCCTTCTTGAAGCCCGTGCCAATATCAGCAATATTTTGCGCCCCAAAGTCTGGGGGGGTCACTTTATGTGTCAATGCCAAAGCCGCAAACTTGTCGAGTGCCGCCGCCGCCACTGGGGTATCGAAGGCAAACTTCTTGTTATCGGGGGTCAATGGCAAAATGCTAGGGTCATCGCCCATAAACAATGGCCAAGCATTCACCAAACCGGGGTCAATGCCAGCCGTAAAGCCATATACTTTCTCGCCACTGGCGCGGGTAAATGTAAGCTTCTTGGCAACATCAACAAATTGATCATAAGTCCATGTCTTAGGTGGCAAATCAACACCCTTTTCCTTAAACACGTCCAAATTCAAATACATACCAACGGGCGGAACCCACAATGGCCAAGCATAGGCTTTATCTTTGATGCTGACAGCCTTGAGCAATCCCGGATAAATATCAGCCTTGTCGGCATCGGTCAAAAAGCTATCGACTGGTGCAACCAAATCATCGCGCACCAACAACGGCAAAATGTCGCTGGGCAAGCGGAAGATATCGGCGCTACCGCCCTGAACTGATTGGGTGAGTTTGGTAAAACCAGCTTGATCACCCGTGTAACCAGTTACTTCAACCTTAATATCTGGATTGTCGGCCATAAATTGGGCAACAGCATCATCCATCAAACGCCCGGTGGCATTGGCACGTTGGGGTTGATAACCCAATACCCAATATTGCAGAGTACCTTTAAAGCCACTCTTGCTCTTACGAATGTCGCCACCCTTAGCCGTCATGACTGGGGCTGGGGCTTGAGTTGGGGCAGCAGGCACTGCTGTTGCGGCAGGCGCAGCAGTCGCGGCTGGAGCCGCCGTTGCTGCCGGCGCAGCAGGGGCCGTTGTTGCGGCAGGGGCGGCGGGCTTAGGTGCATCGGTTGGCTTAGCTGGGGCGGGTGCAGCGGTTGGGGTGGCCGCAGGGGCGCAAGCAGCCAATGTGGCCGCCGCGGCACCCGTGGCCGCTAGTGTAATAAACTTGCGGCGGGTTAATTTTTGCTTCATTTGTTTTACTTCTCCTTTCAAAATTTAAACTTTTGTCGATATTAGAGCAGATTCGGAGTTGATGAAAGATTTTGCCGATTTCACGATCTATCCCAAAAAGCTACGCTTTTTGGGATAGATCGTGAAGTCGGTTTTTCATCTTTTAGGAATTTGCTTTAAATCGACATACTCATTATCTTCAACCATTTTGCAATTAATTTGACTGCAAAACAGTACTGAATTTGTAACGATCCCCACGATAGGTTGACAGCACAAACTCTATCGGCAAGCCATCTTGCCGATAAGTGATGCGCTGAATACGCAACACGGGGGCCGGTGCAATTAATTCTAAATGAAATAATTCTTCTTCATTGGCAAGATTGGCCTCTAATGTTTGTTCGGCACGCATGGGCTGCACCCCAAAAGTCTGAGACATCACTTGATACAACGACTCACGCGAAAAATCATGACTTAATAAATCAGAGCACAGACTATAGGGAATGTGCGCCGCTTCAATCGCCAGTGCCATACCATCTGAAAAACGCACCCGTTTGAGCAAAATCACCCGATCATTAGAAGGCAATTTCAAGGCCACAGCCACCTCGGGTGAAGCTTGAATAACTTTGGCCTGTAATACTTGGCTGGTGGCTTGCCCAGACCGTGCTTCGGTGTCTTGGCTAAACCCAGTCAACACACGCAAAGGCTGCTCAATTTTTGAGGCAGCCACAAAAGTGCCTTTCCCCACCCTTGTATACAACATACCCTCGCGCACAAGGTCCATCACAGCTTGCCGCGCCGTCATGCGGCTGACGCTGTAGCTGGTACACAACTCGCGTTCAGATGGAATGCGCGTGTGTGGTACATATGACCCAGTTGCAATAGCCCGACGTAGCGAGAGCTTGAGTTGCTCGTATAACGGGTTAGATGATTCACGTTTTAGTTGGCTATACATCAAACACAATAAAGTATATCATTAATTCGTCATTAATATAGATTGGTATAGACCGGTCATGTCCAAAACGCCAAAGAGATGAAGGCATTGGGTTATAAATATGAGACAGTTTTTCTTAGACAGTTTTTCTTAAAACAATTTTTCGCCGAAATCACTATCTCAGCGTTGTTATGGGGCGGCAAAGCCGCCCCATAACAACGCTGAGATAGTGATTTCGGCATTCGTTTTG
>JAGWYZ010000049.1 GCA_018969115.1 Chloroflexota bacterium | reverse complement strand
TACCCATCAATATGGTGAAATCGGCGAAAACTTGCCTTGGCTAATATGACATTGTCAAGATAACCTATACTAATCAACTATGGCACACGTAGACGGTAAAGGGCAAAGATTTGTGCCCGGCTCACGCAAATATGACCGCAGCATTGAAGATGCGTTGCAAACGATGGAACGACTCGCCTTATGGATTGACCGTGCCAAACAAGAAAATATTTGGCAAGAATTAGACGACCCGATTCAAATTGCAGCATTGCACGGCATGTTAAGCCATTTGCAACGCGAGACTGAAGCCTTGGTCACCTTGGGCGGTGAAGTGGCACATAACACCGCTCAACAATTGCGTACATTGGCAACGCAGCGAGGCAACAATGGCTAAAAAAACAACCAGTGCGGTAGCGGCCAGCATCGACCCCAACTTGGCTCCATTTGCGCGACGGGTTGATGATTTGGCAAAACTTAGCCCACAAGCCGCCGAAATTGCGGCTTTTTATCGCGCGGTCATCCCTTTATTGCGTGCCACAACCCAACATATCGAACGGCTTGAATTGGGGGCGAGCTATATTCAGGCGCAATTGGTAATGGAGCGACCTATTTTGGCAGATGCAGACTTACCTATCGATATCGACCTGCACACCAAATTATTTGTGGCGTTGTGTCGCGTCGTTGAAAATCTGACCCCACCCACCCCATCAGCAAGCACAGAGACAAAAGCAAACAAAAGTCTGTTCTCAAACCTGTTTAAACGCGGCAAACCCGATATCGCCCAACTCATGCAACACATCGCCGCTGGCGATGAAAGCAGCTTGCGCCGCGCAGCCGCAACCCAAATACGCCTTGCCGTCGAAAATGGGCAACTCGATTTAATGGCTGTGTTTGGCACCTTACTTACGGGTAACCAAGCAGCCATCGCCGAAAACGCCAACGCCCTCAAACTCGATTGGCAAATGTTGGCGATGTTGGCCGAAAATAGTTTACGCCCCGCATTTCGAGCATGGGCCAACGAATTAAGCGACATCGACACTACCGGTTGGCACAGTGGCATGTGCCCCATTTGCGGCAGTTTGCCCATTTTCAGCGAAATTGCCGGCAAAGAAAGTGAGCGCAAATTGCGTTGTGGCATGTGTGGTTTTGGGTGGCGCTACCCACGTTTGGTATGTATGAGTTGTGGCTGCGATGATCATCACCAATTGGGGCGCATCAGCGGCGAAGGCATGGATGCCGAGAAATATTTTGCCCAAACTTGTAACCGCTGCAAAGCTTACAATAAATTTATTGCCAATTTTGACCCGCTGGCAGTAGAGTTGCTGCAAGTTGAAGATTTATTATGCGGGCATTTTGATGTTGAAGCCCGCAGGTTGGGGTATACGCGCTCAAAGAATCAAATAGCGTTTGATGTATGATAAACGAATCTCAATCCAATACCTTCGCCAATTTATGATTGCCTGCCCGTGAATTCATTCACGGGTAAGATAGCAAAGATATTGCAATCATCATGCATTAATCTTCGGGCGATACTGCAGGGCCTCGGCGAGATGCGCGGTTTGAATGGCCTCGCACCCGACCAGATCGGCAATGGTGCGGGCCAATTTGAGCACACGATGAAAGGCGCGGGCGCTGAGTTGTAGCTGCTGCATGGCGGCTTTCATCAAATTGGTGCCCGCCGCATCCAACGCACAAAATTGGCGCAATTCGCCAACCCCCATGTCGGCATTACAACGCAGGGCAGGGCTGCTGTCTTTAAACCGTGCGGTTTGACGGTCACGCGCCGCCTGCACCCGCGCCCGAATTGCCTCGGATGATTCATTCACCCGCGAATCACTCAATTTATCAAAATTGACCCGTTGCACGTCTAAATGAATATCGATGCGGTCGAGCAATGGGCCAGAAATTTTCTTTTGATATTGGCTGACATTGGCTGGCGAGCAGGTGCATGGCTTGACTGGGTCGCCATACCAACCGCATTTGCATGGGTTCATGGCCGCGATCAGTTGAAAATTGGCCGGAAATGTCAGCGAGCCAGCGGCGCGGCTGATAGTGACGACTTTGTCTTCCATCGGCTGGCGCAACACTTCGAGCGCCCGTGCTTCAAATTCGGGGAACTCGTCGAGAAACAACACCCCGCGATGCGCTAAACTGACCTCACCCGGGCGCGGCATTTTGCCGCCGCCCACCAAACCGGCATGGCTGATGGTGTGATGCGGGGCGCGAAATGGGCGGGTGCGCAACATTGGCTCATCGTTGGTCAACATGTCGGCCACACTATAAATGCGCGTCACCTCAAGCGCCTCTTCAACCGATAAAGCTGGCAAAATGCCGGGCATGGCGCGGGCCAACATGGTTTTGCCCGCACCCGGGCTGCCCTTAAACAAACAATTGTGCCCCCCTGCCGCCGCCAATTCCATCGCCCGTTTTGCCACCTCTTGGCCTTTGATGTCTTTAAAATCGATGATGGCGCTGACGGGTAACACCTGATCGTGGGCGGGTAAGGCTTGCCCAGCCGCCACCACATTTAGCTCGGTCAGGCCATTCAGCGCCGCCACTACATCGGCCAATGAATGCACTCCAATTACCTCAATATCGGGCACAAGTGCGGCCTCGGCGGCATCGCAAGCTGGCACAAACATGCGTTGATAGCCTTTGCTGCGGGCGAAGGCTGTCATCGGTAAAATGCCGCGCACATGGCGCACACTGCCATCAAGGGCCAACTCGCCAATGACCAAAGCACTTTGCAACAAGGCATCGCTCAGTTGCTCTGAGGCAATCAGCACACCCAAAGCCATCGGCAGATCGTAGGCCGGGCCAATTTTTTTGAGGTCGGCGGGGGCGAGGTTGACAGTGACGCGGTTATAGGGAAAGCGCAGACCACTGTTACGCATAGCGGCCCGCACTCGTTCGCTACTTTCTTTCACGGCAGCATCGGGCAACCCGACTAGCGTAAACGATGACAACCCTTTGCTACTATCGACTTCGACCTCGACAATAGTCCCTTCTAGACCCAATACGGCGCATGACGCAACTTTTGCAAGCATGATGATGGATGGCGAAAATTGTAACGCATTTATTGACAAATTTAGGTCGCAAAATTTGCCAACTTAGCACAAATTCCTAAAAGATGAAGGGCTGGTCTGACGATCTCTCCCTCAGCTTTGCTGAGGGAGAGATCGTCAGACCAGCATTGCCTTAATGTTTACCCTCGCTTGGCCTATCTTATCGCCCCAACTTCAAATCGGGCAAAACGTCAAGGTCAAGCGTATCACGGATGCCACGCAAGTAGGCAAAATGGGCGGCGGCCCCGATCATGGCAGCGTTGTCGGTACACAATGACATGGGCGGAAAAAACACCGGCAAGGTTGCTGCGCGATCATTGCGATCTTTCACATCAACATTGTGGGCTACCGATGACGGCATGATGGGATGTGGATTAAATGTGGTGGTCATCTTTTGACGCAATAATTTGTTGGCCGACACGCCACCCCCGACCAACACCGCCTTGGCTCCAAATTTTTTCACGGCAGCCAAAGTTTTCTCAACCAACCAATCTACCGCCGCCGCCTGAAAACTGGCGGCGATATCGTTTACAGGAATCGGGGTTTGTTTGGTGGCAGTATTGATAAATTGCGTTTGTAACAGGTTTAGCACGGCTGTTTTTGCGCCGCTAAACGAAAAATCAAATTCACCGTTGTATGGGCGTGGTTGCCCGTTACGCCCAGTATTGCCAATACGTGGGCGCGAAAATGAAAACGTGCTGGGGTCACCCGCTCGTGCTACCCGCTCGATGGCTGGGCCGCCCGGATAACTCAGCCCCAACATACGCGCCACTTTGTCAAACGCCTCACCAACGGCATCATCAATAGTATGACCCACCAGTTCATAATCGCCATGATCATGCATCAGCACCAGCTCGGTATGCCCGCCCGACACGATGACCACCAGCAATGGAAAATCACCGATAGCCGCCGGTTGTTGACTGTTAAGCGTGGTGGGCTGCCCATTGGCATTTAATAGCCAATGCGAATAAATATGCCCTTCGAGATGATTAATGCCAAGCAGCGGCAAGCCGCGCATTAGGGCAATCCCCTTGGCCGCATTCATCCCCACCACCAACGACCCCGGCAAGCCCGGCCCTTTGGTCACGGCAATGGCGGTGATGCTCTCCCAAGTAACTTTGGCTTCCTCCATCGCTTGTTTAATCACCGACCCAATCACCTCGACATGCGCCCGTGAGGCCATTTCGGGGAACACCCCCCCATATTGCTGATGCAAATTGATCTGTGATGCGACAATATTTGAGCGAATAATCCGCCCATTGTCGATGACAGCGGCGGCTGTTTCATCACACGAGGTTTCGATGGCGAGAATACGGGTATTGACTGTTGGCAAAGTACTCATTTTGGGTGCGCAGCCGCAAATAAGGCTACAGATCAATCATAACCCAATATACCAACAACTCAATTCGCGGATAATGCAACACGTCGTATGTCACCCTTATCTAATTCTTATACCCGCGTTACATTTAAAGCATTGGTCTTGTTTGTATTGGTGAATGTAGTTTTTGCGCTAACAAACCCGATGCCACTCATCGGGCGGGTCTCAATTTACAACAGTTTGGTAACAGGTCGGCAACGACTATCGTTTGGCTATCGCCCCGACCGCGACTATAACCTCGTGACACATAATTTTGATGCCTTATTTGCTGCCCACGAGATCACAAAATCCAAGGCCACAAATGAATTTCGGGTGGTGCTGATTGGCGATTCGGCGACATGGGGCTACCTGTTACCATCCAATCAAACCTTAGCAGCGGCGCTTAACCAACAAAATTTGCGCAGTAAAGATGGGCGCGTAATGCGTGTATACAACCTCGGTTATCCTGATTTTTCGCTGACCAAAGATGCCCTCATTTTGCAGCGGGTGCTGGGGTATCAACCTGATTTGGTACTGTGGCTGGTCACGCTTAATTCATTGCCAATTGATCGGCAAACCGAACATGTGTTGGTGCACCGCAACCCCGACGAAGTAAGCAAATTATTAGCAGCAGCGCCGATTCGCACCCTGGACCCCAACGCGCCCAGCTTTGAGCATTTGTCGATATGGGATCGCACCTTGATTGGGCAACGCCGCGATTTGGCCGATTTGTTGCGGCTGCAATTGTTGGGGGTGATGTGGGCAACAACAGGCGTTGATCAAGATTTTGCCGATGCAAATGAGCGCTATAGCCGCGATTTAGAGGCCGATGATGGCATGCGTGGGTTGTCGGCAGCCAGCATTAGCGCAAAAACCTTGCGCGAAGCAGATTTAGCGCTAGAGATATTGGCGGCTGGGCAAGCCATGGCCAAACGGGCCTCAGTGCCTTTGGTGCTGGTCAACGAACCCACTGCCATTAGCGATGGTAAAAATAGCAATCGCCGCTACAATGCCTTTTACCCACGTTGGGCATACGATCAATATCGTGGGTTGATGGCTACCCAAGCCCAGCAACAGGGCTGGCGCTATGTTGATGCTTGGAATGTGCTGCCCGCCGATGAATTTACCAACACACCGGTGCATCGCACCCCACGCGGCGAAGGTTTACTTGCACAGCATTTATTGCCTGTTTTACATGAGTGGTAGGGGCAGGGGCACGGCATGCCGTGCCCCTTTTGCATTATTGTAACATCCGTTCAGATTCTATGACCTTCAACACCAACATCAACATAATCGCAGTGCTAAGTTCAGCGCGAGGTGACAGCGGCGGCGGCGATCCCATCACCTGAGCCAATCGATGCTGATGTGCTAAAGCAATCAGGCGTTGAGCATCTGCCGAATCTGCCTCTAATTGCAACGCTGGCACAAAGCGTTGATAGACCATATCGATGTCTGGGCAACGGGCATTTGACTCAAGCCGCGAGATCAAGGCGGGGCTATAGCCAGTGGCTTGGCCCAGCCCAGATTGAGTAAGATTGGCATGTAACCGTAAAGCCCGTAGCATTTCGCCAAAGGTAGTGGCATAAATCTTCATCATGATTTTCATCGTTTGTGCGAACCTGTTTTAAACAGTGGCACTAAAAAACTGGGTTTGTTTACTACAAAAGAACGACCGCCGTTACACACAAAAAGTATGACAGCGCCAGCCCTGCCAAACGGAATGGCCGGTTCAAATATGAAACAGGGTGGGTTGTTAGGCAACGCCGACATCACCGGCGCGAAAGATTATCGATATGCTGACGACATATCAATACCCCTCAGAAATTGAGAGAGAGCAGGTGACATGACAATTTGTCTTGTTTCAATAAAATGGCCTTTGATGGCAATCGGGTTTAAACCATCGGTGAGCAGCGCAAAAACATCAAATAGATGCTGTGTATAAATATGATTCATCATCTCAATTCCTCCTTTTATAGTTATGTGGTTTTACGATTTACAAATTACTTACGACGTTTTATTGTGAGCTTGCACCAAACAACAAAAAACCCGCCTCGGCATATGGCTGAGGCGGGTTCGTTATCGAACACTAGAATGCGTATGGTTTACGCAATCCTCACCTCTCTCCATGTTACTTTGATATCTCCCAAACCGGCAAAGCCAAATTGGAACATAGCTCCATGTGCAATATAGAGCCCAGCCATACTATTGGTGGTTTTTACTACGCACACGGCACTGACGAGACAATTAAACGTTTGCATTGGTTAAGCAGAAAGAGTATATATAAACGACGAAGTATTGTCAAGGCCATTTTTATAATTTGTCAAATTTGTCAAATCTAACAACAGTTTAGTAAAAATAAAATGCCGAAATCACTATGCCCCATCGACTACGGGGGATGGAGCATGGTGATTTCGGCGAAAACCTGTTTAACCCCCATTTTTGGGCAAAAAACTCGGCCTTATGCAAACTCCCATCTTTCTCTAACGCGATTCCGATAATTAAGCGCAAAATACAAGGAATTGTTATAGTGAAAAAGCAGACAAGAGATTAACCAACATACAACATGCTAAATTACGATAGATTTACCGAACGGGCGCAAGACGCGGCGCAACGTGCGTTAGAGGTACTCCAGCGTTATGGTCATAGCCAAGTCGATGCTGAGCATTTTTTTCTGGCCATGCTCGAACAGCCCGAAGGCATCGTGCCGCAATTGCTTGAACGCATGAACGTCGATGTCGCGGTGGTTTCGGGCAAATTAGACGATGTATTAAAACAAGGCTCACGCTCAAGTGTTTATGGCAGCGGGCAAGCCCAAATCTTCATCACGCCACGTTTGCGGCGCATTGCCGAGATCGCCAGCGAAGAAGCGAACCGCTTAAAAGACGAATTTATTAGCACAGAACATTTGCTACTGGCAATGACATCGGAACGCAATACACCCAGCGCCCGCATTTTGGCCGATTACAAAATCACCAAAGACCGAGTGATGGATGCAATTAAAGATTTTAGAGGTGGGCAACGGGTAACCGACAAACAAGCCGAGACTAAATATCGCACCCTCGAAAAATTCTCACGTGATTTGACCCAAATGTCAAAAGACGGCAAACTCGATCCTGTCATTGGGCGTGACCAAGAGATTTTGCGCGTGGTGCAGGTATTGGCCCGCCGCACCAAAAACAACCCAGTGCTGATTGGCGAAGCCGGTGTGGGCAAAACCGCCATTGCCGAGGGCTTGGCCCAGCGTATTAACAGCGGCGATGTGCCTGATATGCTGCTCAACAAAAAGGTCATCGCCCTCGATATGGCTAGCCTTGTTGCTGGCTCACGCTTTCGCGGTGATTTTGAAGAACGCCTAAAGCAATGTATGGATGAGGTACTGCGCAGCCAAGGCGAGATCATTTTGTTCATGGATGAGTTGCATAACGTGGTGGGCGCTGGCAACAGCAGCGGCAGCATGGATGCCGCCAACATTATGAAACCAGCCCTAGCACGGGGTGAATTACGCTGTATGGGCGCGACCACGCTAGACGAATATCGAAAATATATTGAAAAGGACAGCGCGTTAGAGCGACGATTTGCACCGGTGTATGTAGATGAGCCGAGCCAAGATGACACCATCAAAATGTTGATGGGGTTGCGTGGGCGGTACGAATCCCATCACAAGTTAAAGATCGCCGATGATGCCATTGTCAGCGCTGTGCAATTGTCATCGCGCTATATTACCGAACGGCGTTTGCCAGATAAGGCCATTGACCTGATGGACGAAGCCGCAGCCAAATTGCGCGTACAGCTCTATACCACCTCACCCGAGCTAAAAGCAAAACAAGCTGAGCTAGACAAAATGCGCCAGATGGAAGAAGATGCCGCCATGAATGCCGATTATCAGGGCGCGGCGCAATACAAAATGCAGCGGTTACGGGTGCAAGATGAATTTGAGAAAGCCCGCGAAGTATGGATGAAAAGCAATCAACTCGATGAAGTGGTAGACACCGCCGATGTCGCCAGTGTGGTTGCCCAATGGACGGGCATTCCGGTAACGCAGATGATGGAGACTGAAAACCAGAAACTGTTGCAGATGGAAGAACGTTTGGGTGAGCGGGTGATTGGGCAAGAAGAAGCCATAAAGGCCATCAGCGATGCCATTCGTCGTGCCCGTAGTGGCATGAAAGACCCCGATCGACCAATTGGCTCTTTCATTTTCCTTGGCTCGTCGGGCGTAGGCAAAACCGAGCTAGCAAAGGCTTTAGCGTGGTTTTTGTTTGAAGACGAAAATGCCTTGGTGCGGGTAGACATGAGCGAATATCGCGAAGGTCACACCGTGAGCCGCTTATTTGGCGCCCCACCCGGCTATGTTGGCTATGATGAGGGCGGACAACTGACCGAGAAAATTCGCCGCCGCCCTTATCAGGTTGTGTTGTTCGACGAAATCGAAAAAGCCCATCCTGATGTGTGGAATTCATTGCTGCAAGTGCTTGACGATGGGCGCTTAACCGATGGGCAAGGTCGCACCGTCAATTTCAGCAATACCGTCATTATTATGACCAGCAACCTCGGCACCGAGTTTGTCAAACGGGGTGGTGCGCTTGGCTTCATCAAAGGCGACAGCGAAGCCGCTGTGGTTGAGACCAAAAAGATTGAAGATGCGCTTAAGCGCAATTTCCGCCCAGAGTTCCTTAACCGCATCGATGAAGTGATTATTTTCTCGCCATTATCGATAGAAAATGTCGAGCGAATTGTGGCATTGCAGTTGCACGAGGTGCAAGGGCGACTCAAAGAGAAAGGCGTTAAGATTGAATTAACCGCTGCCGCTAGCCGGTGGCTGGCCAAACAAGGCTATGACCAACAATTTGGAGCGCGCCCATTACGCCGCGCCATCCAAAAGTTTATCGAAGGGCCATTAAGCATGGAGTTACTGACCGGCAAATTCAAATCTGGCGATATTATTTTGGTTGATGTTGCTGCCGCCGAAGGCGACGCCGAACCGAAGAAATTGGTGTTTAGCCCCGTCATCGAGGATTAACACAAATAAAAAGACGAGTGCTATGTCAGTTTTACCGACATAGCACTCGTCTTTTTTCGTGATAACCCCAAAGGCAATAGGACAAAACCTTTCATCAACTCAGAATCTGCTCTACAGTGACTTAAACATGAATTTATTTTACTTTTCAATACATTCGCCAAAATAAGATAGCCTTTGCCCCTCCGTAAAACCATTGGGAACAACGAGAAAAAAAGAGGTCAGAAAAGCTTTGTAAAATTACTCCCATTTACACAAGAGCCACATAATCGTCTGATGATGAAACACCTAAGTCGTGTGATGATGTCAATGTTGGTGATGAGCAGACAGATTACGATGCTTGGCATCTTGCACCAGGGGAGTTGGGGTAGGGGTACGGCATACCGTGCCCCTACCTAGGCCAAAATCATTAGGAAAAGTAAAACACGCCACTCGTATATGAGTGGCGCGTTAAAGCGTAACAATGCTGTTAAAGCTTACTTCTTCGCGGCTTCGGCCTTATGCAATGCCTTCATGAGACGCGATTTGCGACGCGCGGCATTGTTTGGGTGAATGACACCTTGACCAGCGGCGCGATCGAGCGCCCCAATTGCCTTTTGAACTTGTTCTGCTGCTGTTGTAATCTCTTTTTCTGCGATCAACTCACGAGCACTCTTAATGTAAGTGCGTGTGCGTGATCGATGCAGTCGATTTTTAATTGCTTTGCGGGCGCTATTGCGCACACGCTGTTGTGCCGAAAGTGTATTTGCCACGAACCGTATCTCCTAATACTAATAAATCTAACTTGTTTTTTTGCAGAGACTAATTATACATGACGCAAAAAGCAGGCTTTACTCATTTGGCCATCTCCATTTGTGAAATATTTCACAAATGGAATATAATTCAAAAATCGTATTTTCTCGACAATAAGTGATAAAACAGATTTGGGCATTGCGTCCTTTTAAATTGCCACTGGTCAGTAGAAAGTTACCAATAAGTGTAATAGAGGTGTTTTATGCAAATTTCATCTGCTAAGGTTCCCGGCCCAGTTGTGCCCAGTTTTACCCGTGTTATTACGGCGCTGTCGCCTGTGCGGTTGCCCTTCGATTCACTAAAATATACATACGACAATGCCAATATTTATGGCAAGTTTTACGCGATTTACTTCGACAACCAAGTAACCTATGTCATTAGTGACCGAAAGTTGGTATACGAGATTTTGATCGAGCGTCATGCCGAGTTTCACAAGGCGCAAATACTGCGCGATTCGATTGGCGAATTGGTGGGCAATGGGCTTTTAACCAGCGAAGATAGCTTTTGGCGGCGACAACGCAAATTGGCCCAACCTGCTTTTCATTTTCAGCGCATTGCTGCCTATGGCGAAACAATGGTGGCGCAAACCCAAGATATGTTGCGCGAATGGCAGGCCGGCGAGACGCGCGATATTGCCCACGACATGATGGCACTGACCTTGGGCATTGTCAATAAAACATTGTTTAATATTGATGTGCGCAATCAAGCTAAACACATTGGCGAACTCACCTATATTCTGCTCGGATCTGCCAATGACCGCCTCAACAGCTATCACCCCATTTGGGAGCGCATGTTTAAAACCCGCCGCCGCCGCGAAGAAAAGGCCATGCACGAGCTATTTGCCATTATCGACAATATCATCACCCAACATGGCAACGAAGATAAAGGCGATTTGCTATCGATGCTATTGGCAGCCCGCGACGACGAAGGCAACCCAATGAGTGCCAAGCAACGGCGAGATGAGGTGATGACCTTGTTTGTCGCAGGTCACGAGACGACGGCAAATGCACTAGATTGGGTGTTTTATTTCTTGGCGCAAAACCCAGAAGTTGAGGCGAAGTTGCTGTGCGAGATCGAAATACTCAACGGCAAGCCGCCAACTGTGCATGATTTGCCTAATTTGCCCTATAGTGAGATGGTGCTGAAAGAAGCATTGCGTCTATATCCACCAGCGGCAGGGGCCACCCGCCAACCCATTCACGATCTTGAGTTGGGGGGCTATCATTTTACAAAGGGCAGCAATATTGTCATTTCGACCTATCTCATGCATCGCAACCCTGACTATTTTCCTGATCCGCTCAAATTTGACCCTGAACGCTTTAACCCAGCACGTGAAACTCAAATTCCAAAATATGCCTATTTGCCGTTTGGCGGGGGTCCGCGTGTGTGCATTGGCAATACCTTCGCTATGATGGAAGCACGGCTCATCTTTATCACCATTTTGCAACATTATCGTTTAACACTGGCAACCAACCACCCCATACAAGCCGAGCAACTCTTCACCATTCGCCCCAAAGGCGGGCTAAAGATGAATGTGGTGAGCCGTGAGAAGCCATGAGCCTTGGGCCTTAAGCTCACGGCTTCTCATGGCTCACAGCCTTATTTTCTCAGCTACAATTAAGGACCTGCAGTGTTACGAAAAGAAACTATTTTGGTGGTCGAAGACGAAATTGCAATCCTTGATTTGATTGCGGCATACTTGCGTGCGGATGGCTTTACGGTGCATACGGCGCAAGATGGGAATAATGCGCTAAAGCAAGCCCGCGCAACCCGCCCCACCTTGGTGATATTGGATGTGATGTTGCCCGGCATCGATGGCTTAGAAGTATGTAAACAACTGCAAGCCGAGCAACAAGATGTATATGTGTTGATGTTGACAGCGCGGGCCGAAGAAGTTGATAAGATTGTCGGCTTATCGGTCGGGGCCGATGATTATTTAACCAAGCCCTTCAGCCCACGCGAACTGGTTGCCCGTGTCAAAGCCATTTTGCGCCGCCGCCGCCAATTGAGCAATGCGAACGGCGCTGGCATGGTTGAACACCCAGAGCTACGTTATGGCGATTTGGTCATTAACCCCAATACACGTGAGGTTTGGCGCAATGAGCAAGCCATTGATTTAACCCAGCGCGAATTTGAATTATTACATGCCTTGGCGGGTCAGCCCGGGCGTGTATTTAGCCGCGACCAATTGCTTGAACGGGTATGGGGAACCGAATTTGGGCGGATTGATCGCGTTGTCGATGTGCATATTGGCCTTTTACGCAAAAAACTCGGCGATGACCCCACCAACCTCACATTATTACAAACCATTCGAGGTGTAGGCTATAAATTGGTGGTAAAACGCAGCTAGAAGTTGAGGGTTAAGGTCGAGAGTTGAAAGTTAAGAAATTATCAACGCTTAACCTTCAACTCTCAACCCTTAACCCTCAACAAAATGCACTGGCTAAGACAACTACGTTGGAAAATGTTCATCTCGCACCTGATGATCATTGCCATTGGCATCGGTGTATTCTTGCCAACGGCGTATTTTCTTGCCAGCAATCCCTTGGTACCCACCTCTGAAACCTCGATCAACCCCCAAGTAGGCGAACGGGTAAATGAAGTGCAGCCTGCCACCACAGCATCGGCATTATTACAATCGGTGATGGGCGATGCGATGCTGGTAGCAGCCTTTGCTTCATTAATAGCGGCGGTTGTAGTCAGTTTATTTGTGTCGCGCCGCATTGTCGGGCCATTGCAAGAATTAACTTTGGTCAGCAGCCGTTTAGCCAGTGGCTATTACCGAGAACGCACCATTATTGAATCGGATGACGAATTGGCGATGTTGAGCCAAAGTATTAATCAACTGGCCGAAACCCTCGACAAAACCGAACAGCGCCGTTTGGGGTTATTAGCTGATATGGCACACGAATTGCGCACCCCGCTTACCACCATCGAGGGCTACATGGAAGGGTTAATCGATGAAGTGATTAACCCTGAGCCACGTATTTTTGCGATGGTGCATCATGAAGCAACCCGCCTAAAATGGATGATTGAAGAAATGGCTTTGTTGTCGCGGGCCGAGGCTGGGCAATTGCGGGTTGAGCCAAAACCTTTGTTTTTAGAGCCGCTCATCGAGCAAGTGGCCGAGCAATTTCGACCCCAAATGCAAGCGCAAGACGTACAATTGAAAATGGATATCGACGCGAACTTGCCAAATGTTTTTGCCGATGCAGATCGTGTTGAACAGATTTTGATCAATCTAACGGCGAATGCGCTGCAATATTCGCCGCCAAACGGCAGCATTACTATTTTTGCCCACCCCGAAGACTTAATGATGCATGTAGGCGTGGTCGATACGGGCACTGGCATTGCGCCTGAACATTTACCCCATATTTTTGAGCGATTTTATCGGGTCGATAAATCTCGCGCCCGCAACAGTGGCGGGGCAGGGATTGGTTTGACCATTGCGCGGCATTTAGTGTATGCTCATGGTGGTGAAATTTGGGCCAAGAGTGCTGGTCTTGGCAAAGGCACAACTGTGCGATTTACTTTACCCATTATAGAGAGTGTAGAGAGTTGAGAGTTGAAGGTTGAGAGGAATCTCTCAACCCTCAACCCTCAACTCTCTACACTCAACCCTCAACTATGATTAACTGGATCGGCTTATTCCTCATCGGCTTATTATGGATCTTGGGGGTTTTATTGGTGATCGGGGTGTTATCACTATTATTCCCACCGATGAAACGCCAAAATAGTGAGCATAGGCTACCGGCAACTGGCCTATTGCCTTGGTATCCCACGCCAAAAATGCCAAGAATCGATACCCAAATCCCCAAAGCAATCCCACCTATTCAGCCAGCAAACCCAGCCTATTGGCGGACAAACTAGCGATTGATCGGCCTATTATTGGCAATTTGGTTGGGCATATCGGTCGGCTCAATCTTGTTATCTCCTATTCTCAATCAATTTCAGGTACTTACGGGTTTTCCTTTAGGCTATTTTATGGGCAGTCGAGGGATTCTGCTCATCTTTTTACTACTCATTGCTATTTATGTTTGGCGTGCAGGGCAACTCGATCACCAATATTACCCTAAGCCTGAAAATGGCAATAACAATAACCTCAATGAGACCCCCAAAAGTGTAAATTTATGGCGAATTGGGTTGATATTATTATGTTTTGCATTAGGGTTTGGGTCACTGATGATGCTTGGCTCACTCGAAACCGTCCATATCTTGCCTAAAAAAACATCTGAATGGATTTTGTTTGCCGTAACCATTGGGCTATATGCTTTTGTCGGGTTAAACTCACGCGCACATACCCTCGATAATTATTTTGTGGCCGGGCGGCGGATTCCGGCCTTTTTTAATGGCATGGCGATAGCAGGTGATTGGATGAGCGCAGCCTCATTTATTTCGATGGCAGGCACATTATGGCTGTTAGGGTATGAGGGGCTGGCCTATATTGTAGGCTGGACCGGTGGCTATGTGTTGATGAGCATGCTGATTGCGCCTTATTTACGTAAATTTGGGCAATTCACCATCCTCGATTTTATTACCGCCCGTTATAACGGCAATCTTGCCTGTATTATTGCGGCATTAATCAGCGTCATTACTTCATTTACTTACATCACGGCCCAGGTGGCGGGCGTAGGCATCATCATGAGCCACTTTTGGGACGTTAATTACTATCTTGGGGTGTTTATTGGCTTAGGGTCAGTGTTATTCTGCTCGTTACTGGGGGGGATGCGGGCGATTACATGGATACAAGTCGTGCAATGTATTGCATTACTCACGGCTTATTTTGTGCCCGTCACCATGCTGTCATGGCGCGAGACTGGCGTGCCATTCCCTCAACTCATGTATGTCAGCACACTCGAAAATATTGTGCAGTTTAAGACCACGCTTGGCATAAGCGAAGGCTACATCACCCCATTTAATAACTGGAATGTATGGAATTTCATCGCCTTGATGTTATGCCTAATGTGTGGCACGGCAGGGATGCCCCATATTTTGGTGCGTTTTTACACGGTGCCTACCGCCAGCGATGCCCGCCATAGCACAGGTTGGGCGTTATTTTTCATCTTGTTACTTTATCTTACAGCCTCAGCCTATGCCGCCTTCTCAAGTTGGGAGGTCTTAAAAAATGTCATCGGCAAACCAATAAAAGCCGTACCTGCATGGGCAAGCACTTGGGCACAACTCGATTTGATTAAATTTGACGATAAAAACCGCGATGGGTTATTACAATTCAACAAGTTATCGATTGACCCCGATTTAATCGTGGTTTCAAAACCCGATATTGCCCAATTACCCCTTAGCATTGGCGCATTGGTGGCGGCAGGTGGTTTGGCTACGGCGCTTTCTACGGCAGATTGCTTGCTGCTGGTAATCGCCTCGGCTTTTGCCCACGACATTTACAGCCATATCATCAACCCCCGCGCCTCGTTACGCAACCACTTTTTATTAGGTCAAATCGCAATATTGATTGCGGCAGTATTAGCATCACTCACCGCCTTGCGTCGTCTCGCCATTGTTGTGCAATTGGTGGCATGGGCATTTTCGTTGGCCGCATCAACTCTCTTTCCAGTTTTAGTGTTAGGCATTTTTTGGAAACGCACCAATGGTACCGGAGCCATTGCGGGTATGTTGACTGGGCTTATCATGACCCTAAGCTACATGATAATTAATTTTGCTTATCCTACGTTTAACATCTTAGGCATTCAACACGTTGCTGCTGGCATTTTTGGCATCCCAGCCAATTTTCTAGTGACCATCCTCATTAGCAAACTCCCCCCACCACCCTCACAAGATGAAATAGATCTGGTTGAGGGGTTGCGCCAACCTTAACCTGTAGGGTTTACAAATCTTTACAAAATATGACAGAGAATTTACATTACATTTATCGTGTCTTTTTAATTGCAAACTAAGATAAGTCTCATGTAATCTACATCTTTTGTCGTACATCGCAGAGTATAGATATAAACTTATTAAATATCTCAAAATAATTTATTGCGAGGAGGTTTTGCAACCCTTGTTGTTGCATCAATCATATTAATCATCTTTTACTTATAAAACAAGCCTTAAACAAATCAAAAATCTTTAGCCCAATTATTTATCTTAAAAAATTAAAAGGAGAAAAATCTCATGTCAAAATCGAAAGCAGAAGAATATTGGAGACGAAACATTCGCCTGATCGTCATTTTGTTGGTGATCTGGTTTCTCATCTCCTACGGTGCAGCCCTCATTGCACCAGTCCTCAACAATATCGTCATTCTTGGCTTCCCGATAGGGTTTTGGATGGCGAGCCAAGGCTCACTTATCGGGTTTGTATTACTCATTTATGTTTATGCCAAGCAAATGAACAAAATGGACGACGAGTTCCATGTGTCTGATACCGATGTAAAACTTACAAAAGCAGAAGAAAAAGTCAAGATTCGCAAGAATTAAATTTCCATAGTAAAAACAGGAGACATACAAAATGGCAGCAATCTCATCAGGCGGCGATAACAGCATATTCCAAAGCAAATTAGTCCGCTATTACGGCATGTTCACGTTAGGCTTTTTGGCGCTAACAGTTATTATTCTCTTGCTCGAAGTTAGCGTTGGCTTGCCCCAACAACTGATCGCCGGCATTTATATGGTGCTGACCTTCGGCTTGTATGCCGTCATCGGCGTCGCTACCCGCACCAAAGCACTCGACGAATATTATGTGGCTGGTCGCTCGGTGCCCGCCGTGTTTAACGGCATGGCAACCGGTGCAGACTGGATGAGCGCCGCATCGTTCATCAGTATGGCTGGCACCTTATGGGGCATTGGTTACGATGGCATGGCCTATATCATGGGCTGGACCGGCGGCTATGTGTTGTTGGCGCTGCTATTTGCACCTTATATCCGAAAATTTGGTCAATATACCATCCCAGACTTCGTGGGCGCACGCTTCGGCAGCAACTCAGCCCGTGTAGTTGCAGCCGTTATGGCCATCATCGTCAGCTTCACTTACGTAACCGCCCAAGTGGTAGGCGTAGGTTTGGTCATGCAACGGGTGTTGGGCCTAGATTATGGCGTCGGTGTCATTCTTGGTCTCGGTGGTGTGCTATTCTGTTCATTCTTGGGTGGGATGAAAGCCGTTACATGGACCCAAGTCGCCCAATATGTGATCTTGATTGTGGCTTATTTGGTTCCTCCCATCTTCATGTCAATTCAACTCATGGGCAACCCCATCCCACAAATTGCCTACGGTCAAGCCCTAAGTGAAATTAACCGCCTTGAAAATGAGCAAAATATTGCAAAAAAGTATATTGTACCTTTTAATGAACCTTTGAGCAACGCTGGGGCTATTGCAGCCATCAACCAAGCCAATGGTTTCTTCGGCACTAAATTAGGAACCCCAGCCCCCGTCGCCATTCCATCGGCAACCGCCCCCGAACTCGGCGATTGGCGCAATACCCCATGGGATTTCTTAGCGCTGACCTTCTGTTTGATGGCAGGCACGGCTGGTTTGCCCCATATTCTCATCCGCTTCTACACCGTACCAAGTATTAAAGAAAGCCGCCGCAGCGTGTTTTGGTCGCTCTTCTTCATCTTCTTGTTATATGTTACTGCGCCTTCCTATGCCGCCCTCTCACGTTTAACTATTCTCAAAAATGTAGTCGGGTTAGGCTTGGTCAAAGACAAAGCCGCCAATGGACGTGAAGTGACCAGCGTGGTCGGCTCAGATGGCAAACCATTGGCTTGGGTCACCAAGATGTCATCCATCGGTTTGATGTCAATTAATGATGCCAACACCGATGGCAAGCTGCAATTCAGCGAATTGACTATCAATAACGACTTGATCGTGCTCAGCACCCCTGAAATCGCTGGCTTACCCTACACCATCTCGGCTTTGGTAGCCGCTGGTGGTTTGGCCGCCGCCCTCAGCACTGCCGATGGCTTGCTCGTGGTGATTGCCTCTTCGATCGCACACGATATCTACTTCAAGACAGTTAACCCCAAGGCCAAGCCAACTACCCGTATGAATCTTGGTAAAGGCATGATTGTGGTAGCAGCGTCGCTTACAGCGCTGCTTGCCTTGCCGCAATTGGCGTTGGTAGCGCAAATGGTGGCGTGGGCATTCTCACTCGCCGCCTCAACCCTCTTCCCCATTGTGTTGCTCGGCATCTTCTGGAAGCGTGCCAACTTCCAAGGCGCAATGGCCGGTATGGTGGGTGGCTTAATTGCAACCCTGTGGTATTTGGTGAATAACTACCTCAACCCAGCCAACAACATCATGGGTCTCAGCCACTTGTCATCGGGCATCTTCGGCATGATCGCCAACTTCACCTTGATGATCATCGTGTCGTTGCTTACTGCACCGCCACCTATTGCTATTCAAGAAATGGTCGATCAACTGCGCAACCCCGTCGGCGAAATGTCTGAGGGTGGCGAAATGATTCACCAACACTAATTCATTGAAGGGTTAAGGGTTAAGGGTTGAGGGCTGAGAGCGGAAATCTCTCCATCTTCAACCTTCAACCCTTCACTATCAACGCCTCAATTCACACATACACAAAGGTTATCCAATAGACAAGTTTAATGCCAATGTGTGTGCCGCGTAAGCGGACCGCCAAATTTTGTGATTGAGGCAGTAAAATAGGCGGTAATGGTGATCATGTTGTTTCGCCATTACCGCCTATTTTTATTGAGCGGCCTTATACTACACACACGCAAAAATTGAGGGAATGCCAATGTCACATTGGCAAAACCCTAACGTTTATCATGATTACTACAATTTTGGTCGAAACGCTCAATTGGGTGTTCTCAATTGGCATGTATCTCACCATTGGGCGCGTTATTTTGCAAGTATTGGTGGGCAATCAAAAAAACGCCATTTTAGAAATCTTTGAAATTGCCACCAACCCAATTTACAATATTGTGCGCAAACTCACCTTCGGCAAAATTAACGGCCTCGCTTTTCCATTTGTGGTCGTGTTATTGCTCTTTATTTGCCGCGTAGCGCTCAGTTTGTTTTATCGTTTGGTGCTAAATTAAATGATCGATTTGTATCTTCTCAATAAACAGGGGGCAATAAACCAAGTTTTCGTCAAACTCTCCGCATAGTGAGTTCGACTTTACGCCTTTGGGATTTGCCTCAAATTACGGAAGAGACACATTAATCTGTTGTAAAAATGTCGCGACGAACCCCGGTTAAACCCAAATTTCGCAATGTCCCCGGCCCCGACACACAAAAACAAGACAACACTCGGCGCGGGGTTGCCATGCTCATCATGTTGGTGTTGGCTGGCTATGCCCTTTATAATGTTTATGTCGGCTCGCAAAGCGTACTGGCCACCAACGCTTTTTTGCTCAATGCCCAAACCACGCAAGGCACCATTACACGCATCGAACAAATAAGTGGGCGCGGCGGTGGCAATTACCCAGTGGTCAGTTTTCAAGACAACACAGGCAAAACGCAAACCTTTACCCATCATGTCGGCTGTGGGCGCTCCTGCCCAGCCATAAATTCAAGCACCTTAGTCTATTATGAAACCGCAAAACCCGATATAGCCATCATTGATGGTTTTCTCAACACTTGGTATTCAAGTATTGAACTATTCTGCATTAGCTTCATTGCGTTACTGGGTGCGGGGGTAGCATTTATTTATACCTTGCCACGCCGCACCGATTTGCCAAGTAAATAGTTTTTAGCGGTAAAATTAAACCCAGCGCAGCGGGAGAGACCAACCTATAACCAAAATGTCGGCACCGAAGGAGCAACCGCCCCGGAATCTCTCAGGTAAAAGGACCGCTATGGCAATCGTTAGATCTGGAAAGGCGTGAGGCTAGACTTACGAGCCGAAGGGATAACGTTCTCAGGCAAACAGACAGATGGGGCACTCGAACCATAAGGCTGTAATACAGCCATAGGAGTGCTTTCATGTCTGTTTCTGTTGCAAATAATACCTCTTCATTTCAACAACGCCACATTGGCCCCACGCCCCACGATGTCGAAGCGATGTTGCGCACGGTTGGCGCAGCATCATTAGATGACTTAATCGCGCAGACCATCCCAGCATCCATTCGCCAAAACAAACCGCTCGATTTAGGCCCAGCCCTAAGCGAAACCGAAGCGCTGGCCCGGATGCGCGAAATCGCTGAGCAAAATCAAGTTTTTACTTCGTTAATCGGCACTGGCTACTATGGAACGCATTTGCCGGGCGTGATTCAGCGCAATATTTTAGAAAACCCAGCTTGGTATACGGCTTATACGCCTTATCAGCCCGAAATTAGCCAAGGCCGGCTCGAAGCACTGATCAATTACCAGACCATGATCTGTGATCTGACCAAACTCGATATTGCCAACGCCTCGTTGTTGGATGAGGCGACGGCAGCAGCCGAAGCGATGGCCTTGGCCAAGCGGGTAGCAAGCTCAAAATCACTGCGCTTTTTTGTTGATAAGCAATGCCACCCACAAACCCGCGCCGTCATTGCCACCCGTGCCGCGCCGTTGGGCTGGGAGATCGTAATCGGCGACCCGCTGACCGAGCTTGCCAATAGCAAGGTCTTTGGGGCGATTTTGCAATACCCGGGCACCTATGGCGATGTGCGCGACCTACGCGGCGCAATTGCGGCCATTCATGCCCAAGGCGCAATTGCCATTGTGGCGGCTGACATTTTGGCGCTAACCCTGTTGACCCCACCCGGCGAAATGGGGGCCGATATTGCCATCGGCTCGGCCCAACGTTTTGGCGTGCCGATGGGCTATGGCGGCCCCCATGCGGCTTATATGGCGGTAAAAGATGCCCACAAACGCAGTATGCCCGGTCGTTTGGTGGGCGTGTCAATCGATGCACGAGGCGCGGTGGCCTATCGGCTATCGCTGCAAACCCGCGAACAACACATTCGCCGTGAAAAAGCCACCAGCAATATTTGCACGGCGCAAGTGCTGTTAGCCGTCATCGCCTCGATGTATGCGGTGTATCATGGCCCCGAAGGCTTGGCAGAAATTGCCCAACGGGTGCACATGAACACGGCGGCATTGGCAGCGGCGCTGCAAAAATTGGGCTTTAAGCGGCTCAATGACAGCTATTTCGACACCCTCACCGTCGCGGTCGGCGATGCCCAAGCCGCCATCATTGCGCGGGGGCAACAGGCCAAGCTCAATTTTCGCGTCATCCCGGCAGGCGAAGCCGCCCCCGAAGCAGCGCTCGGCATTTCGTTAGATGAGACGACAACGCCTGCCATTCTCAATGCCATCATAAGCACTTTTGCTGGCAAAGCCGAAACGACGATGATACAAGCGGCTACTTTTAGTCTGCAACCTTCGGCGCTAGCTCGCACTTCGCCCTTCCTCACTCATCCGGTCTTCCATCGCCACCGCTCCGAGACCGAAATGTTGCGCTATATGCGCAAATTGTCTGACCGCGACCTTGCGCTCGACCGCGCCATGATCCCGCTCGGCTCATGCACCATGAAATTAAACGCCACTGCCGAGATGGTGCCGATCACATGGCCCGAATTTGGCGCGTTACATCCATTTGCTCCTGCCGAGCAAGCCCGCGGCTATCATTTCATGTTCGACGAACTAAAACGCCATTTGTGCCAAATCACCGGCTACGATGCGGTGTCGTTGCAACCAAACTCGGGGGCGCAGGGTGAATATGCCGGTCTGCTTACCATTCGCGGCTATCACCTCAGCCGCGGCGAAGGGCATCGCAATATCTGCCTCATCCCATCATCGGCGCACGGCACCAACCCCGCCACCGCCAATATGGTGGGCATGGATGTGGTGGTGGTGAATTGTGACACCCACGGCAACATCGATATGAACGATTTGCGTACCAAAGCCGCCAAGCACGCAGCCAATTTGGCTGCCGTGATGGTGACTTACCCATCCACGCACGGCGTATTTGAAGAGCGCATCCGTGAGTTATGTGAAGTCGTCCATGCACATGGCGGGCAAGTGTATTTGGATGGTGCCAATATGAATGCCCAAGTCGGGCTGTCGCGGCCCGGTGATTATGGCTCTGATGTCTCACATTTAAACTTGCACAAAACCTTTTGTATACCACACGGTGGTGGCGGGCCGGGCATGGGGCCAATTGGGGTCAAGGCGCATCTTGCGCCATTTTTGCCCGGGCATCCAGTGATCGATGGCAGTAGCACAGCAGCAGGGCCAGTGTCGGCGGCGCCCTTTGGCTCGGCTTCTATTTTGCCCATCTCCTATATTTATATGTTGATGATGGGTGGCGCTGGGTTACAACGCGCCACCGAGGTCGCCATTTTGTCGGCCAATTACATCGCGGCGCGTCTCAATTCCCATTTTCCGGTGCTCTATAAAAATAATCACGGGCGCGTGGCCCACGAATGTATCGTTGATCCTCGTGCGCTCAAAGACCACTGTGGCGTAACGGTTGATGACATCGCCAAACGTCTGATCGATTACGGCTTTCACGCCCCCACTATGAGCTTCCCAGTGGCTGGCACGCTGATGATTGAGCCAACCGAGTCAGAATCGAAGGCCGAGCTAGATCGGTTTTGCAATGCCATGATTGCCATTCGCAAAGAAATTGAGGCTGTCGCTCAAGGTCGTTATGCCATTGCCGATTCACCGCTGCGCCATGCCCCCCACACGGTACATGATGTCACCGATGACAACTGGACGCGACCTTACACGCGGGCGGAGGGCTGCTTCCCGGCTGGCTCATCACGCCAAGACAAATATTGGTCGCCAGTCGGGCGTATCGATAATGTATACGGTGATCGCAACCTCGTATGCGCTTGTGTGCCGATTGAAGATTATGCTGACGAAGCGGCGTAGGGTGGTTGGGTGGATGGCTGGTTGACTGGTTGACTGGGTTGATTGGTTGATTAGTTGATT
>JAGWYZ010000048.1 GCA_018969115.1 Chloroflexota bacterium | reverse complement strand
TTCAAAGGGAATTATCTTATTGCTTAAAATGCATCATCTCAATAATTCAGGGTAAACCCCAAAGATGTAATGCCAAATGCACTGTATGACCATTGAAGTTAGGGGCAAAGCCCCTAACTTCAATGGTCATACAGTGCATTTGGCGAAAGGCAGGTTTATTTCCCCCGATTTTTTGAGATGATACATTATTCCTCTTAAAAATTATAGCTGAAGCATGGCTAGCCGTAAGACAATATTGCTTAAAACAACTTTTTGCCAAAATCACACTCTTGGCGTTGTCATGAGGCAGCTTTGCCACCCCATGACAACGCCGAGAGCATGATTTTGGCATTGCGCTTGTTTAAATAGTCTCTTTTTGTTGATAAGATACAACTTCGCCTATATGGGTTGCGATCAAATGTGCTTGCTCGTTTTGTAAAGCTTGCATCATTTTTTTGCGGCTGGCCAAAGCGCTTGGGCGGTCTTTCCAGCGCACCAACCAGTCTAAATGCTTAAATTCGATCGGGAAATGAAATAGGTCGCCGACAAGATAGGTGATGTCATGCTCAGACTGCACCCGCACGGCCTGATGACCGGGCGTTTCGCCCGGGGTGGCAATAATTTGCACACCATTGCCAAAATCCAAATCGCCATTGACCAGTACCAGCAACCCAGCTTGCTGAATGGGGAGCAGGGCTTGTGCCACGACAGTGCTGGGGTCACGCAAGCTGTTTTGCACGGCGGCGCTTTCCCAATCGGCTTGGCCGAGGTAATGTTTAGCGGTATAGAAAATGGGGCGCAGTTGTCCATCTACCTCATGACTGAGGCCGCTGATGTGGTCATCGTGTGGGTGCGTAATGACGACATGGGTGATATCGGATGGCTCGATGCCCATTGCCGCCAACTGGCTGAGCAAGCTGGGGGGCTGTGGCACGCCTTGTTGGGCTGTGGGTGAGGTGGGGTCAATGTGTTCATTGCTGGCATCGACCAACATCGACATGCCAGATGCGGCAATATGGGCACAATTCATGGTGGTCAGTTGGTCTTGCTCGAAAAAATCGGCATATTGCGCCGCATCGGCGATCTCATTCACCGCATAAAATTGCGATGGTTTAAACAAAAAATGGGTGACATTGAGGAGGGTTAGCTTGGGTGTAGACATCATTTAATTTTAAATTTCAATCACAATTTCAATCACAATTTCAATCACAATTTCAATCACATCACTTTGACCATTGCGTTTGGCCCAAAACCAATATGCATCGATGCCATGCGGCATCGACTATGCCACCGATTCGTAACAATGGGCCATGTGAATCGGGTTAAATTCTGGGCCAATGACCTGCTGATTGTAGACTATTACATAGTTATCGGTTTTTTTGCCGATGACTATGAGCTTGTTGCCTTGCTCAAAAGGGCGAAAGGCGTTGTCTAAAAGGCGTTGTCTAAGGGTTTGGGCTAGATCTTTGCCTTCATAAATTGTGCCCCAACCCCTACACTTGCCTTGACCTATGCATCACATACGAGTTGAACAAAAACCGCCATCATCAGTGGTCGGGTCATCGCCAACGCAACAGCCCCCATACAACCAAACCCAACCCATAAACGAAACGACGACGATGCCAGTAAAAAGATTATTCCAATTCAACCAAAACTTGTCCTTTATCAACCACTTGCCCAACACTGCAATTGACCTTGCGAACATGACCATCCCGCGGGGCATTGACACGCAGTTCCATTTTCATCGCCTCCATCAGCACCAAGGTTGTGCCCCGTTTAACCGCTTCGCCTACCACCACAGTGACTTGGCGAATCAGGCCCGGCATCGGTGCTTCGAGCAACCCCGATGTCGGGGTGGTGGTTGATTTGCGTTTGGGGGCTGGGGAATTTGGGGGCTGGGATTGGGGATTTGGGATGATAGATTGTGGAATGCCGATACGAAAGCGATTTTTTGCCTGCCAAGGGCTAGAAGATTGAGAATTTAAAATTGAGAATGAAGAATTGGACGATCTAGCCTCATTGTTCATTGTCCATTGTCTGTTTTTAATGGCTTGGGGTCGCCATTCGGCAAAATGAGTGTCGATAAACTGGGTGGTGGTGTCGCCAGCCACAAAGGCTGGGTGATGAATCACATCGCGCAGAAAAGCAATATTGGTGGTGACACCTTCGATGACATAGCCATCTAGCGCGGCCCCAAGTTTGCGAATGGCCTCGCTACGGGTGTTGCCATGCACAATTAATTTCGAGATCATCGAATCGTAATGCACTGTGACCTCCCCTCCGCTGCGAATGCCGGTCTCGATCCGCGCCAGCGCTGGTTCGACCACGCGCGTTAGTGTGCCGATCGAGGGCATAAATTGATTGGCTGGGTCTTCGGCACAAATACGGCATTCGATGGCGTGCCCACGTGGTGCGTGCCCGAATACGCTCATTTCAAACAATGCAGGTGGCAAGGCTTCGCCTATCGCCACTTGCAATTGCAATTGCACCAAGTCTAAGCCGGTTACCATTTCAGTAACCGGGTGTTCTACTTGCAATCGGGTGTTCATTTCAAGAAAATAAAACTGGCGCTCTGCATCGACCAAAAATTCCATCGTGCCGGCATTGGCATAGCCCACCGATTTTGCCAATTGCACGGCTGCTGCGCCCATCCGTGCTCGCAAATCGGCATCGAGCAAAGGCGAGGGAGATTCTTCGATGATCTTTTGGTGGCGGCGTTGAATGGAACATTCGCGTTCAAACAGATGCAGCACGTTGCCATGGGTATCACCAAACACCTGTATTTCGACATGATGGGGGTTGACGATAAATTTCTCTAAAAACACGCGCCCATCGCCAAAGGCATTTTGGGCTTCGCGTTGGGCCGAGGCAATGGCTGCCAATAATTCGCTCGGCGCATTTACCAATCTCATGCCGCGTCCACCCCCACCGGCCACGGCTTTGACCAACAACGGATACTCTGAGAGAAATTTGGAATTTAAAATTGAAAGAGGTGAATGAGCGTCATCCCCCCCATTTTCTTTTTCAATTTTCAATTCTAAATTTTCAATTTCCATGGCTGGCGCAACTGGAATCCCAGCGGCAATGGCGCTAGCGCGGCCAGCGGTCTTGCTGCCCATCGCACGCATTGCGGCGGGCGATGGCCCAACCCAGATCAAGCCAGCCGCTAATACCGCCTCGGCAAAATCAGCATTTTCCGACAAAAAGCCATAGCCCGGGTGAATGGCGTTACAGCCGTGTTTGAGCGCGGTGGCGATGATGACATCGCCGCGCAAATAACTTTGTGCCGAGGGCGGGGGGCCGATCAGCACGGCTTCATTGGCTTGTGTGACATGCGGACTGTTGGTATCGGCCTCGCTAAAAATGGCAACGGTGGCGATGCCCATTGTGCGGCAAGTGCGAATGATGCGGCAAGCGATTTCGCCGCGATTGGCAATGAGCAGTTTGGTGATGGCTGACATGAGCAGCCTCATTTTACCAAGCGGTTTGTTGGGTAGGGGTGGGTCACAGACCCGCCCCTACCATGAGGATAACTCGAGACGCTTTTAGCGATGCTTTTAGAGGGTGTTTCTTAAATCAATTTCTACTTTTTTGTCAGATGAAAGCATGTGATTTTATCAAATCAGAGGGCATATTTAGACAAAATGAATGCCAAAATCAGAGTCTTATAAATTGGTAGCGCCGCCATCGATGACAAACATTTGCCCTGTGACACCACTGGCTTCGGGCATGGCGAGCGATACAGCAAAATGTGCGATCTCTTCGGGGGTTAAGCGTCGCCCAAGCGGGGTGGAGGTGGCTTCGACATCGCTAAACTCGCGGCCCAAACGTTTGGCATCATAGTTCAGGCGTTTGTCATTCATCACCGATTTTGTCACGCCCGGGCAAACGGCATTGCAAGTGATGCCATATTTGACAAACTCGACTGCAATTGAACGGGTCATGCCGATCAAGCCATGCTTGCTGGCAGAGTAGGCCACGCCATGCACAGTGCCAGTTTTGCCCGCAATTGAGGCAATATTGATGATGCGCCCATAGTTGCGTGTTTGCATTTTTTTGACCGCGTGTTTGCATAGCCGAAATGGGGCGATGAGGTTCGTGCGCAACGTCAGCTCAAAAAAATCATCGGTAAATTCGGTAAACGGCATCGGGCGGGCGCTGCTGCCGATTCCGGCGTTGTTGACCAAAATATTGATCGGGCCGAGGGTGGCTTCGGCTTGGTCATAAAACGCATCGGCTTGGTCATAATCGGTGATGTCAAAGGCGGCGCTAACACACTGTCGCCCCAGCGCGTTAATTTCGGCGGCAGTGTTTTTCAATTCTTCGGCATCGCGCCCTGTAATGGCTATATTTGCCCCTTCTTTTGCTAAGGCCACGGCAATGGCTTTGCCAATGCCGCGCGTTGCTCCGGTTACAAGCGCATTTTGATTGAGTAGTTTCATGGTATCGCCCATTGTAAGAGATACCGATATGCGATTTTAATTGCGCGGTCGTAATGATAAGATATAGCATCTTCTCAATCATTCTAGGTAAACTCAAATTTTATGATTTTGTCTATGATCGCCTCTTAAATCTAGGCAGGGTCTTACCCTTAGCTGACCTGATTCGTGCTAGGGCCACGCCCCCCTTGATTGGCTTCCCCCTGCTTATGAGTTGATGCAAGGTCTTGCCGATCTCACGATATGAGAAGAGACATATTAACCTTGACATAAATGGGCATAAGTGCTATATTTGATTTGCGCAAACGTTTGCTCAACTTTATGCAATACACAGCCCAAAATATGTTGGTGAAACCCAACACTGACCCTAAAGACGATTTAATTTTATCGATTACCCCACAAAAAGCAGGATGGGAATTTATTTCATTTCAGGCGCGGCGTTTAGCCACAAACGCCAGTTGGTCATTTGATAGCGGCGAGCATGAGCTTGCGATTGTAAATCTGAGTGGGCGTTATACAGTGCGCTCAAATCGTGGCGAATGGCACGGCATCGGTGGGCGGGCGACGGTATTTAGCGGTGGCGCCCACGCACTTTATTTGCCACGCCATACCCAATTTACCATCACCGCCGAAGTGGGTGGCGAATTTGCCGTGACATGGGTTCCGACAGATCGGGATGGCACACCTTGGCTGATTACACCTGATCAAGTGAAACGCGATATTCGTGGTGGCGACAATGTCAGCCGCCAGATTAACAACTTGCTGCCCCCCGGCTCACCCGTGCATCGTTTGGTGTTGGTTGAGGTCTATACCCCTAGCGGCAATTGGAGCAGCTATCCCCCACACAAACATGACGTGCATATCGAAGGGGCAGCAGGCAATTTGATCGAAGCCGATCTTGAGGAAGTTTATTTTTTCAAGATCGATAAACCGCATGGCTTTGCTTATCAGCGCATCTATACCGATCAAAATTCGCCTTTACAGCAAGCTGGTTATCCCATCGATGCAGTTATAATGACGAGCGATAATTGCGCGGTGTTGGTCCCCGAAGGATATCATCCAGTGGTCAGTGCGCCGGGTTACACCACCTATTATTTAAATGTGTTGGCCGGCAGCGCCCAAAGCCTTGCGAATCAAGATGACCCCCATCATACTTGGGTGAAAAATAATTATGTTGGTGTCGATGTAAGATTGCCTTTATATTGATGAGTCACGAGTCGTGAGTCACAAGTTATCATTGTGACTCACGACTCATGATTTTTATGATTTGTGAATTAACTAAACATAAATAATTATGTCAACTTTTAACGGCCCGCTGCACGAAATGGCAGCCACCACTCCGACCCAATTTTTAAATGATTCATGCTCTGTCGAAGAATTGAATTACGCCATTGCACGTGGCACGGTTGGCGCAACCAGCAACCCAGTGATTGTGGGGAATGTATTAAAAAAAGAGATGCATTTGTGGCGCGAGCGTATTTTGCAAATTATTCGTGATAACCCCACTTGGAGCGAAACGCAAGTGGCATGGCAGGTTTATCAAGAGTTGGCGGTGAATGGCGCAAAATTGTTGCTGCCGATATTTGAGCGCACGGGCGGTAAATTGGGGCGCTTGTCCATTCAGGTTGACCCAGCCGCCTATAACAACAGCCAAGCCATTTTGGCGCAGGCGACTTATTTTGCTGGGCTTGCACCCAATATGCAGGTGAAAATTCCGGCGACCAGCGCCGGACTTGCCATTGCCGAAGAGGCGACTTATCGCGGAGTTAACCTTAATATCACCGTCAGCTTCACCGTGCCGCAAGTGATCGCCATTGCTGAGGCTATCGAGCGTGGCCTAAAGCGCCGCGAAGACGAAGGCCGAGATGTCAGCACCATGACCCCCTATGCCACCATGATGGTGGGTCGCAACGACGATTGGATGAAGGTGTTGGTGAAACGGGGTGGGCTAAATGTGCCATCTGATTATTTGGAATGGTGCGGAGTGGCGTGTTTTAAGAATGCCTATGGTATGTATCAGAAGCGAGGGTATCGCACCCAATTATTATCGGCGGCTTACCGTAATTTTTATCATTGGACTGAATTTGTGGGTGGGCATGTCTCATTGACCATTCCTTGGGAATGGCAAGTAAAATTCAATGACTCGGGCGTGCACCCCGTAGCACGTATGCACGAACCTGTGCGACAAGACATCATCGACAGCCTGTATGCCACTATTCCTGATTTTCGTCGCGCCTATGACGAAAATGGCATGAGCATCCCCGAATTTGACCAGTTTGGCGCTTGTGTCCGCACCCTGCGTTCGTTTATAGAGGCGTGGCACATTTTTGTAGGCATGGTACGCGAGTTGATGTTGCCGAATCCGGACTGATAAATAGCACGCAAAAGCGCAAAAACGCAAAAGGAATAAGATGACTGAAAATGAGATAGCAAAAAATGTGGTTGATTTAGCTGTCCGTATTCACAAAACATAGGGGCCGAGGTTGTTCGAATCGCTTTACGAAGCGATCATGGTTTATGAATTGCGTAAGCAAGGCTTACAAGTTGTAAATCAATTTCTAATACCGGTTCTTTGGCAAGAAATTTGGCTTGAAGTTGGTTTTAGAGCTGACATCATCGTAAACAATTTGGTGTTGATCGAATTGAAATCGGTAACTGCGTTGGCTGATATTCATCGAAAACAGACTTTAACTTATCTCTGGCTTACAAATATAAAATTGGGATTATTCTTAAACTTTGGCGACACAACCATGCGTAATAATATAGAACGCGTTGCAAATGGCCTCAAAGACTAAGTTTTTGCGCTTTTGCGCTTTTGCGAGAAACATATGAAACTTACAACTGCTCAAGCTATTATTCGGTTTTTGAAAAACCAACAGTGTGAACGCGATGGTGTGAGCCAAGCGTTTTTTGCAGGATGTTTTGGCATCTTTGGGCATGGCAATATTTCTGGTATGGGGCAAGCCTTGCAGCAAAACCCAGATTTTCGTTATTATCAAAGCCGTAACGAGCAGGCGATGGTACACGCGGCGGCGGCTTTTGCCAAGACTAAGAATCGTTTGCAAACATTGGTTTGCACCAGCTCAATTGGCCCGGGCGCGACCAATATGTTGACAGGCGCTGCGGCAGCTACCATCAACCGAGTGCCAGTGTTGTTGTTGCCGGGTGATATTTTTGCGCGGCGCAATGTGGCTCCCGTTTTGCAACAACTTGAAATGTCGTCGTCACAAGACATTTCGGTGAATGATTGTTTTAAGCCGGTCAGTCGTTATTGGGACCGGATTAACCGACCGGATCAATTGCTGACGGCCTTGCCCGAAGTGATGCGGGTGTTGACCAGCCCAGTTGAAACGGGCGCAGTGACATTGGCATTGCCGCAAGATGTGCAAACCGAGGCATTTGATTACCCCAACGACTTTTTTCGCCTACGCACATGGCAGGTGCCTCGCACCCGCCCCGATGTGGCAGCGCTGAATCAAGCGGCTGCGTATATCCGATCTGCCCAAAAACCGCTGATTGTGGCGGGTGGCGGTGTTATTTACAGCGAAGCGACCGAAGCCTTACGTCAGTTTTGTGAGGCGACGGGGATACCCGTCGGCGAAACAATGGCGGGTAAAGGCAGTTTGCATTTTGACCATGCCCAATGTCTTGGGGCGATTGGCGCAACAGGCACTTTGGCGGCTAATCGTATTGCCCACGATGCTGATCTCGTGATCGGCATCGGTACTCGTTATAGCGATTTCACCACCGCCAGCAAAACCGCTTTTCAAAACCCCGATGTTAAATTTGTGAATATTAATGTGGCTGGGTTTGATGCACATAAACATTCGGCCATCGCTGTGATTGGCGATGCCAAAGCGACTTTGACCGAGTTGCAAACCATGCTTGGCGGTTATTATGTGTCTGCTGATTATGTGGCCCAGATTCAGTTGTTGCGGCAATGGTGGGCCGATGAGGTTGAGCGTATTTATAGCATTCGCAATACCCCATTGCCCAGCCAAGGCGAATTGATTGGCGCGGTGAATGAATTGAGCGATACTGATGCCATTATGGTGTGTGCTGCCGGTAGCTTGCCGGGTGATTTACATAAATTATGGCGGGTGCGACACCCCAAAAATTACCATCTTGAATATGGTTACAGCACGATGGGGTATGAGGTGGCCGGTGGTTTAGGTATTAAGATGGCGGCCCCAGAGCGCGAAGTGATTGTGATGGTGGGCGACGGCAGTTATTTAATGATGTCGCAAGAAATTGTGACAAGCGTGCAAGAAGGCTATAAATTGGTCATCGTTTTACTCGATAATGATGGTTATAAGAGCATCGGTGGCCTCAGTCGTTCATTGGGTCAGGCCGGTTTTGGCACGCGCTATACCTTTCCGGTTGAGCATGGCGCTCGTGTGGCGACTGACGCAGATACTAGCGCCCAAACATTGCCGATTGATTTGGCTGCCAATGCTGAATCGTTAGGTGCGTGTGTGTTGCGTTGCGCTACTTATGCCGAATTTTGTAATGCGTTAACACACGCCAAAACGATCGATCGCACAACCGTCATTTATATTCAAAATGATCGTTATGTGGGGGTGCCGGGTTACGATAGCTGGTGGGATGTGCCACCTGCCGAGGTGAGCGAAATGCCCAGCGTAGCCGAAATGCGTCAACAATGGGAAGTGATGCGAGTCAAGGAACGCTTATTTTAGTGATTAAATATCTAAATGCTGAGATCGCTATCCCCCACCCTGCACGGCAAGGTGGGGGATAGCGATCTCAGCGAAAATGTGTTTTACTAATTCTTGAAAAGATACTATGATTGGATCTCAATGAAAAAATACGGAATTCTTCATCATGAATTGGCGCAAGTGATTGCGCAATTGGGACATGGCGATATGCTGATAATTGCCGATGCTGGTTTGCCCATTCCGCCCAATGTGCGACGGATTGATTTAGCCGTGACAGGCGGCGTGCCAGCATTTTTATCGGTGTTGGCGGCAGTTTTGGGTGAAATGCAGGTTGAACGGGCGACGATTGCAAGCGAAATGGTCATGCGCAGCCCCGCGATGCAACAATCATTGCTTGATTTATGTGCCGCAATACCGATCAGCGCCGTTAGCCACGAAGAATTTAAACAGCTTAGTCAAACTGCGTGTGCCATTGTGCGAACCGGCGAATTTACGCCTTATGCTAATATTATTTTATATTCAGGTGTGGTGTTTTAGTTTTTGATGAAGTCATAAAATTTGACAATTTCATACTTGCGAATGAGACATTGTTAAGGTAACTCGTAAAGTTTCAATATGAATCAAACAAGCTCAACTTCAATTGCGGCCTTAGAGGCGCGTGGCATTTCAAAATATTTTGGGGCCGTTACTGCGTTAGAAGATGTGAATTTGCATGTGATGCCCGGCGAGGTGCTGGGGGTAGTGGGTGACAATGGCGCAGGAAAAAGCACCTTGATGAAGGTGCTTTCTGGGTTGCACTCAGCCAGTAAAGGGCAGCTTTTTGTGGGTGGGCAAGAGGTGCATTTTAGCGGCCCACGCGCAGCGCGTGATCGCGGTATTGAAATGGTGTATCAAGATTTGGCCTTGGCGGGTAATTTGCGCATCGATGAAAATATCTTTTTGGGGCGCGAACAACTGCGAGGTGGGATCTTCATTAACCATAACGCCAACATGCGTAAAGCCCAAGAACATTTAGACAAGCTAAAAATTCATGTCAAAAGCGTGAGCCAGCGGGTCGAAGAATTGTCTGGTGGGCAACGCCAAGCTGTTGCTATTGCCCGCGCTACGGCTTTTGATGCCAAAGTGGTAATTATGGATGAGCCAACGGCGGCGTTAGCCATTAAAGAAGTGCGCAAAGTGCTGGATTTGATTAAAGATTTAAAGAATCATGGCGTTAGCGTTATTTTGATTAGCCATCGCATGGATGATATTTTTTATGTGTGTGATCGGGTGATGGCACTTTTTCGGGGGCGTAATTTTGCCGAGGCCCCATTGACCCAAACCGATCGCAACGAAGTGATCGGCTGGATTATGGGCAATAAAAATCAAACGTCTGAAACCAGTGAGAGTCATGATTTAAATTAATCGTAACCTCACCCTTACAAATTATTCATCTTCCAATGGCGACCTCTTCTTCTTCAACCCTTACGGCCCGCGAGCAAAGTGTGCGCGTGCGTTTAATGCCTTTTATTGATCGTTATGGCGTGTTATTGGTGGTGGTAGGCATGGTCTTGATCGGTTATGCGCTAGAACCCAAAGTGTTTTTATCATTCTTGAATATTAGCAACATCATGAACCAAATAGCCTTCAATGCGTTGTTGGCGTTGGGGGTGTTTGTTGTTATTATTACCGCTGGTATCGACCTATCGGTCGGGTCTATTTTGGTGCTGAGCATGATGAGTATGGCACTGATGGCGCATCCCGAAAAAATACCGGCTTGGGTTCCCGATAATGTCAGAATGGCGTTATCGAGCGTGTTGCCTGCGCCTTGGTATGTGCTTATTTTTGTGCCGCCGATTATTGGGGTGTTGTGTGGTATGATAAATGGATGGGGCTTGACTAAATTGCGCTTGCCGCATCCCTTTATCATGACGCTTGGCACACTCAATATCTTTCGTGGTGTTTCAAACTTGATTTCAGGCGGTGTGCCCATCAGCGATTTGCCCGATCAAGTACGCTGGGCTGGCTATGAAAAAATTGCCATTACGCCCGATATCGATATCCCTGCCAGTATGCTGGTGTTGATTGTTACATTTGGTTTAATGTCGTTATTTTTAAACCATACGCGCATTGGTCGTCATATTTATGCCATTGGTGGCAACCCACAAGCGGCCAAAGTGTCTGGCATTAATGTTGATCGCACACTGGTGGTGGTGTATGCTTTGTGCGGGTTGTTGGCTGGCATGGCTGGATTGTTACTGGCTGGGCGCACCAATTCTGGCTTTCCAAATGCTGGTTTGGGCCAAGAACTCGATGCTATTTCTGCCGTCATTATTGGTGGGGCTAGCTTCTTTGGTGGGCGTGGTAATGTGTTGGGTGTGTTTGCTGGTGCGTTAGTCATTGGCATTATGCGCAATTTGCTCAATTTGCGCGACGTGCCCGTTTTTTGGCAACAAATTTTAATTGGTGTCATTATCATTTTAGTTGTATATTTTGATGTGCTTCGTCGCAAAGCCGGTAGCGGCCGTGAAAGCTAATCAGCTTTATGAATAGTTTTTTTCGGTATTTTGATAAAAATATCGTGATAAAAGATAAACAAAAGGAAAAAAGATGAAAATTTCAAACCTCATAAGTTGGGCTGCAATGGCAGCAATTGCATTATCTGCATGTGCTGCTCCAACCCCCACGGCGCCTGCTGCAACTGCGGCCCCAGCCACAGCAGCGCCTGCGCCTGCTACCGCCGTTCCCGCCCCACCTAAACCCACCGATGTGCCCAAGCCAACCGAAGCCCCCAAGCCAGCCGGCCCCAAAGAGACCAAAGATATGAAGATTTTGGTGTCGATGAAGGGACCTGGCGGTGGCAACCCATTTTGGGCCGCTGTTGAAAAAGGTGCAAAAGATGCTGGTGCAGCCACTGGCGCACAAGTGAGTGTTTTGGCCCCACCTGCTGAAACCGATGTGCCAGCCCAAATCGCCCAAATCGAAGACCAGATCGCTAAAGGTGTAGACGGCATTGCTATTGCGCCAACCGATCCTGCCGCGCTGAAGTCAGTGCTTGAAAAGGCCATTGCTAAGGGTGTGAAAGTGGTGTTTATTGACACCAAAGGCACCAATGATGGCGTAACCTTTATTGGAACCAACAACGAAGTTGGCGCAAAATTGGCTGGTGATTACATCTGCAAAAACTTACAGAAGGGTGACAAAGTTGCCATTTTGCAAGGTATTGTCACCCAAAGCACGGGCAAAGCCCGCGCAGATGGCTCGAAGGCTGCTTTAACGGCCTGTGGTTTGAATGTAGTGGCTGAGCGCCCCGGTGAGTGGGACAAGGCCAAGGGTCAAGCTGCGATGGAAGACATTTTGACCAAGAACCCAGACCTGAAGGGTGTGTTTGGCAGCAATGACAATATGGCTTTGGGCGCAGTGCAAGCCATCAAGAATGCCAAATTGGGTGGCAAAGTGTTGGTTGTGGGTTTTGATGCCAACCCAGATGCTGCGGACGCGGTTATTGCTGGTGATATGGCTGCGACTGTTGCCCAAGCCCCAGTCAACATGGGCAAGTTTGGCGTTGAGAGCATCATTAAATTGGTGAAAGGCGACAAACTTGATGCCGTGATCGATACTGGCACTGTGTTGGTTGATAAGGCCAATGCTGCCACCTATGGTTCTGGCAAGGCCGCTGCGCCTGCTGCTGGCGCCGCTATTGACGGCAAAGGCAAGAAGATTTTGGTGTCGATGAAGGGACCTGGCGGCGGCAATCCATTCTGGGCCGCTGTTGAAAAAGGTGCAAAGGAAGCAGGGGCAGCCACTGGTGCAGAAGTAAGCGTTTTGGCCCCACCAGCTGAAACCGATGTGCCAGCTCAAATTGCCCAAATCGAAGACCAAATCGCCAAAGGTGTGCAAGGGATTGCTATTGCGCCAACCGACCCCGCCGCGCTGAAGTCGGTGCTTGAAAAAGCCATTGCTAAGGGTGTGAAAGTGGTGTTCATTGACACCAAAGGCACCAACGATGGCGTAACTTTTATTGGAACCAACAACGAAGTTGGCGCAAAATTGGCCGGTGATTACATCTGCAAAAACTTACAGAAGGGCGACAAAGTTGCCATTTTGCAAGGCATTGTCACCCAAAGCACGGGCAAAGCCCGCGCCGATGGGGCCAAAGCTGCTTTGACTGCGTGTGGTTTGAATGTGGTAGCTGAGCGTCCCGCCGAATGGGATAAGGCCAAGGGTCAAGCCGCGATGGAAGACATTTTGACCAAAAACCCAGACCTAAAGGGCGTGTTTGGCAGCAATGACAACATGGCTTTGGGCGCAGTGCAAGCCATCAAGAATGCCAAATTGAGCGGCAAAGTGTTAGTTGTAGGCTTCGATGCTAACCCTGACGCGGCTGCAGCTGTTTTGGCTGGCGACATGGCTGCGACCATCGCCCAAGCCCCAGTTAATATGGGTAAGTTTGGCGTTGAGAGCGTATTGAAGCTTTTGGCTGACACCAAACTCGACCCAGTGGTAGATACCGGCACAGTTTTGGTCGATAAGAGCAACGCGGCAAACTACAAATAACAAGCTGTTTGCTGAATGAAGCAAGGCATAAAAATGTGATTTGCGCCGATTCCACCATCTCGTGTCAAACTACGGTTGACATGAGATGGTGGAATCGGCAATTTTTTTATCTTATAGAGCAGATTCCGAGTTAATGAAAGGCTTTGCCGATTTTAATAAACCTTATTTATTTTGAAAAACGTAGATCTGCATCTTTCCCGAAAAAATGTAATGTCGAAATCAGTGTATGACCTTTGGTAGCGTGGGCAAAGCCCACGCTACCAAAGGTCATACACTGATTTCGACGAAAATTTGTTTTACTTGCCCGATTGGGATATAACTACGGTTTTCAAAAGAGTCGCGGTTTATCACGTTTACATAGCATTGCTGTGTAAACGTGATGGTGAAATTGGCCCTTCATCTTTTAGAAGTTTGCGCTAACAACAAAAGATGATAAACATAGGTAACGCCCCTTGCTCATGGGGTTCATTAGAATTTGAGGGCTTGACCAGTGAAAAGCTAACGTATGAGCGCGTGTTAAATGAATTGGTCGAGACTGGCTATGTTGGCACAGAACTGGGTGATTGGGGGTTTATGCCCACCGAACCCGCAATTTTGCAGGCCGAGTTGCGCAAACGTTTGCTCGCTTTGACCGGCGCGTTTGTCCCAGTGGCCTTTAAAAATGAGGCATCTCATGCCGAGGGCGAAGCGCGTGCGCTACAAGTTGCGCGGTTGTTGGCGGCTGTTGCAACCCCAAACACCCCGCCATTTTTAGTGTTGGCCGATGAAAATGGCACTGTGCCTGCCCGCACCCAAAATGCTGGGCGTATTGGCAGTCTTGCTTTGGGCTTAACCGATGTTGAATGGGAAGTTTATGCGGCTGGGGTGAACCGTGTGGCACGGGCGGTGCAACAGCAAACGGGATTGCGTTGTGTTTTTCATCATCATTGCGCGGGTTATGTCGAAACACCTGATGAGATTGCACGGTTATTGACGTTGACCGATCCCATGTTGCTTGGGTTGGTGTTTGACACCGGACATTATGCTTTTGGGGCTGGCCTAACTGCCGATATCAATGCCAACGCCCAAATCGTCATGGCTGGCCTCGCTCGGTTTGCAGACCGAATCTGGTATGTGCATTTTAAAGATTGTTCGGCGCAAGTGGCGCTACAAGCAGTGAATAATGATTGGGATTATTTTGAGGCGATTAAAAATGATGTTTTTTGCGAATTGGGGCAGGGTTGTGTGCCATTTGCCGAGGTGTTAGCATGGCTTCAAACACGGCATTACAGTGGTTTTATTACGGTTGAACAAGATGTGCTGCCTGGTATGGGGTCGCCCAAAGCAAGCGCTGCGCGTAACAGGGCATATCTAAGGTCAATTGGCCTGTAGTAACTTTATTCTCAATGTAGTAATTGCAGAATCCTGTATACTTATCTTATGGCAATTAACATAGAAACTGAGCGTTTATTGGTCAGTGAACTACAAGAAAAGATTACTAAAAATCACTTTATACCGCTAGCCGAAGCGGCAAGGCAAGCCAAATTGCCTCTCACTACATTGGCTGCGGCGGTTAGAAATGGCTGGGTTCCGGCAATTCAAGTGCAGCCCCAAAGATGGGTGGTGCGTTTAGAAGCGGTGCGCTTGTATTTTAAGCCGCAAGCTGAGGTTGGAACACATCGATCTCAAGAAGCAATAGACCATTTTTTAATGGAAAAAGGAATTATTGCAAAGCGTAATTTGCCATTTGAAAAACCGGTTGTGTGTCAGCCCGTTGACTTTGAGCATGGGCCAACTGGCTCAGAATTGGTGATTGAAGGGCGGCGACGGCTTGTTTTGTAACTATGGCTACTTATTTTTTGGATAGTAGCGTGGTCATAAAACGCTATCAAATTGAGATTGGCTCAAGCTGGGTATCGGCTATTATTGAGGCTGGGCATAGTATTCTTATTAGCCCAATTACTGCCACTGAAGTTGTGGCGGCTTTGGCTCGGCAAGGCAAGGCATCGGCTGTTGCAAAAGCACGGGCTGAAGTTGCTATTCATCATTTTCAGCATGATTGCGATATTTTTTATCGGGTGATTGAGGCTAAAGCTGAGATTTTTACAAATTCGATTGCACTTGCTGAAACAGGGATGTTGCGCGGGTGCGATGCCATTCAACTCAGTGCTGCTTTGTTTGTTCAAAACTTGTTATTGCCGTTCGATGATCGGGGGCTGATATTTGTGGCTGCGGATGATGAGCTTGTTAGTGCAGCAATACGATATGGACTCCAAACAGATAATCCTAATCATTATTTATAAGTTAGGATTTACGCACAACTTAGTTTTACCACAAAGCATATCTTTTCACTAAAATAGGATAAACCCAGAAGCCCAGATAGTGATTTTGACGAAAATTTGTGTGCTTTGTGGTAAAACTTTTTGATTCGCGTAAGCCTTAAAATAATACCTATGTCAAAACTTAATATCGGACTCATTGGCGCAGGGCGCATCGGGCAGGTTCATGCCGCGACGATCGCCTATCGTGTCAACAGCGCTCAATTGGCGGCGGTTACTGACCCAATTGCAAGTGCGGCCCAAGCTGTGGCTGGCAAATTTCGTATTCCCACTATCGCAAACAGTTACAAAGACATTATCTCCGACCCCAATATCGATGCGGTGATGATTTGCACCCCTACCGATACCCACGCCGAAATAATTCAGGCGGCGGCGGCGGCGGGCAAACACATCTTTTGCGAAAAACCGGTGGCGCTAGATTTAGCCCAAACTGATGCCGCTGTAAATGCCGCCGAACGCGCTGGGGTTAAATTACAACTTGGGTTTAATCGGCGTTTCGATGCGAATTATGCACGGGTGCGCCAAGCTATTGTCAGCGGTGAGGTTGGCGATGTGCGGATGGTGCATATCATCAGCCGTGACCCAGCCCCGCCACCCATTAGTTATGTCAAAGTGTCAGGCGGTATTTTCCTCGATATGACTATTCATGATTGGGATATGGCGCGATTTTTGACTGGCAGCGAAATTGAAGAAGTATATGTGCAAGGTGGCATTAGGGTTGACCCCGCCATTGGCGAGGCTGGTGATATTGACACCCACGTTACTTTGTTGCGTTTTGCAAATGGGGCGATTGGTACGATTGACAATTGCCGCCAAGCCGTCTATGGTTATGACCAACGGGTGGAGGTTTTTGGCAGCAAAGGTGTCATTAACACTCAAAATAATTACGCCAATAATAGTGTGTTGAGCACGGCTCAAAGTGTGTATCGTGATTTACCGCTCAATTTTTTCATGACGCGCTATACCGAGGCCTATGCTGCCGAGGTTGAAGCGTTTGTGGCATCGGTTGTCAATAACACCCCAGTTGTGGTCAGTGGGCAAGATGGGCGTGCTGCCCTATTGGTCGGGTTGGCGGCTAAGCGAAGCTATGCCGAGCATAGACCTGTGAGGGTGAATGAATAAATGAGTGAATGAGTGAATGAGTGAATGAGTGGCTATTTTGCAATTACTCATTCATTTGCTCATTTCTTTTTATGAAGATATTTAATGTTGCATTTTTAGGGGCGGGGCGAATGGGCATGACCCATTTACGCAATTTGATCGGTGTGCCGGGTGTGCGTGTGCGGGTAGTGGCTGACCCAATTCTTGCGGCTGCACAGGCCGGAGCGGCGGCAGTGAATGCTGAACGTGCCAGCAGTGATATTGAGGCCACCATCAATGCTAGCGATGTTGATGTGGTCATGATCGCCACCCCGACTGGAACCCATGCCGAATTGATTGAAAGAGCGGTGCGTGCCGGTAAACCGGTATGGTGTGAGAAACCCGTTGCCATGACCTTGGCCGGCACTGAGCATGTGGTGCAAACTGTTGAGGCAAGCAAGCATCCGGTCATGATTGGTTTTATGCGGCGTTTTGACCCGGGTTATGCCGCTGCCAAACATGCGATTGAGGCGGGCGAAGTTGGGCGAATTGAACGCTTTCGTGCCCTTAGTTGTGACACCACTCCGCCACCTTTGGCCTTCATCAAAACCAGTGGCGGTATTTTTGTCGATATGATGGTGCATGATTTCGACATGGCGCGCTTTTTGGTTGGCGAGATCGAAGAAGTGAGTGCATGGGGCGCGGCACTCATCGACCCGGGTTTTGCCGAGGCGGGCGATGTAGATACCTGCGTGGCGATGTTGCGTTTTGCAAATGGGGCGGTAGGCACCATCGAAGGCACGCGACGTGCTACATGGGGCTATGACATTCGCACCGAGATTGCTGGTAGCAAGGCTAAGCTGGTAGTTGAAGCTCAAAACAAAACCCCATTGCTGATGGCCCGTAATGTTGGGCACGAAGGCGATTATTTTCAGAGTTTTCCAGATCGCTTTGAGACAGCTTATAAGGGCGAAATGGCTTATTTTATCGATTGTCTGCAAAAAGGGCAGATGCCATCACCCGGGGTGCGTGATGCGCTGGCCAGCCTGAGGGTGGCATTGGCTGCCACCCAAAGCCTGCGCGAGGGTAGACCGGTAAAAATAAGCGAGGTTAGCGCCCAATAATTTGCCGCCGCACCGAATCGAGCGCCCGTAATGCTGTTAAATTGCGCACATTGTAGCCATATTGCTGCAAATAGCTGCCGTTAAACCACGCGGCCCGACCATCGGGTGGGAAGCTGTAGTGGAAGCCGTCGTCGACCATGCCTCGGTTTGGCAATCGTTCGACGGCGCGGCGGTTGTCGAGCAGTGGCACATCATATTCACGTGCCAAACGGGTGATAATGCCGTTGATGTAGCCGCAGGGGGCATTGTTGTCCTTGCATTCAAGGTCATCGCCTTTGGTCAGCAAAATGGGCACAATTCCTTGGTCGATGGTCTGTTGAATAATTTGGCGGTAGCGCTCTTCAAATCCCTGCCATGAATGTTGATCACCTGTGCCGAGTAGAACGATGGCGATGCTTGGGTGGGCGCTGTTATATTCGCATATCAAAGAAGATGCTCCGCCGCAGCCACCGGGGGCCGAACCCGGGTCGAGTGTTTTGGTGGTATTAAACCCGCCAAAGGCCGAGCGGCTGGGGCGCGAAAATGAGCCTTTGAAGAAATTGACAGTGTCTTGTAAATAGGCGTAGGGACCGAGGTCGTAATTGCCCCAATCGAATGGCTTGAAGAAAGCGGGGTGCTCAGTGTTGCTATCGCCAATGAGCGAAAACACATTGGCATGGTTGCCGCGTGATTGCCCAATTTGGTAAATTTGGCGCGCCCGCCCGCTGATGCCAGATACATATGGATCATCTGGAATGACGAAGGGGGTTGGCGCAAACATGACTGGGGCACTAACCGAGACTGCCGAGGCCGCGACGGCTTCTACATTGACTGAAATATCACCCATTTTAATTTTGTTGAGGGTGACAAATTGCGATTGCACCCAACCATTGCCATTTGGCGTGCCAACATATAGCCAAGTGCCATCCGATGTTTTTCGATAGATATCGAGTGGCATCAGGGCGGGCAATTTGCTGAGAATTGAGGCATCGGTGCTGGCTGCTGATCGCAAGCGCAAGCCATCACCCTCAGAAGACACAATGGCTGCCGCTAAAATGGGGGTTGCTGTAGGTGCAAGCGGGGCGGCTGAGCGTACATTGGGGGCTGGTGTGCCTTTGACGGCTGCCGCAGCAGGGGCTGGTTGTGGGCGCACACGCACTTGAATTTGGCTGGTATCGCCAATTGGAATGACCAAAACCTGATTTTCCAATACCTTTTCAGGTTCAATATCGTAGTTAGCAGCTTGCAAAATATCGACGGCCACATCATACCGGTTCGAGATATCCCACAAGGTTTCACCGGCTTTGACAGTATGCGTAATATAAGCAAAGGGTGCCGCAGAGTTAACTGGGGTGGGGGGAGTGGTGAGGACAGGCGTTTGGGTTGGTTGGGGTGTGTTTGTTGGGTCGGGCTGATGGTAAATGGTTAAGAAGAATTGCCCTTGAGTCGCAGTCGCATTGCGGTGGTTTGAGGCCACCCCAAAGATCAGCAGCCCAAAACTGAGCACCAACAAAAAAATCAAAATTGGAATAAATTTAGGATTACGCAAGCTCTGGAATTGTAGCAGCCCAAATTTTAGTAGGTAGAATTTGCAATATCGTGAAAAGAAATTATATTACTGCTATCCTACTAAGTATAACGGCGTGTGGGTCTAGTTCGCCTCCGCCACAAGTTGTAAATGATTATTTGCAAGCGCGAATTAAGGCTGATGCCAACCAAATGGTTACTTTGTCATGCGCAGCATGGGAAAGCCAAGCCAAGATCGAGGCGAACTCATTTAAAAATTTAGCCCCACGACTCGAAGGCTTGAGTTGTGTCGAAAGTGGCAAAGATGCCAATGCTACTTTTGTCACTTGCCAAGGCAAAATCCTCACCAATTACGGGGCCGAGGTGCGTGAGTTTAACCTCGCTGATCGTCCCTTTAAACTGGTGCAAGAAAGCAGTCAGTGGCGGGTTTGTGGCTACAAATGAAGGGATTGGGGATTAGGGATTTTCATGAATCATGAATCATGAGTCAAGAGTCATAACTCATAGTTCGTGAGGCATAACTTATGACTTGTGAAAACGTCACATTTCCAATCCCTAATCTCCAATTCCTAATCTCCAATTCCTAATCCCGCCCGCGCAACTCCACCACATTCTTCAACCCAAGCTGTTTGCATTCGTGGATGAGGCCACGATTGATTTGCTTGGCGAGCGATGGCCCGGTAAACACCATGCCGGTGTAGACCTGCACCAGTGATGCCCCAGCGCGGATTTTTTCGATGGCGGCATCGGCATTGTCAATGCCACCGACCCCGATGATAGGCAGTTGCCCGTTGGTGCGTTTGTAGATCAGCCGTATCATTTCGGTTGACAAATAGCGTAATGGGCGACCACTGAGACCACCTTTTAGCGCGACAAATGATTTGGGGATGTCGAGGCGCCCAATCGTCGTATTGGTGGCAATGACACCATCAGCTTCGGCGGTCATGATGGCGGCCAAGACATCGTCTAACTCATCCGAGGTTAAATCGGGTGCAATTTTGACTAAAATCGGCACAGGCCGCTGCCCCGAAGTGACTGCCAGCGTCTGACGTTCCGCCATCACCGCTTTTAACAATCCTTCGATCATTTCGCGGGCCTGTAATTGGCGTAACCCTAGCGTATTGGGGCTGCTGATGTTGACCGTGACATAATTGGCATAAGGCGCAACTTGTCGCAACAATGCCACATAATCCTCAGCCGCCCGTTCAATCGGCGTATCTTTGCCTTTGCCAATGTTGATGCCTTGCACAAAGCGTTGAGGGTTGAGGGTTGAGGGTTGAGTCTGTATTCTTGATTCTTGGCTCTTGGCTCTCGCCAAAAATGCTTCTACGCCTTCATTTGGAAAACCGAGGCTGTTGATAATGGCGTTTGACTTGATGACACGATAGAGGCGTGGTTTGGGATTGCCGATTTGCGGTAGGCGTGTAAGTGTGCCGATTTCGACATGCCCAAAACCGAGCGCGGCTAGCCCTTGGGCGGCGATGCCATTTTTGTCATAGCCAGCCGCGAGGCCCACTGGGTTGGCGAAGTGCAGCCCAGAGGCATTTGTTTCGAGACAGGGATGCTGCACGGCATACCATTTTTGCAACATCGTGCGCATAATGGGCGTTTGGCCTGCCCAGCGCATGGCTGATAACGAAAGATGATGCGCACGTTCGGCATCGAGTTGAAAGAGGAGTTTGCGAATGAGTGAATACAAGTTAGTTGGGGTGATGTTGTGCCGCCAGTAAAGTCTCTACCCAAACAGCTTGTTCGGGCGAGAGCGGTGGGGCAGGCACACGATTGCGATAATTGATGCGGGTGCGGTAGGCCCCGCGTTGATAAACCGATTTGACAGCGGCATCTAAATCGAGTTTTGCATCTGGGTCAGGGTGGCGCAAGGGCACAGGAAAACGTGGCAAGCGGCTCTGCAATTGCACCGCCCATATATCTATAAATGGGCGCTGTTCTTCGCGGCTTAGAAAAACATAATACGGTGCTTCGGGAAGGTCGTTGTCTAAGGGCAACCGTTCGCCCCCGCGTAATAAGTCAATTTCAATCAAATGCACCTGTGTGCGAAATATATCGCGGCGTTTGCGCAAATAATCAATTTGCGCCTTGTGGCCGGGTCGTTTATTGACTGGCGATAAAATTTCGATGGCGGTGATGAGCGTACCATCTTTGGCATCGCGCACTTCGACCCCGGCCCAACGCAGTTGCACATCTAGCCGTATTTTGCCTTGGCTAGACGGTGCGTCCAATTCCATTACGGCTGGTCTATCAGAAGGGAAGGGTGAATTTTGGAAAACACCGACATCGGGTTGAATAATTTGTGGGCGTGGGCGTGGTGATGACGGTAGCGTAGCGACCTCAATTGTGTCATACACCATGTGCGGTATTAACCCGGCAAAATAGCCGGGGGTGATTTGTTGATTGAGTTGTGTACGGATTTCACTGGCTAGATCTTGGTGAAAATCTTGCCAAATACCCGTCCCTTCAATAAACGGATCCATACCCGGAAATGGTGATTCCATAGTCGCCCCCTCTATCTAAATGTGATTTTCGCTGATTGTTATAAGGGGCAAAATGACAGATGTTACGCAAAAATGATGATTTTGCGTTTTTACTATCATCTTGACCCTTAGACAGTGTTTCTTAAAAGAAAGCCTAGCATCCTGAGCGGAAGGCTGGCCTGATATTAAGGCCCAAGCACAAAACGAATCGCCAGCCTGAAGTCGAAGGAGCGGAAATTCGCGGCGAAAGTCGCCTTCTTCGACTGCGCAGCGCAGTCAAACTATAAGTTCTCCATAAAAAACACGCGCTGCTCCGCTCAGAATGCTTACATTTTTCTTTAAAAAACACTGTCTTAGAGATTTTCACCGATTGCATTATTTCGGCATCAAGTAGTCTTAAGGTCACAATACTGCAATCGGCAATTTTTCAAATTTTACTTGTTTGTGATATAAATTTTAGCGCATTACCAAAAACGCCTGCACCTCAGCCGCTTGGGCGGCGGTAATGGCCCCGCTGCGCTCCCATTCGGGCAACAAATCATGAATGGTGACGACGCTGTGAAGCCTATAGCCTGCCTCAGCTAGAATTTTGCCGCCGTCAAAACTGCGGTCGATTAATACGACGACATCGCGCACATTTAGCCCTGCGGCTTTTAATTTGTCAATCGCCTCAAACTTGCTGCCGCCGGTGGTAATCAGATCATCGACGATGATGGCGGTCTCACCTGCCACATAATCGCCCTCGATGACAGCTTTGGTGCCATATTCTTTGGCCTCGCGGCGCGGGTAAATCAACGGGCGATCCATCACCAATGAAATGGCGGTGGCAATAGGCAAGGCCGCATAGGGCAGGCCAGCAATGCGGTCAAATTGTAGCAATTTCATTAATTCGGCATACGCACGTGCTGCCCGTAACATTATTTGTGGGTGCGTTACCAAACGTCGCAAATCGAGATAAATAG
>JAGWYZ010000322.1 GCA_018969115.1 Chloroflexota bacterium | reverse complement strand
TGCTGAAATATTTTGTCGAACACGCAGCTATATTTCTACTTTAGGTAAGCAGGGTATGGATATTTTGGGTGCTCTGCGCTCCGTTTTTGATGGCGATCCTATCATGCCGTCTATGCCCTGAGTAGTAACGAAAAAAAACAAATTGACAATTGAGCATATGTGCCTTATCTTCTGTTATATAGCGTAAAACCTTATAGATAATGGTTTCAGCAAGACAAGCATCGTCATGTAAAATATAAAGTGAGATAAATCTTTTTAGATATTAAGGCGAGCGTGATCTGCATTACGCTCGGCCTTATGACTTTCTAATCCTGTGACTCATTCAACGCTAATAAATTTTTGTGCGCATTGTTTTTGCTTTGCTAATAATGTGTTTAGCGATTTATACGATCCAATCTTTTCGCCATTGATGGCAGACTCTGGCTCGATTTGGGTGAATCGCGATGCCAACCCGCGTCGCAATAGATCTGTTACCATCTCTTGTAAAGATTCACCGCTTTGCTGAGCTTGTAATTCGAGTGTTTGCGATAGTGAATCGGGAAGGTTGAGCGTGGTTTTTATATGATGATTGTAACGAGAGGGGTGGGCGATATATCAATTGTGAGCCTTAAGCTACAGCTATTTTGGGCTTGCTCTTGACCAACAACGACCAATTGCCGCGTTGCACCACCGATCCATCTTGCTTGACCAGCGCTATTTTGAACACGATTTTGCCATTGCCCAGACGCGGCACGGCTTTGGTCTCGATCACTTCGATCTCGGCATGAACCGTATCGCCGATAAAAATCGCGCCGCTAAATTCCCAATCTAGCCCACGAAAGACATCGACGGTGCCACGCATAAAGCCGAGCTGAAAGGCCAAGCCGCTGGCGATGCTGAGGCCGAGTAAGCCGTGCGCGATACGTTTGCCGAAGCGCTCGCCCTGCACATATTGCTCGCTGACATGAATCTCGTTGTAATCGCCTGACAGTCCAGCAAAGGCCACAATATCGGCCTCGGTGACGGTGCGTGAGGGTGAGCTAAGTTTATAACCAATGGTGTAATCTTCGAACCAAAGTCCGGTGGGGGGTGAAATTGCCATATGAGTATTTTACCGTTAGGGAGCTGTGAGCTTTGACTTATGACGGCTCATGGCTTCCTTATGGCTTCACCAACATCGGCAAAAGCTGACGGGGCAAAGATTGGAGCGTGGGGATAGGCGTGATAGTGTTGGTGATTGCTTGGGTAGCTGTGGCCGTTGGGGTTTGAGTAGTTGATGGAGTGACAGTGGGTGTGGCAGTGGGCGGGATGGCGATGAGCGAGGCATCATCGGCATACACGTCGTTATGCTTCACCGCCCATTCGGCGCGAGTGTTGAGCGCCACAATGACCTGTGATGACTGTGCCACGGTTTCGAGCGTCAGCTCGGTATATTTGTCCCATGCGGCTTGGCGCATCCATGCGCTACAGGTCACGCCTGCTGCGCCAGTTTCAAATTTGCTGCCGCCGTCGGTGTCGATACACAGCCGCGCCTCAAGGTTGCCGGGTTCACATTGTGAATTGGGCGGGTTGATATCACAATTTGAGGTCCAAATTTGCACCCACATGCTAAATTTCAGCACCGAGCCGGGCGTGATGCCATTGACCACCTGATACACGCCCGCTGATTTATTCAGCGCCCAAAAATTGAAATATTTGAGTGCTGTTTGTGGGCTGCGCACACGATAAGCATACGTCATATCGGCGGGGCGATATTCAGGGCGGCGGTTGATGTTATCGGCATCGCCAGGTTGCCGACACATAAAGTAGGCCGTCCAGCCATTCGGCACTTGCAGTTCACCAGCGATTTGGCCGGTACAGGCATCGGTTTGAAATGGCGCTGGGGCATTGAAGCTAGGATTGACGAGCAAATTGGCTGAAGTGCTCATCTGTGACATGACAGGGTTTGGCATCTCCTCAACAGCGTGGCTGGGGGCATTATGTCCCATCGTCGCCATAAAGACCGCCGCAACCATACTCCCCAATCCAATCATTGGCAAGGTTTTATGTTGGCATTGCATACACTGAATTTTAAGTGAAGTGTTGTTGTGATGATGAAAAGAAAAGGATGAGGTACTAAGGATTAAGTTAAGGATTAAGGATTGGGGATTAGCTTATGAGTTATGACTTATGATTTCTCATTTTTTATCCCTGATCCCTAATACCTCCTCTGCAATTCCCTGTAAAATCCGTATATGGAAGTAGATATCATTCTCAACAACGGGTTTGTCGTTACGATGGACGAGCAAAACTGTGTATATGCCGACGGCGCGGTTGCCGTGAAAGGCGATGTGATTGTGGCAGTGGGTGCGGCCAGCGAGATTGCGAGCCATTACACTGCTGCCCAAACGATCGATTGTGCTGGTCATGCCATTACGCCGGGCTTGATCAATTGCCACACCCATTTGCCCATGACATTATTGCGTGGCCTTGCCGATGATCTGCGGCTGGATGTGTGGCTGTATGGTTATATGTTGCCAGCCGAACAAAAATTTGTGTCGCCTGAATTTGTGCGTTTAGGGGCGCAGTTGGCTGCCGCCGAGGCCATTCGCAGTGGGGTGACGTGTGTCAACGATATGTATTATTTTGAAGACACCATCGCCCAAACGCTGGCTGATATTGGGATGCGGGCTTTATGCAGCCAGTCGCTGATGAATTTTCCCACGCCTGATTCGCCATCGCCCGATGAAAGCCTTGAATTTACCGACAAATTTATTGCCAAGTGGAAGCATCACCCATTAATTGTGCCGGTTATTGCGCCACATGCGCCATACACCTGTAGCCCGCAATTGATGCGCCGTTGCACCGAAATTGCGCTAAAACATAATGTGCCGTTGCATATTCACATTGCCGAAACTAGACAAGAAATGGAGGATAGCCGTGCCCAACACGGCATGTCGGTGGTGAATTGGATCAAAAAATGTGGTGTGCTCGAGGCCAAGGTGATTGCGGCGCATTGTGTGTGGATTGACCAAAGCGAAATGCGGGTGCTCAAAAATGCTGGGGCTAGTATCAGTCATAACCCCACTGCCAACCTTAAGCTTGCCAGTGGCATTGCCAACACCCAAGATATGCTGGATATTGGCGTGATGGTGGGCATTGGCACCGACGGCCCTGCCAGTAATAACGACCTTGATCATTTTGAGGAAATGCGGCTGGTGGCGCTGTTGGCCAAGGGGCACACCCGCAACCCATTGGCAATACCGGCTAAAACTGCGTTGGCGATGGCGACCATCGGTGGGGCACGGGCATGTCATATTGAGCAGATTACCGGGTCGCTTGAGGTGGGCAAACGTGCCGATTTGATTGTGGTGAATTTGGACACTTTGCACAATACCCCAGCTTTTTACTTGCGTGACCCCAATGCCATTTATACCCAATTGGTGTATGCCGGCAAGGCCGCCGATGTGCGTGACACGATGGTGAATGGCAAATTTTTGATGCGTGATCGTGCATTATTGACAGTAGACGAGGCCAAGATTAGGGCTGAATCGAATGCCATGGCGCGGCGAATTAGCGACTTTTTGGCCGAGCGTGAGGGCGATGTGTTGCGTAAATTGGCCGCCATTAGTGGTGTGCAACAAGAAAAATCGTTTGAAGTGCAAGTGAAAGCCCGCGTCAGCGATATTCAACCGTTAATCGATATTATTAACAACGATAAAGAAATTACGGTGGTGCGGCATGTGCACTATAAACAATATGACACTTATTTTTATTTTGCCGAAGAAAAATCGCGTTTGCGTTACCGTGAAGATATGCGGGTAGATGCCAATAGCAATGTCACCACCAGTCGTTATCGCCTAACGTTGGTGGGTGGGCAAACTGAGCGCGAATTCCCACATTCGATCGTGCTATCGCGGGTGCGGTTTATGGCTCCGGCTGACCGTAGCTTGCGTTTTTACCGCGAATACTTTAAACCGGCACGTGAA
>JAGWYZ010000047.1 GCA_018969115.1 Chloroflexota bacterium | reverse complement strand
TAGAGGGCAACAGGATGCTTGCAGCATTCTGTTGCCGCAAAACGCGCATGACAGGGATTACGCAGCAATTATACGACATGGCTACTATATTATAGGCTGTCAATGACATCACCACAGCATCGCCCATTTGCGATTGCCTGTCGGTGAATTTTGCGGTCTGAAACAAACAAAGACGTTAAACACATTAAGCGTGCTTGAAATTTTTAGACCGTGAAATTCATGGGCGAGCTGGCGAAGGTATTGGGTTAAATTGGGTGGCTCACACACTGGGTTTAATAGCGTGTAACCACAAGATAAAGTACCGATAAATTGCGATCGTGAAGAAATCGTAAATTAGATGCGCTAAAATTGTGCATGCGCGCCAAAAGCGCATAAGCGCAACCTGATGGGCATCCTGATTTTCATTCCAACCTACAACGAACGCGGCAATGTGGCCCGATTGTGTCAACAACTCAACGCCTTGCGTGAGCATCAGCCTACACCCGTCATCGCCGATATTTTGTTTGTCGATGACAACTCACCCGACGGCACGGGTGAAGCGCTCGACCAACTGGCGGCGCAATACCCACATATTCATGTCATCCATCGCGCTGGCAAAGAGGGCATCGGCACGGCGCATCAGGTCGGCATTCGTTATGCCTATGCACATGGTTACGATACGCTCATCACCATGGATTGCGACGGCACCCATCCGCCCGAATACATCCCCGAATTCTTAGCCGAAGCCAATGCATCGGTGGCAGTGGGGTCACGTTATTTAAAACGCAACAGTTTAGATGAGTGGACATGGCTGCGGCGCATCATGACCTATGGCGGGCATACCCTCACCCGCACTTTTCTCAATATGCCTTACGATGCCTCATCGGCTTATCGCCGTTATCGCCTCAAGCAAATTCCACTTCAACTCTTTGACCTCGTACAGGCGCGTGGCTACGGCTTTTTCTTCGAGAGTTTATATGCGCTCCACGTCAACCACTTCGCCATCCACGAGGTCGGCATTATTTTGCCCGCCCGCGGCAGTGGCGAATCTAAAATGTCATTTCAAGAGGCGTGGCACGGCATCAGCCGCATCTTCACACTCTGGTTCAGCATCACCCGCAACCGTAAACGATATTTGCTAGGCGTTGAGGGTTGAGAGTCCGTGCCACTCTCAACCCTCAACGCTTCACGCTTCACGCTCGACCAAACAAACAAAAATCATGGCTATTCGTATTTTCTGCACCATCGGCGCGGCATTCTTGCTCATAGGTGTGGCGTTGCCGCAATTGCTCTACCCGCTGTGGTTCGACCAGGGCGCATTTGCGGCTTGTGCCGATGTCATTCGGCGCGGCGGGGTGATGTATCGAGATTGCTGGGAGGTGCGCGGGCCACTCTTGCCGCTGCTGCTGACATTGCCGCGCAGCCTGTCATCGTCTGCGGCTACCATTCACACCTTTGAATTAATGTGGCAAGCGCTGACGGCACTAACGCTAGGATTGCTGGCACGGCGCATGTTTGGCAGGCTTGCCGCCTTCATCGCTCCCACCCTCTATTGGCTGATGTTCGCCAGCCTCAATTATTGGGCCACCGTGCAAGCCGAGGGCTTCGCCAACTTGTTTTTTGTGCTGGCCTTACTCAGCCTCACCCACAAACACCGCTTCGCGTCCGTGCTTGCGGGTCTATGCTGCGGTCTGCTCTTCTGGTTCAAATACCCCTTCGCCATTTTCAGCCTGCTTCTTTTCATCGCTAAACCCCACCTCACGACCCTCCAATCCCCGCCTTCCAATCCCCAATCCCTAACCCCCAATCCCAACGCTAAAATCCTGATTGGCCTCAGCCTGCCTATCGCCTTCGGCCTCATTTACTTTGCACTGAATGGGGCATTGGCAGACTGGTGGTTGCATGTGCAATACGACATCGCCACCTTTAATAATGTGCCGCTGGCCCACCGCTGGGAATGGCTGACCGGCCTGTTTTGGGTCGAGATCAAGGCCTTCGTCAGCCATGGCAACACCCCTACCGCTGGCTGGAAAGCCACCGTATTGCAATGGGATATTTTAGGGCGCGGCTACCCCTTTATTTTTGGGTTGATGGGGCTAGGCCTGCTGCGTGGTTTGCGCACAAGCCAATATCGCCGCCTAGCCCTCATCGCCCTTGCCTATCTCGCCATCGTCATCGGCCTCAATATTTGGCAAGGCCATTCTTATCGTTACCATTTTGTCATTTGGCTGCCCGCCATGGCGTTGCTTGCCAGCGCCGCCGCATTGCCCATTACAACACCCCACCCCAAAGCTTGGGCACAGTTACAAATGGGCAGCATCTTCGGCCTAATGGCTTTGGCTTGCTTCGGCCTGGTCGCGGCCATGTGGCCTTGGCTGCGCGATGCCTACGACAATGTCATCGTTCAACGCAAACCCATCGCCCAAACCGTCAGTGAATCAGCCTTAGCCGATTACGACAATTTGGCGCGTTTTGTGCGCGACAATACCAGCCCCAACGATAGCATCTTCATCTACAGCGATGTGCCCGCCCTCTACGCCCTCGCCGAACGCCCCAACGCTGCCCGTTTTCCCTACATGCGTTGGGTCGATGAGGCCGGTGATGACGAAATTCGAAAGCGCTACACCGCGCAACTGCTCGCCGATCTACAACGCAGCCGCCCCAAATTCTTCATCCTCAGCCGCGATGGCTTCCCTTGGCCCGAAGCCAAATTTATCGAATCGTGGAAAAGCCAGCCCAGCATCAACACTTGGGTCGAGGCCAACTATGCCTACTCTGGCGAAAATGGGCCATTTTTAGTCTTTGCCCGCAAATAAAATCAACGGATTTTTACCCATTGATATGCTGCACTATAGATTTCAAAATGGATGGGGTATCGGTAACAAGTGCTAAGTGTCAATGATGCGGTAAAGCTTAGCGAGGATTGATCCCCGTGTGAACTCCCCCACTTGTGATACTATATTTACATGAGTAACGCTACCCACTCTCACGATCTCGATGCCGCATTAAAGGCGGCGCAAGCCCAATTCACCGCCCAAAACCCCAACAGCTTGGCCCAAAACCAAGCCGCCAGCAAGGTGATGCCGGGCGGCAACACCCGCACCGTGCTGTATTTTGCACCCTTCCCCGTTACCATCACCCACGGCCAAGATTGTTGGCTGTGGGATTTAGATGGGCACAAGTATCTCGATTTGCTCGGTGAATATACCGCTGGCATTTATGGACACTCCAACCCGCGCATCCGCGAAGCCATTGTGCAGGCACTCGACGGCGGCATCAACCTCGGCGGGCATAATGTCGCCGAAGCCAAATTGGCCCAAGTGTTATGCCAGCGATTCCCCTCGATCGAACTGGTGCGTTTTACCAACAGCGGCACCGAAGCCAACCTGATGGCCTTGGCCGCCGCCCGCGCCTTTACCAAACGCAACAAAATTTTGGCCTTTAAAGGCGGCTATCACGGCGGGGTGTTGTCGTTTGGTGGCAATGTGCCCAGCGCCCCACCCAATGCGCCCTTTGAGGTGGTGCTGGCCCCCTATAACGACATCGCCGGCACCCAAGCCGTGCTGGCCGAATATGGCGAGCAATTGGCCGCCATCATTCTTGAGCCAATGATGGGCGGCGGCGGGTGTATTCCCGCCAGCCACGACTTTTTGGCCTATTTGCGCCGCGCCGCCAACACCTGCGGCAGCCTGCTCATTTTTGATGAGGTGATGACCTCGCGTTTGTCACCCGGCGGTTTGCAAGCTGTGCACAATATTTTGCCCGACCTCACCACACTCGGCAAATATATTGGCGGCGGCATGTCGTTTGGGGCCTTTGGTGGCAACGCCAAAGTAATGGCGCTATATGACCCCGCCCGCCCCGATGCCTTATCACACGCTGGCACGTTTAACAACAATGTGCTGACCATGAATGCCGGTTACACCGCCATGACCGAAATTTACACCCCCGAAACTGCCATCAGCTTTAACAAACAAGGTGATGCCCTGCGCACCCAGTTAAATGAATTGTGTCAGCGCGAAGAAGTAGGCATGCAATTTAGCGGCATCGGCACAATGATGAACGCCCATTTCAGCTCAGACCCCATTCTTGCCCCGGCTGATGTCGCCAAAAGCGACCTGCGCCTGCGCGAATTGTTTTTTATGGACATGCTTGAGCAAGGCATTTGGACCGCCCGCCGCAACATGATCAACCTCAGCCTGCCAGTCGGCGAGACCGAAAGCAGCATGTTGGTCGAAGCTGTCGGGCAATTTATTGAGCGCCGCCGCAGCGTGTTAGACGCACATGCGCATTAATGCCAACGAGACAATAGCCTAGTGCGCGTCTGAGGACGCGCACTAAGCATGTTTAGCAATGGCCTTGCCATTTTCCATCACCACCCGGTGCGTTACACCACTCATACCGCGCCCAAGCTCGTGGGTTGCCATCAAAATCGCCGCACCACTTTGGGCGTGGCGATTGAGCAACCCCGACAAAATGTCGGCAGAATGTTGGTCAAGGCCGGTAAATGGCTCATCTAACAACAGCAAGGCCGGCTGATGCAACAGCGCCCGCGCAATGGTAAGCCGCTGCTGCATACCGCGTGAAAAGGTACGCACCCGTTCATTGGCGCGTTTGCCCAATTCAACCTCGGCCAATAAGGTTTCGATACGCCCTAAATTTTTGGCAGTTAATTGATGCAAACGCGCATGAAATTCTAAATTTTCACGGGCCGTAAGGTCTGGGTATAACATCGGCTGATGCATAACCGCGCCGATAAAACGACGCGCGCGGTCTGGGTGTTTCATGGCATCGGTATCACAAATGCTTATTTCGCCGCGATCTGGGCGCATCAAAGTCGCCAAAATGCGAATGAGGGTAGTTTTGCCAGCGCCATTTGCACCTAACAACGCCACAAAATCACCCGCTTGCAGCGTCATCGATGCCCCACGCAAGACTGGGCGCATCCCATACAATTTGCTCAGGTCACGAGCGACAAGCAACGTCATTTGTTTTTACCTTTTTTCAATGGCGCTAAGTGCGATAAAAGCGCCTCGCGTTGCTGATGATAATCGGCCTCAGCCAATTTGCCCGCCTCAAAGTCGTCATCTAAATCGGCAACCGCTTGTAACAAGGCTTGGCGCACTACTTTATCGCCGCTAATCGCCGGTGACACCCCCGCCCTTAGCACCCGACCACGCAAAACAGCCAAATAAAGCAACCCTAGCGATAACACCAACAAACCAACGCCGATCCCAATTGATAAATTGTCGGAGCCGGGTACAGCGGCGGCCCGCGGCTGCCCAATCAACTCAAAGCGTATTTTGCCCGCCGCAACCAGCCCTTTGTCGGCTACAAACAAATTAAACGTGGTATTTTGTACCTGCTGAGGGCCACGATCAACCAAACCCGCCCCGGTTGCCCGTAGTTCTTTGCTCGGCAACACCACATCCCATTTTTGCAGCGGATAAAACATCTCGCGCTCAATAATTTTGTTATTGCGATAAGGAATATCATAAATGAGCGTTAAGCTACTGGCGCGTGCACCCGGTATAACCGCATCCATATCGATCAAAATATCACCATCGCGCATAAAACGGGCACCAATGCCGGGGCCATCAAAACGAATATTGGTGGCATCGGAGGGCAGCGCAAAGCGCAAAGACTGTAGCGTTTTTGCCACGTATGCACGGTCGCTACGGTTGTCCACGCTATACACTTCGGCAATGCTCAATTTGCCTTCGTCGGCATCTTGCACAAAATAATGAAAATCTGAAATCGAGATCACACTGGCGTCATTGGTCACCTCATAAATGGCAAATGGGCGCGGGGCAAGATTGGTGGTGGTAATTTGAGCCGGTGCGCCAAAAAAACGAGCGCCGTTATAAACAATTTCCGGCTCATAAAAATAATCGCGGCGTGCTGGCAATTGGGAAAATTGGGCCAAACCATTGTCCGAGGTCACTGCCGTGCGGGTAAACACCTCGCTTGTGGCATCATAAACATGTAAGGTAACCGGCAAATTGGGCTGCAATCGTGCACCCGGCGTTTGGTTGCTCACTTGCCAAGCCAATATGCCATCACCTTTCAGGGCAGCATCTTTAATCGCAACCGGATCGGCATATTGATAGGCCAAACTTCGCACATAATCGGTCAAATACCCACGCTGGGCTTCAGTCAACTGGGCATTTGCGCGGTGGTGCTCGCCCTTGGCCATCGCCGCCAATGTATCATTCAAGGCGCTACGCGCTAAAATTTCAGGCTTGCCGAGCGAGGCAGTGGTGTGGCATTGCACACATTGTGCCTCAAATAGGGTTTTACCTGCGCTAATATTGTTTGGGCGCGTACCCAGCGCCCAAGTATAGGCCAACACATCCCAGCGCTCTTGTGGTTTGAGTGAGCCACTAAATAACGGCATTAAATTTTGCAGCCGACCATTGCTCACCACCTGATACCAATCGCTGGGTTTGACTGCGCGGTTTTTAGCTGGGTCGATGAGGTTTGCCACTTGCTTGCCTTGGGCACGAATGGCAGCGGCTTGCGGGCCGTTGCCATCACCCGCCGCACCATGACAAGCCGCGCATTTCTCCTCATAAATCTTGGCCCCACGCGTCGCGTCGGGCGGTGCTGGCGGCACAACTGCCTCGGCAACAACAGGTGTCGGCGCAGGCTTGCTTAAATCTTGTGGCACGCGGCTTCGCCCAGAAAACGAACATGCACTTGACAATACGATGCCCAATCCCATGCCCACGCAAAGCAGGGCTGACTTAAACCTACGTGATGAAACACCAAAATATCGCACAGGTGCATTGTAGCCGAGCCACATAATTTGTCGCCTGTCAAATGACAGGTTTCGTGGCTTCAAACGGCGTACATCGGGCGTTAACATTATTTTGGGGCATATTTAAGCAGAAATATGCCCCAAAATAGCACATTACTCTTAGACAGTGTTTCTTAAAACAATTTTTCGCCGAAATCCCTATCTCAGCGTTGTTATGGGGCGGCTTTGCCGCCCCATAACAACGCTGAGATAGGGATTTCGGCATTCGTTTTGTCTAAATATGCGCTCTGATTTGATAAAACCACGTAATTTCAGCTGACAAAAAAGTGAAATTTGATTTAAGAAACACTCTCTTAACTACCATCGTCGGCAACGACAGAGCCATTTACGTTGTAAATACCTTCATAAATACAAAAATCCATTTTATTCAACACTTGCCGTCCCCAAAATCGTATTTCATCTTCGAAATTTGGGTTGCCGGGCAAAAATTGAGTAGGTGGAATCGGCATATATAGTGACCAAATAATTTCGCCGTTACGCAAATAATGTCGCGCCGCTTCTGGTGGGCCGTCTGAGGGGGGCAGCTGATATCCAGTGAGATAAATACATACTTCAACGCCACATTGTCTAAAGCCATTTTCTTGTTGCAAATAGCATTGGTAAACTACCGTAGCTTCAACGCCATAATTGAAACGTTCTGCAAAAATACGTTGGGCAACCGGCACTTGGCCCAACATTCCAAATACGCTAGCTTCGTCTAAGCCTTCACGCACCATCGCCATATACTCTTTATCGTTTGGGTTAGCGTTGCGCCACATTTCAGTGTAACTCACCCCTTGCCAAGGGGCCAAAGTCGGGTAAAAAAAGCCGGGCTGACGCGCGGCGGCATGACCCGGCGAAAGGTATCGAAAGATAGAAGTCGTTGGCGTATTTCCACCATATTGCAATTGAATTAATTGCCCATGATCACGCTTGCATACTTCATATTCAATCGCAACAAAATTATTATCACCATCTGGCGATTGCCAATAGATCAAATCTCGATACCCCGGCCAATTGGGCGAAGGGTCTGAATTACGCCAAATATGCTGACCCGATTTTGCCATAACATAGCGTTTGCCAACATGATTAATAATTTGATTGGCCAAGGGAAAATCCCAAAAATCAACCCATGCCGTATCACAATTAATCATATTTTGACCCCAAATCGCAAACGCCCACCGCCCTTAATCATCGGTTCGGTTGGCAATTCTTTCATGGCTTTGGCATTTACACTAAATTTAGGTGGCGTATCTTTTGACTTTTTAGCGCTGCTTTTTTTAGCCGATATTGCTTTGGGGGCCGCCGCCACCGCCACAGGTGCAGGCTGCACAAGCATTGGGTCTTTGATTGGTGAAACCACATTCACAGCATCGAGCATGGCTGTAATGTAGCCAGTGGCGTGAGCGCGACCACGATGCCCATACGATGAGTCATTCACCATATGCGGCACATGGTCATCGATCATAAAGCCATTAAACCCAACCTCGCGCAATTTCAAGATCACTTTAAAAATATTGCTGTTGCCTTCGTTAATATAACACTCGGTAAAGTCGTCGCACCCACCTTTCACATCACGCATATGCACATAAAAAATGCGCCCCTGCGCCCCAAAATATTCGGCAGCCTCCAATACGCCAGCCCCACCACGCATTTCGCTCCAACAACCATGACAAAAATCAAGGCCATGCATACGGCTGGGGTGACGCTCTAAGGCACGTTTGAAGTTAGCAAAATTGCGAAACAGCCGCGGCACCCCCCCTAAAATCGGCACTGGCGGGTCATCGGGATGCAACGCCATGCGCACGTTATATTCTTCGGCCACCGGCAAAATTCGCTGCATATACCAATCGTAATTCGCCCACATTTCGTCTTCATCATAAATACGGTCATACGACAAAGGCGCATGTTTGGCCAATTCAAGCTTAAACGAATTCGAAATCGCGCCGCCACGAATAGGGGTATCCCAACCAGTGCGCCAAACACCAGTGCTAATAAAATGATAGCCAAAAATAGGAATACCGGCTCGGCCAAGGTTACGAATGCTCTCTTGCATATTTTCGAGCTGCTGCTCACGCCCCGCTTGACCCAACATGATTTTGTCGTAAAAACGAATAGGCACATTCTCGATGGCAATCAGGCGTAAACCACGCTCGGCTGCCCGCGAATGAAGCTTGAGCAAATCATGAAATTCAAGCCGCCCGGTATCTTTCATATCGGGCGGCAAGTTATACAAATTCATCTGCACATCTTGCAGACCCAATTGTTTGGCAAAAGTGAGAAACTCTTCGGTCAATTCATTCACTTGCCCAATTGCAACACGCATCGGTAATTTTGTAATATCTATCATTTTAGGTTTGCAATTTGCGATTTACGATTTACGATAGTGCCCTAAGTAGACAATTGCGGTTGCTTGCTTGGTGCGCTGGTTGATTGGTTGTTAACTCATGACTTGTGAGTGATCAATCAACCAATCAACCAATCAACCACATGACCAGTTCACTAACGGTAAATCCCAAATCACAACTATCTTAAATACAACGTCCACCATCTACTTCCATACATACGCCAGTGATAAATTCAGCATCGTCAGAGACAAGAAAGAGTGCGGCCCGCGCAATATCAATCGGTTGACTAAGACGCCCAAGCGGGATGGTGTTGATAAATTTTTGACGTATTTCAGGGGTGTCGTCGCCTGGTAAAAATTGTTTTAACAGAGGGGTATCGCCCGCCACAGGGTTAATGGCATTCACCCGAATTTTGTCGGGCGCAAGCTCTACTGCCATCGACTTAGTGAGGGTAATCGCTGCACCTTTGGTGCCGTTATACCAAGTTAGGCCCGGGCGTGGGCGCACACCAGCGGTTGAGGCAATGTTTAAAAACACGCCGCCACGTGGGTTGCCATCGTTCCCAAGCATACGAAAAACCGGCACAACATGCATGGCGCTGAGATAGATACTTTTTACATTTACAGCATACACGCGGTCAAATGTCGCCTCATCAACATTGAGCATAGGGCCATTTTTATGTGAAATGCCAGCGTTGTTAACCCAAATATTAATGCCGCCACATTGGGCCACAATGCTTTTGACCGCCGCCGCCACCGATACATTTTTGCTTACATCCATTGTCATGGCAATAGCCTTACCACCGGCGGCCCGAATCTCATCAGCCACGCGATTAGAGGCAGCCTCGACCACATCTGCCACTACCACAGTAGCCTCATGCTCAGCAAAATGGCGGGCCATACCCTCGCCAAAGCCACTGCCTGCGCCAGTGACAACAGCAATTTTGTTTTTTAATCTCATAACAGTCATTAGTAGTCAGTAGCCAGTAGTCAGCAGTCAGATCACTCAAGATGACAATAAGATTTTGCCTGCTAAAAACCAATCCGAACTACTGACTACTGGCTACCGACTACTTCCCCCAAACGCCTTGGCGCAAACCACGAATATAACCAATGGCATAAAGCCGCCCAAAAGCCGAGTAACCGGCATTTTCGTTGCTGTCGCCTTCAACCGTTGGCACATGATCGGGGCGCAACACCCCATCAAAACCAATATCATGATAGGCCTTCATACACGCCAGCATATCAGTTTTGCCTTGATCATGCCATGTTTCCTCAAATTTCTCTGGGGTGCCACGCACATCGCGGAAATGCACAAAACTAATTTTGTTCATTGCACCAAATTTACGGATAACGCCGGGTAAGTCATCGGTCATAAGTGTGAAATTTCCTTGACACATCGTAATGGTGTTCATAGGGCTATCTGCGAGATCCAGCAAACGCTGAAAATTGTCAACACTGCGCATAATACGCCCCACCCCACGAATGGGCGACAATGGCGGGTCATCAGGGTGCATCGACAACTTTACATTCCACTTTTCAGCTACGGGCAATACCCGTTCTAAGAAATGCTTGAGCGTCTCCCACAATTTTTCTTCAGAAATATGACCCTGCTCGGTGGGCGGGGCATCTTTCATCAAACTATTATCGAAGCTAGTAACGACTGAACCACCGCGTGATGGGGTGCTGGTGCTGGTGCGCATCCAATTAAAGTCGGTCATCCACTCATAACAATAAACCGGGATACCAAGCCTGCCCATACTTTCGATTAGGGTGCAAACGGTATCAATCTCTTCTTCGCCACCCGGCAAGCCGCGCTTGGCATTATTCATGGGTGGGCGAGATTCGATCACCTCAAGTTTAAAACCTGCGTCTTCGTAACGCTGCTTAGCCCGTAACATAGGCATATACCCCCATGGAACGTCATCTGTTCCAAGAAGTTTGTCTCCGAATGGGATGCCGCCAACGGCATAATCAATACCGGCTTGTTTGCTGAGTTTCCACAGCATCGATGGTGTCGGGGGAAGCATTTCTGCAATTTTAATCATGGTATTTTATTTGATCAGCATGATACATGCTGATCTGAATCATTTACCATTTATTGTATGCTAATTACTGAGCAGAACCTCAAAATGAGGTTTTCGCCGATTTCACTATCCCTCCTCAAGCTACGCTTGAGGAGGGATAGTGAAATCGGCATTCCGCAATTTTTACCCGTGCGGAGTATATCTATAACCAATACCAATATTGTCAAAAAATTATCGGTAAAATTAGAGGTCATGAGTGAAAGCATCAACTACAACCACCGACGCGTGGTTGTTACAGGCATGGGCTGTATTAGCCCAATTGGTAACACCGTAACCGAAACATGGGATGGACTGGTCACAGGCAAACAAGGCCTTGATTATATTAGTTTGTTCGACACCAAAGACATCGCTGTCAAAATTGCAGGTGAAGTAAAAGGGTTTGACCCAGTGTCTCATTTTGGGGTAAAAGAAGCCCGCCGCATGGACCGCAGCCAACAATTGGCATTAGCCGCCGCCAAAGAGGCTTTGGCTGATTCTGGTTTGAAGATCGACGAATCGAATGCCGCCGATATTGGCGTGGTGACAGGCAGCGGCATTGGTGGGGTTGGCACCACCATCGGCGAATTTGCAGTCATGATGCAACGTGGGCCACGTCGGGTTAGCCCATACACTGTGCCAATGATGATGCCTGACGGCGCAGCCGGCCTCATCAGCATTATGTTTGGCCCGCGTGGGCCAAATTTTAATGTGACCACTGCCTGCGCCAGCGCCAACAACGCCATGGGTGAGGCCTTTGAAATGATTCGAGCTGGGCGCTCTAAAATTGTCATCACTGGGGGGCTTGAGGCCTCAGTATTGCCTTTCCCGTTAGTGGCATTTGACAATATGGGCGCATTGTCTGGCTATAACAATGACCCCAAACATGCCAGCCGCCCCTTCGATAAAACCCGCAGCGGTTTTGTGACAGGTGAAGGTGCTGGCATTTATGTGTTTGAATTATTAGAAAACGCCCAAGCCCGTGGCGCAAAAGTTTATGCCGAAGTGGTGGGTTATGGCTCAACTGCCGATGCCAAACACATCACCGCGCCCGACCCCAATGGCGCAGCCATGTCGATGCGCTTGGCGATGCGCCAAGCCGGTTTGCAGGCCAAAGAGATTGACTACATTGCCGCACACGGAACCAGCACCCCACTTAATGATGCCAGCGAAACCAAGGCCATTAAATTTGCTTTGGGCGAGGCAGCTTATGATGTCAAGATTAGCTCTAACAAAGGCGCAGTCGGGCATTTGTTGGGCGCAGCCGGTGCCATTAATGTGGTCGGTTGCATCGGGGCAATCACCCATGGCATTGTGCCCCCCACTATCAACTTTAGCACCCCCGACCCAGATTGCGATTTAAATTATGTGCCCAATCAGGCCTTGAAAATGCCTGTCACCGTTGCTATGTCAAACTCGTTTGGCTTCGGCGGACACAATGCCACTTTGATCTTTAAGAAGTTCTAAGCTGCAGGTGCTAAGTGTTAAGTATAACTATTTAACACTTAGCATTCATTACAAAATGAAATACGCACATATTATCGGCTGGGGCAAATATACGCCCGAACGTATTCTAACAAATGATGAAATGGCTGCGATGATGGACACCAATGACGAATGGATCCGCAGCCGATCAGGCATTGGTGCACGGCATTGGGCACGCAAAGATGAAACATTAGCCGATATGGCAACAGCAGCGGCAATAGCGGCAATCGATCACGCCAGTTTGTCGGTTAGCGAAATCGATATGGTCATTGTGGCAACCGCAATAGCCATTTTTCCGGCCACTGCCTGTATTGTGCAAGACCGTTTAGGCATCCCTCATGCTGGGGCAGTTGATTTGGTTGTCGCTTGTTCAGGTTTTGTGTATAGCTTGGCCATGGCAGGCGATATGATCAAGGCAGGCAGCAAAAATTGTGTATTGGTAATTGGTGTCGAAAAGATGTCGTCAATGATGAACCTAGAAGATCGCGGGACAGCAGTATTATTTGGGGATGGGGCTGGCGCTGTTATCGTGCGGGGCAGCGATCAACCGGGTGGGATTTTGGCATCGGTGCTATACGCAGACGGCTCAGGCGGCGAAGATCTGTACTTAAACGACAAACGCCATTTGGTAATGAACGGGCGCGAAGTGTATAAATTTGCCACCCGTGCCATGCCCGCAGCCGTCAAAGAAGTGATGAACAAGGTCGGCTGGCGAGCTGGTCAAGTCGATGTACTTATCCCACATCAAGCCAATATTCGCATTATCGAATCATCTGCCAAAGTATTGGGCATTCCGATGGAAAAAGTGTTTGTTAATATTGAAAAATATGGCAATACCAGTGCAGCCTCGGTGCCATTAGCCATTTGCGAAGCTGTTGAACAAGGGCGGTTACGCTCAAACGATAAAACGGTTTTGGTTGGGTTTGGCGCGGGTTTGGCATGGGGGGCCATTGCCATTATTTGGGATGTGCAGCACCCCAGCAGCAAAACCAAACAATTAATTAATCGGGCTGTCTTTAATGGGTCAAAAGCCCGCACACGATTCAGGCGTGCCCTGCGTCAATTGGGCGACAAACTGCCCGGACGTAGCACCCTAAGTGATAAAAAAGACAAAAACTAAGATCGTTTTAAAAATCGGGTTTCTTTCAGAAACCCGATTTTTAACTAGCCATATGAGCCTACCCGCTGTGTTTGCAACTGCACTCAAGCATTATTTGCCAAACACAGCCACCACCCGCCTCAACCAAGCCGAAGCCGAAAGACGCGACATTTTACGCGCATTTCCATTAGAGCAATGGGCAACATTGCCGTTGGCTCGCTACCCACTCGGCACCGATCAACCGAACCCCACTTTTTGTTATTGGCTCGAGTTTAAAAGCAAGGCGCTCGGACCAATGGGTACGCGCAACGCAAAACACCCCCTTATTTATAAACAAAAGGATGGCAAATGGCATTACCCTGCCCAATTTGCTGATGTTGAAACAGCATGGGTGGCGCTACGCGGCGCATTTGTGCAAGCCTTTGCCAATGCCCGCGATAACCGTTGGGCCGAAATGGATACGATTTCATTATTGCGCGAAAAAGTGGTGTTGGTCAAAGCCTTGCATATTTATTTCCCCAGCCGCATTTTGCCGATTGTGTCACGCACGCATTTACAGCATTTTTTGCGGGCATTTAGCATAGCCGAAAGCAGTGTGCGCGATTATGGGCGGGTGCAACTGAATCGGGCGCTCTTACACGCCATTCAACAACACTCCGAATTTGATGGCTGGAGCACCAATGAAATTGCACTATTTTTATATGCCGCCTATGCACCAAAACATGAGGCAAAAATTGAAACGACGACAACGCTAAAAGAACAAAATACACCTTATATCGTCAATCAATCAAGCTCGCCCCTTCACCGCCCCACCCGCTATTGGAAAATAAGCCCCGGCGATGGGGCGTGGCAATGGGCCGAGTGTCTACACGGCGGGTTTATCGCCATTGGCTGGGATGAACTGGGAGATTTGCACGAAGCAACACGGGTTGAATTTGAGCAACGAATGGCCGCCTTGATCGAGCGCGATGCTGAGCATTTTGCCAAAGGCGGTATGGAGCAAGTTTGGCGATTTCGTAATATTCAAATTGGGGATCGGGTGGTCGCCAATCGTGGTAAATCGATGGTGCTGGGCATTGGCACGGTCACTGGGGCCTATTATTACGCGGCCCAAGCCAATACCCACCGCCACCGATTAAAGGTGCAGTGGGATGACCAGATTGGGCGAGAGGTGAATCAACCCGGCTGGCAACGCACCTTAATTGAGCTTGATGCAGACTTGTTTGAGACTTTGCTGTTGTGGCCCAGCACACAACAGATAGAATCGAGTGAAAACGACTTAAGCATGGGTGATGTCAGCCACATTCAACCCGAATATTCGCTCGATGTATGTGCGAACGAGACATATATGCCCACTGCCACCTTAACGCAATGGAAAAATGCGATTGTGCGTAAAGGCCAAGCCATTTTTTATGGCCCGCCCGGCACAGGTAAAACCTATTTAGCGCAGGCCTTGGCGCGACATTTGGTGGGCGGGGGTAACGGGTTGGTCGAAATGGTGCAGTTTCATCCGGCCTATGCCTACGAAGATTTTGTACAAGGAATACGCCCGCGCAGCTATCAAGGAGCGCTTGACTATCCGATGATCGATGGCGCATTTGTCAATTTTTGCAAACACGCTAGCAAGCGTAGTGGTGTCTGCGTCATGATTATCGATGAAATCAACCGCGCCAATCTCAGCCGCGTGTTTGGCGAGCTGATGTTTTTGCTCGAATATCGCAATCAATCGATTACGTTAGCGAGCGGCAAGGCGTTTAGCATCCCCGATAATGTCATCATATTGGGCACAATGAACACGGCGGATCGTTCAATTGCGCTGGTTGATCATGCCTTGCGACGGCGTTTTGCGTTTTTGGCGCTTCAGCCCAATGATGAGGTGCTGCGCGGGTATCAGGCCCAATTTGCCGATGGCTTTAAACCTGATGGCTTGATTGCGGTATTGCAGCGGCTAAATCGACACATCGACAACCCACATTATGTGTTGGGGGTGAGCTTTTTTTTGCAACCTGAATTGCGCCGCGAGATCGAAAGTATTTGGCGCACCGAAATAGAGCCATATTTAGAGGAATATTTTTTTGATCAGCCGGATCGTTTAGAAGCGTTTCGGTGGGAGCGGGTGCGAAATGAAATTGAAATGGGTTAAAGTTTCACATTTAATTCCTATGATTGAAGGACATAATGTAAGGCTTGTTGAACCCATTAAGGACAAGCCATTAATCACGCTGGTTATAGCTGCACATTTGCCAATATTGGCACTGGCAATATGCGCCACGCCCAAAAATCACCTCAATTAAAACCACTAATAAAACCACTAAATTACATTACTAAATCATGCCCTACTCGATCTGGGTGGCATCACCCAATACACTCTATGACCTTGAGTCGCCTAATTCAGGCTGACAAATTGACCTCAAAAGCCCATTCGAAACAGGAAGATCAAAGATGGCGCTTGGTTGACAGATACCCTCCACACAGACGATTCACAAGCGCCATTTCATTTACCAAATTGCCTTACCACTCAGGTCATCAAATAAATAGAGGCGGGTTTCATCAATGCGCAGGGTGAGTGGATCACCCAAACGCCCACGATAGGCGACATCGGGGCTGCTGATGGTGCACATTTTGTCACCGATATTAGTTTGCACATACGTCACATCGCCTGTCGGCTCAACCGTGTAAACCTCGGTCAAAATGCTGCCTGCCGTGCCGGGCGCAACCATTTGAATGGCAGTGTTGCGTAACCCGACAATCACTTTCTCACCTGCGGCTTTATTCATCAAATCATGCACGTGCCCTGTTTGAGGTGAATAAGTAATTTGGCCCATGCGCAATTTTTTGCTGCCGCCTTCACTCACAAGCTGCGCCGGAATCAAGTTCATAGGCGGGTTGCCAATAAAACCAGCCACAAATACATTATTGGGGCGGTTAAATAATTCATCGGGCGAGCCAAATTGTTGCACCTTACCCTTGTCCATCACCGCAATACGGTCACTCATCGTCATGGCCTCGATTTGATCGTGCGTGACGTAAATCATCGTGGCTTGCAACTCTTGCTGCAAATGTTTAATCTCGGTGCGCATTTGCACCCGCAATTTAGCATCAAGGTTCGAGAGGGGTTCATCCATCAAAAATACTGCTGGGTCGCGCACGATAGCGCGGCCTAATGCCACGCGCTGTTGTTGCCCACCCGATAATTGTTTGGGCTTGCGATCAAGTAATTGTTCGATGCTGAGAATTTTTGAGGCGCGACTGACCCGTTGCGCGGCGGTCGTTTTATCGATCTTGCGCATACGCAAAGGAAACATCAAATTATCGCGCACACTTTTGTGCGGGTAAAGCGCATAATTTTGAAACACCATTGCAATATCGCGGTCTTTGGGGTCAAGCTCGCTGACATTGTTTTTGCCAATCAAAATATCGCCACCATCCAGTTCGATTAGCCCAGCAATCATATGCAGGGTGGTTGTTTTGCCGCAACCCGACGGCCCAACCAAGGTCACAAATTCTTTGTCGTGGATATCAAGCGACACGCCGTCAACAGCACGTACGTCGCCATAAAGTTTAACTATGTTTTTGAGTGAGACTTCTGCCATTGGAAAAAGTGCAAAGTAAAAAGTGGAAAGTGGAAAGTGGAAAGCAATATTGTTGTTTTCCACTTTTTACTTTCCACTTTTTACTCCATTATTGTTTAACCGCTCCTTGTGTAAGCGCTGCAATAAAGAAACGTTGAATGATCATGAACAAAATGACTACCGGTACGCTAAATAAAAATGCCGAAGCCATCAAACCACCCCAATCCGAGGTGTTTTCGGTGAAAAAGTAGGCTAAACCAACCGGAATAGTGCGCATTGAGGCGCTTTCGGTTAATTGGCGTGCAAAGCCATACTCATTCCATGCTTGAATAAAGGTATTGACCCCAGCAGCGGTCATGCCACTGGCGGTCAACGGCACAATTAGCCGCATAAATGCGCCAAAACGGGTGCAGCCATCAATGCGGCCCGCCTTCTCCAATTCGGTGGGAATACCATCAAAAAACCCTTTAAGCAGCCAAATTGCCAAAGGCAAAGTAAAGGTCATATAGGCCACAATCAACCCGGTATAAGTATTAATCCAACCCAAAATACGCATAAGGCTAAATAATGGGATGAGAAATACGATGAGCGGGAACATATTGCGCCCCAACACGGCAAAATACGCTGCATCTTTGCCCGGAAATGAAAAACGGCTAAATGCATAAGACGCAGGTAACGCCACAATTAACGCCAAAATCGTCGTCATAAACGAGATAAAGAGGCTGTTAAAAAAGTAAATTTGGAATGAACCTGATGAAATGCGCGTCGGGAAGAAGATTTTTGCGTAATGCTCAAGTGTTGGGTTTTGCGGGATCCAACGCGGGGGCGACACAAATTGTTCGCTTGACGTTTTAAACGATGTAGATGCCATCCACAGTAACGGCATGAGCGCAAATAAACACAAAAGAATAATAAGCGCATAAACGACGGTGGCATGGAGGGCTTTGCGTTGTTTTCGAGTCATGGATTACCCGCCTTGTACGGCACTGCGGGTGAGTGCACGAACATAAAAAATGCTAAACACAATTAACACTAAAAATAACAACACGCTCGCTGCCGATGCTAAACCAAAGCGCAAGGTCTGAAATGAGGCATGATAAATCCATGTGACGATGATCTCAGACAATGAGGCTGGGCCACCACCAGTCATAATCTCGATCAGGGTAAATTGGTTCATGTTGCCGATAAATAACAACATGGTCGTCACCATCAACACATTCGACAGTTGCGGAATGGTGATCTCCCAAAATTGGCTCCATGAACTTGCCCCATCGATACGGGCAGCCTTATACAAAGCCTCTGGGATAGTTTGCAGGCCTGCATATAACATGATCATAACGAAGGGGAAACTTTTCCATGTGTTGATCATGATGAGTGAAGGCATGATAAGTGAGGCTTGTTGTAAAAATGGAATCGAGTCTTTGATAAGGCCGAGTGATTGCAAGGTTCCGGTAATCACCCCAAAATCGCCATGTAAAATCCAGCGCCAGGCATGTGAGGCTGGCACAAACCCCATCGCATAAGGCACAATCATTAGCCCACGTGCAAAATTAAGCCCACGTAATTTTTGATTGACCAATAATGCAGCTAAGAAACCGACAATAAATGGGCAAAGGGTACCAAATACCGACCAGACAATCGTATTTTTAACCACCAATTGAAATGTCGCATCGTTAAATAATTCACGATAATTGTCTAATCCAACAAAAAAAATCTCGGGGCGTGATGAAGGTGTATCGTAAAAACTAAGAAAAATGGTATAAAAAAATGGGTAAACGATCAGTAACCCCATCACGCCAAGCGCGGGTAACAGATACGGATAATCCCAACGGTGCTTCCGGATTTGCTTTAGCATTAATAAAGTGCTGAGTGCTAGGTGCTGAGTAAAAAGTGCTAAGTGCTATAAGTAGGATAGCTACTTAGCACTTAGCACTAGTCACTTAGTACTATTATTTGCGTCGTGCAAAAAGTTCAGTGATCTTCTTATGTGCGTCGTCAGTGGCGGCTTCAACCGTCATCTTGCCAGTCAGGGCATTGTGAATCATGGTTGGCACAATCAAATTCATGATGTCAGTGGCCTCAGGAATGACGGGGAATGGAACACCATGATTTAACATCTCAGTCGTCACATTCAAGAATTTGATTTCGGCCTTGCGTTGTTCGAACAAGGGGTGCTTAAAGCCTTCGCGGTTGCCGGGGTTGCTGCTCAGCCAGTTCAGTTTGTTGCTCCATTCTGGGTTGGTGCGGGTCTTAATATATTCAAGCACGGCGGGCATTGCGGCATCGGGCGTGTTCTTGAAAATATGAATATTGCTACCACCATACACCGCGGCACGGCGCTTGGCCCCCATCGGGATCAATACATAATTCATCTTTGCGGCAATGGCTGGGTTTTTGGCAACAATTGCAGCATATTCAGTTGGATGGCTAATCATCATAGCGATTTTTTCGTTGATGAATAGCTCTTGGTTTTCACCTTGGGTGTTGTCTAACGCACCTTGTGGCACCGATTTATCATCCACATACATCTTGCGATACATCTCTAAGGCGCTGCGAGTTTCGGGGCTATTGATGCGAATATTCTTCATGGTCGGGTTATCGTCGGCTTCGTCTAACGCGCCGCCGCCTTGTGCCCATACCAATGGCATAAAGCGGAAAGGCGTATTGCCATGATTCAAACGCGCCACCATGCCCAAACCGCTAATCCCAAGATCCATCTTCATCTTCTTTGAGATTTCAACCACCTCATCCCAAGTTGCAGGCCCTTTTTCGGGGTCAGCCTTAACCTTCGAGAAAAGTTCCTTATTGATGATCATGGCCATGCATTCATTGTTCGTGGGCACGCCATAGGTCTCACCTTCCCATTTGCAGCTATTCAACGCTTTGGGCCAGAATGTGTCATTGGTATAGCCTAAATCTTGGGGCTTGAGTGGGCGCAAGAATTTGTTTGCGGCAAATTCAACCCCCCACAAAATGGGCATCATTGCCACATTTGGGCCACCACCACCACGCACAGCCACACGTGTTTTATCCAACATATCGCCATAACCAATATACTCTTTGGTCATCTTAATATTTGGATAGCTCTTCTCAAACGTCGAGAAGAATTCATCATAATACTTAATATCGAGCGGCAATTCGGGCGCACCTTGCCAAACTGTAAATGCGCCACTTGCGCCGCCAGTGCTAGCGGCTGGGGCGGCAGGTTTCGCAGGTTCAGCAGGTTTTGGGGCAGCGGTTGGGGCAGCAGGGCTAGCACATGCCGCTAATGCCGCACTGCCAGCAGCAGCGGCGCCAATTCCTAGAAATTTTCGGCGTGAAATTTTATTGGATGGGGAAATGCTCATTTTTTCTCCTAATAGTATTTGATATATCTACCTCTAATAGACAAGGCACTTAATCAAATTAAAAAATGCAATCTCATTATGTGCACAGCCTATGAAGTAAATTATTTAAACAATATTATACGCACATATAAAACCAGCTTTTATACTGTGTGATAGGTTGAATCACGACTGATTCGACTGTCTTTAACGGGAAACTCTGGAGGTCAAAGCTTTAGCCAATGATTAGAGCCAATTCCAAGTTGATAAAAGATGAAAGACTGGTTTCATCTTTTGCAATTTATACTTGAAGGATTGATCGCTATGCAGACACATTACTGCCGCACCAACACATCTACCAATGCCATATGCTCACCGGCACCTAAATCAGTAAAAATAGCTGTGCCACTGGCATTTAAAAGCAGGCGATTGCCTTCGCGCTTCAGCGGCAAATCTTCGGCTTTGCGCCCCTTTACAAATTCACGCGCCATATGCACATTGTCTTTGGTAAAAATCGTCACTTGGTTAGTTGGCAAGCGCACATACATCACGTAACCCAAGCGTAAACGCGCCCCAACTGGATACCAACTATGCCGCGTCTCTTCGCCATCCTTATAGACCACCATAACGCACGCCCCCGCAGAAGACGACGCTAAAGCCGCTGGACGCGCCGATGACACAATTAAATCATTGTAAGCCACTTTTGCACAAGCCACTGTCGGCAATAAGATCGGGCGCGGCGTTGTCGTAGCACTAGCTGGGACAGGAGGCGCAGACGTAGCCGAAACTGGCAGAGTGGCCGCAACCCGCGTTGGCATAGCGATGGTTGATGTCGGGGGAACTTGTGGTGTCGCTATTATTGCACTGAATGACACAATCGTTGGTGCTAACACCGCAGTAATCGTCGGGGTTAATATGGTCTGCGATGAAGTCGCCAGTAAATTAAGCGGCACTGTGGCTACCGATCGTTGCTCAATCACCAAAGGCAACCCATTTTGATCACGTTCAGTGCCAAGGGTATACCCGCCATATTTGCAGCCGCCTTGGGTTACTTCGCTTACCTTAGCCGTCACTTTTAATTTATGCACGGTGTCAGGTTGTAGGGTGATGGTAACTTGCGCAGGCCGCGAAAATGCGTTAAAACTACCAGTCGCTGTAAATATGCCGGTGACCGTCTCAACCGTCACTTGTTCGCCCAAACCAATTCGCACCTGCACCACTTGCTCTAGGGCTTGGGTCGGTGACTGTAATGGCTCGACGCGAAAGATTTCGGGCGTGGCTTGGGGGCAACGTGGCGTGATCGGGGTTGGAGTTAGTGTCGGCGCCGCCGCTAAAGGCGTTACAGGAGTTTGTTGGACCGCACAACCCATCAATAGAATACAGATTATCGTAAGTAAACTGATGGGTTTTATCATAAAAAAGTGCTAAATGCTAAGTTAAAAGTGCTAAATATTGAGGCAAACCTCATAGCACTTGGCACTTTCAACTTAACGCTTACAACTAAAGCCGCGCAATAACCGCTTCAGTCATCTCTTTGGTGCCAACAATCTTAATATTACTATGATCACCACCGCCCTTAGGGGCAATATCGCCACAGCGATAGCCATCCATTAACACTTTATCAACCGCGGCTTCCATCGCGTCAGCCTCTTGAGTCAAACCAAATGACCAACGCATCATCAAGGCCGCACTTAAAATCGTGGCAAGGGGGTTGGCCACACCTTTGCCAGCAATATCGGGGGCGCTGCCGTGAATGGGTTCATACAAGCCGAAGCGGAAGCCATGTCGATTGGTATTTTGGCCAAGCGAGGCGCTTGGCAACATCCCCATCGAACCAGCCAACATCGCAGCTTCATCGCTCAAAATATCGCCAAACAAGTTCTCGGTGGCAATGATGTCATATTGACGTGGGTTGCGAATCAGATGCATGGCGCAGGCATCTGCCAACACATCTTCGTAAGCCACATCTGGGTATTCGGCAGCCACTTCATGCGCCACTTCGCGCCACAATCGTCCAGTCGCCATCACATTGGCTTTGTCGGCCTGCGCCACTTTCTTCTTGCGCCCCCGTGCCAATTCAAATGCCATCACCATCAAGCGTGCTACTTCTTGCTCAGTATAAAAAGTGGTATCAACCGCAGTGCGACTGCCAGCGGCCCCGTCACGGCCTTGAGGTTTGCCAAAATAGGCCCCACTGGTCAATTCGCGCAAAATAATCATATCGGTGCCGCGCAAAATTTCGGGTTTGAGGGTCGATGACTCAATCAACGCCTCATAGACTTTTACAGGGCGCAGGTTGGCAAACAAGTCAAATGTCTTGCGCAAACCAAGAATGGCTTGCTCAGGGCGCACAGTCGACTTGGTATCTTGGGTCGCGCCACCAACAGCACCAAATAAAATGGCATCGGCAGCCTTGGCAGCATTTAAAGTCGCTTCGGGCAAAGCTTCGCCTGTTTGGTCAATGGCGGTTTGTCCCACCAAACCGCTGCTAAAATCGATGGTGTGACCATATTGGATGGCAATTGCATTCAACACCTCAACGGTGGCGGCAACAACCTCATTCCCGATAAAATCACCGGGCAAAAGTGCAATTTTAAGATTCATAATGGATACAGATTATATCAAGGTTGGGGGAGGGGGCAAAGTGGTAAGTGGCAA
>JAGWYZ010000046.1 GCA_018969115.1 Chloroflexota bacterium | reverse complement strand
AATCGGCCACAAATACAACGCCATCGACACCCTTTAAAATCAGTTTGCGCGAAGCATCGTAAAAAACCTGCCCAGGTACGGTATAAAGATGGAAGCGGGTTTTAAATCCTCGTATTTCACCCAGTGCCAACGGCAAAAAATCGAAGAAAAAGGTTCGATCAGTTTCTGTTGCTAACTAAATCATTTTGCCCTTTGCATCAGGATTTGTCCTTTCGTAGATATATTGTAAATTGGTGGTTTTACCTGCAAGGCTGGGGCCATAGTAAATGACCTTCAGGTTAATCTCACGATTTTGATAGTTAATAAAGCTCATTGTGTATGTCCTTAGGGTGGCTTAGCGTTGGTTATTCGCCTTACTTTTCATCTTAAAATTAGAGCGATTAGTCTCCCTCACTATTTGGCTAATCATCAATGCCGCATATTAAATATACAAATATTGTGATACTCTTACTGAAACACATTCTGACCCCAATATTTGATGGGTAATTTACCCTGTGTCTCAGAAAATAAATCGTTACAATTTGCGTCCGTGAGATACCGTTTCCCCATCGCTGCCATGTGGTTTGTACTGGCTCAATCTATTTTTAGTTTTGCCACTGCTGTGCCAGACACACTCATGAATTTTTACTTAAGCGAGCTTGGCTTTGATACTGTTTATATTGGTATGTGGCACGCCGCTAGCCAAATTGGGGCTGCAATCACACTTTTTCCTTGCTTATGGTTATTTGAACGCATAGGCCGTCGGGCTGCACTGATCGGCGGGGTGCTGGCTTCAAACTTGGCACGTTTGAGTATGTTTGTAACCACGACTCCCACCCTTGTTATTGCTGCTGAAGCCGCCAGTGGTTTTGGAACCGTGTTGTTTTCGCTGGCTAGCATTTCGTTATTGGCTGACCTTTCACAAGCCGAAAATCGCGCCGAATTGTTTTCATTTCACGATGGCATACGTGGGTTATTGGCCTTGTTTGGTGGGCTGTGTGCCGCAATTTTGCCGGCATGGTTGGCTAGTATGATTGTACAACCTTATCATACTATCTTGGTTGGCGCGTTTATCATACGTTTGATCGGTGTGTTGCCTTTGCTCAGTATTCGAGACCTGCCTACCCTGCGACCCAGCCAAGTTTTCAATCCACTCGCCCTCATTCGCACCCGTTGGCAAGTATTGTGGTTATGCGTCCCCTATATGTTGATGCAAGTGGCTTATTTGCTCTTAGCCCCATTCTTTAACCTCATGTTGCGCTTACGCTATGGGGCCAGCGATTTTGAAGTGGGCGTGCTGCTCACCCTGCGTGGGGTCATGAGCGGGTTAACTGCGCTAGGGCTAACTGGCATTGCTACCCAGCTTGGGGTGCGGCGTGGTGTGTTTATTGGGTTAATGGGCACGGCGTTGTGTTTCACCGGGTTAGCCTTTGGCCAAAATTTACAGTTAGCTATGTTGATTTTGGTGCTGCAAGTGATATTATATAGCATTGCCAATCCGCTTTTTCGTGCTGACTATATCGGTAACATTCGGCGTGATGAATATTTTGTCGCTAGCAGTTTGATGGGTTTTGCATCTGGGTTTGTCGGGCCAATTATTTCACCGCCACTGAGCGGCATCATCCAGCGCGATTATGGCTTTGAGCCGTTGTTTTGGCTGGCTGGTGGGTTGATGGCATTATCGGCGCTGGTATTTACAATGCAACAAATAAAAAGAAAGTGATTTTTTTCAATATCTGTTTAGAGCAGATTTTGAGTTTATAAAAGGGTTTTCCGATTTCACTGTCTATTTGTCTATCTCCCATAGCTTAGCTCTGGAAGATAGACAGTAAGATTAGTCCTTTATCCTTATGCGTCGCCAAAATAGCGCACCACCTCAGGTAATGGTTTGCGCCCACGCTCGCGGCCTGTATCTGCCGCATAACCAAGTGTAATCAAGGCTTGCGGCTCCCAATCATCAGGCAGCGCCAAGCTTGACACGACGATATCGGGGCAAAAAAGCGGGGCACACATCCAACACGCACCCAGCCCCAATGCACTGGCTTCGATCAGCAAATTTTGAATGGCGCAAGCGACAGCTTGCGCCGCCATCCAACGCTCGGCGTTGGCGCGGTGTGCATCGGCGTAATGATCCATTTCGCTCATGCTCAAACATGCCAAAATGGCGACGGGGGCGCTGGTAATACGTTGGCTCGATCGGGCGACATCGCGCTCGATGACATCGGCAGCATCGCCGTCTCGCAGCCGGTCGGCGCGTAATTTGTTGCCCATTGCCACCGCCAAACGAGTGCGGGCCTCGCCGCGCAACACCGCAAATCGCCAAGGTTGGCGATTGTGGGGTGATGGGGCTGTAACCGCCGCCGCAAGCACTTGCTCAATGAGCATTGTCGCTACAGGCTGGTTTGTGTAGCGGCGGATCATTCGCCGGGGCAACATGGGAAATGAGTGAATGAGTGAATGAATAAGAATAAAATGATGCATTCACTCATTTATTTAAAATTTAGTATCTTCTCAGTAAAATGGGGCGAATAAGACAAATTTTCGTCGAAATCACTATAGGGTCTTTGTGAACAGGGGCAAAGCTCCCGTTCACAAAGACCCTATAGTGATTTCGACATTACACCTTTGGGGGTTGCCTCGAATTATTGAGAAGATACATAATTTATTTATAAAGGTCTTTATTGACGGGGCGATAAATTTCAGCGGCACTGCCATCCCGTTGTGAATGCACGACTCCTCGCACCAAGACGGCTGGGATACCTTCGGCGGCTTGACCGAGCACCAAGGTTGCGGCAGAGGCGATCATGTCGGCGAGCGCAATTTCGGTGTGTTGCAGTTTGAAACCAAACAAATCAGGTCGCCCGCGCCAATCTTCAACCCCCGGCAAGCCAGCGACACCGACGGCTACACCCATTGTGCCCCAACGGTGGGGGCGACCATGACTATCGGCAATGACGATGCTGAGGGTCAGGTTGAGTGCAGTTTGTAAATATTCACGCAATTGCTTCGCATAGGCATCAGGGTCACTTGGCAACAAAAGTACAGTATCAGGGTCTGTTGCAGTATTGGAGTGATCGATACCGGCATTGGCCGAAACAAAACCGAGGTAGTGGCGAGTGATCAATATTGTCGGCGCATAACGAGATACTTCAGTTGATTCGCGCAAAATGAGTTCAACCAAGCGTGGGTCTTTTTGGGTTTTTTGCCCCAAAGCTATGGCGTTTTCTGAAGGGCTGATGTCGCGTAAGTTGACAAAACGCCCTTCGGCTTTTGAGATGATTTTAGAGGTAACGACTAAGACATCCCCCGATTGAGGTGACATTGGCGTTATGGCATTGAGCAAAATAGCGGGTAAGTTGTCATCGGGTTTGATAATGGGAATACCCTGAACAGGGAGAAGTTCTATCACGATATTGGCTGAATTTTAGCTTAGGCTACTCAGCAGAAATAAATACTGGAATCTGCTTGGAAAATCGGAAGTTTATTCTTCTGAATGATCTTAAACTAAGTATCTGATGGACAATCAAATTAAATCGGTTTGCTTATGTTGCTACGCTTTTGGGCTATGCCACGTGCCAGCAAAACCCCACCTAAAAAGCCAAATAAATGGCCTTGCCATGACACATTGGGCTGATTGGGCAGCACCCCCCACAGCAAATAGCCATAAATGGCCCCGACAATGAGCGATAACGCGATTGAAACCAATTGACGGTCGAAAAAGCCCCGTGCCAGCAAAAAGCCGAAATAGCCAAAAATGACACCACTGGCCCCAATATGTACCGAATTGCTGGCCCCAAATAACCACGCGCCTAAGCCCGAGCTAATCGTGACGACGATGGTCACCCATAAAAACTCTTTTCGGCTGAGGGCTAGCACCAGCCACCCCAAGGCAATGAAGGGTGGTGTGTTGGCGAGTAGATGCGAAATCCCCCCATGTAAAAATGGTGCAAAGGCAATGCCCCACATATAACCTGTGTCACGCGGGCGTATGCCAAATAGGTTGAGGCGTTGATTGAGAAAAAGAATATCAATCAATTCTAAGAGCCACATCACCCCGACTATGCTGCCAATGATGATGCCTTGCGCGATCAGATCGCTTGCAATTAGGCGTATTTCATTTTTAACTTCTGTCCTCATAAATTTAAACAGATTGTATCAAAAATGCTCTTGACAAAGTAACCTATGTTATATAAAATGAGTCATGCAATATCAAGTTGCTTGATATTATAAGGACATAACGTCTAGACCACAAACACACAGTGATTGTGATCTAGACGAAAATACATTTTAATTTTCACAGGTTTTCGAATATATGGCTGATAGCTTGCTTGACCAATCTGTTAAATTTTCTCAAACTGAGCCGTTTCCATCTGTGCGGCTTAGTTACATTATTGGTCGTCTCGATCGTGTCATTAGCCAGCGTATCGATGAGTACATATCGCCCTATGATTTGAGTGTGACTCAATACACCACGCTTAGCGTTTTAAGCCACCGAAGCGGTTTATCGAATGCACAATTGGCTCGCCGTGCTTATGTGACCCCGCAGGCCATGAATCAGGTATTGGCACAGTTGGCACACGCAGGTTTGATCGAGCGTGAATCACATGCGACACATGGTCGGATATTGTGTATAAATTTGACTGAGCAAGGCAAAACGGTGTTGGCGGTATGTGATGCTGCTGTTGAGGCGATGGAGCAGCAAATGTTGAATGGCGTTGATTTTGCCGAGCGTGAGTCGTTGCGAAAGGTTTTGATTGGCTGTGTTAGGGCCTTGGGTGGCGGTTTAAGGTAGATGTAAAAATATGAATAGATTAAATCCTCCATTTCGTGCCGATCATGTCGGCAGTTTATTGCGCCCGCCCGAGGTGTTGGTGGCCCGCAAACAGTGTGCCGAGGGCAAACTCAGCCGTGCTGAGTTACGCGCTATTGAAGATAAGCACATTACGCACGCGGTCAAAATGCAAGAATCGGTCGGTTTAAAAGCCATTACCGATGGTGAATATCGTCGCGCGTTTTTTCATCTCGACTTTTTAGAACAGCTAGAAGGCGTAACCGTGAGTGGGGCCATTGCGGCCAATTCTGACGCGCAAGAAAAAGTACATTTCACCCCGCCTAAATTGAGTGTCACTGGCAAATTACGTCATGTGCGCAATATTCAGGTCGATGACTTTAACTATTTAAAATCGCAAGTATCACAAACGCCAAAAGTTAGCATTCCATCGCCAACCATGGTACATTTTCGCGGTGGGCGTGCTGCTATTGATATCCATGCTTATCCGGACATGGATGAATTTTTTGAAGATTTGGCACAATGTTACCGTGATGAAATTGCTGCGCTCTATGCCGCCGGTTGCCGTTATGTTCAAATGGACGATACCAATATGGCATATTTGTGTGACCCGATGATGCGGCAAGGTGCAATTGATCGTGGCGATGACCCCAATACGTTGCCGCGCACCTATGCTGCGTTGATCAATGCCGTCATCGATAATCGGCCTGCTGATTTGACGATTGGCGTACATTTGTGTCGCGGCAATTTTCGTAGTCAATGGTTTGCCGTAGGTGGCTATGAACCAGTCGCCGAGGTATTGTTTAATGAGTTGAATGTTGATGCTTATTTTCTTGAGTATGACGACGAACGCTCAGGCGATTTTGCCCCACTGCGGTTTGTGCCAAACCATAAAACGGTCGTGCTTGGCATTATCACTAGTAAATTCCCGCAACTTGAAAATGCCGAATTTTTGCGTCGCCGTATTGATGAAGCCACAAAATATATGCCGCTACAAAACATATGTGTTAGCCCGCAATGTGGTTTTTCGAGCACCGAACATGGCAATGAGGTGAGCATGGATGATCAGTGGCGCAAACTTGAGTTGGTGGTGAATACAGCACAGGCGATCTGGGGCGATGCGTAAATGAACTTTAACGCATAAATGTTATCTTAAATGTTATCTTCTCAATAAAATGGGGTGAATAAAACAAATTTTTGACATTACATCTTCTGGGTTTACCTTGAATTATTGAGAAGATACCATAAATGTAATATCTTCGTCATCTTGCCCGTGGATGAATTCACGGGCAGGCAATTGCAAATTAGCGAAGGTATTGTTAAATGATGTCGTGGCTGTCGGTTCTGAGATTCGTCAAGCTGACGCAGTGGGTGATTGATTTTTTGAGTTAATGTGAGTGCAAAGTAGAAAGTGAAAAGTGTAAAGTTATTTTTTACTTTCCACTTTCCACTTTGTATTTGACATTTTGCATTGTAAAAATGACCGATTTTGTGAATTTGAGGGTGAGCCAGCAAGATAAATTATTGATTGTGCAACTGGCACGAGCACAAAAACGCAATGCGTTGAATGATGAAACCGTGTTAGGGCTTGAATGTGTATTTGCGGCGATTCCCGATCAGGTTGGCGCGGTGGTATTGCATGGTGATGGCGATCATTTTTGTGCAGGCTTAGACCTGTCTGAACTGCGTGACCGCGACGCATTTGCCGGTGTCAAACATTCGCGAATGTGGCATCGGGTGATGTCTGCGATTGAATTTGGCCCCGTGCCAGTAGTTGTAGCCCTGCATGGTGCAGTGGTGGGAGGGGGATTGGAACTGGCATCTGCCGCTCATATACGTGTGGCTGATGTTTCGACTTTTTACGCGCTGCCTGAAGGCCAGCGCGGTATTTATGTGGGCGGCGGGGCCTCGGCGCGGGTACCAAAATTGATTGGGGTGTCGCGCATGATGGACATGATGCTGACAGGGCGCATTGTGCGGGCCGCAGAGGGTGAACGGATTGGACTTTCGCATTATTTGGTTGAAAGCGGGCAAAGCCTGAACAAGGCGATTGAATTGGCAAATAAAATCGCTGCGAACACCCGCCCCACCAATTTTGGCATTACCCATGTTTTGCCGCGCATCGCCGAAATGGGCCAAGAGCAAGGGCTATTGGTTGAATCGTTGATGGCGGGCATCGCCCAAGATTCTGCCGAAGCCAAGGTTCGGATGAACCAATTTTTAAATAAACAAGCCAAGAAGGTTGGAGAAGAATAATCATGATGATGCCAGCCCCATATCGGCAAGTAACGCTTGGGCCGGTAAAGACAACCGTTACATCGCGTGCCGATGGCACGACCTTTGTGCAACAAGTTGCAACATTAAATACCTACCCTCAGCGCTTGACTGAAAAACTGTTGTACTGGGCCACACACACGCCCGATGCTATTTTTATGTCACGCCGTGACGCGAATGGCGTATGGCAACCCATTACCTATGCCCAAACCTTGGCACAGGTTCGCAATATTGCCCAAGCCTTGATTGACCGAGGCTTGTCGAGTGAACGCACTTTGGTGATCTTGTCTGAAAATAGCATTGAACATGCGTTGATGGCATTGGCGGCGCTGCACATTGGTGTACCCTACGCGCCCATCTCGACTGCCTACTCGCTCATTGCCACCGATTTTGGCAAATTGCGCCACTGTGTCGAATTGATGACGCCGGGGGTGGTTTTTGTGTCGGATGGCGCGAAGTATGCGCGAGCGCTAGCGGCGGTTTTGCCTTCCGAGGTTGAAGTAGTGGTGACGCACAACGCACCAGCTAATCGCGCCGTTACTCTATTTGAGCAACTCATTCATACCCCCGCTACCAATGCAGTGGATGTGGCTTTTGTGCGGGTGACACCCAACACCGCCGCCAAAGTGTTATTTACATCGGGGTCTACCGCTTTGCCTAAAGGCGTGATTAACACGAACCGTATGATGTGTGCTAATTTGCAGCAAATTATGCAAACTTACCCGTTTATTGGCGATGAGCCGCCAGTGTTTGTCGATTGGTTGCCATGGAATCACACTTTTGGTGGCAATCATAATGTGGGGTTGACGTTGTATAACGGCGGCACGTTGTATATTGACGATGGGCGACCTACCCCAAGCGGTATTGATCAAACTATTGCTAATTTGCGCGAGATTGCACCGACCGTTTATTTTAATGTGCCTAAGGGTTTTGAAGAATTGTTGCCGTGTTTGAGACGTGAGCCAGAATTATGTCAACACTTTTTTAGCCGCGTGAAGATGCTTTTTTATGCGGGGGCTGGGTTGCCGCAGCATGTGTGGGATGGCTTTGAGCAATTGTCGATTGATACCTGTGGCGAGCGGGTGTTGGTTTCGAGCGGGTTGGGCATGACTGAATCTGGCCCATCGGCTATGTTTATCAATTGGTTTGGTGGCAAATCGGGCTTGTTGGGTGTGCCGGTGGCTGGCATGGCGTTAAAGCTGGTGTCAAATGGCGATAAAACCGAGGTGCGTTATCGTGGGCCAAACCTCACGCCTGGCTATTGGCGGCAACCCGAACTGACCGCCAATTGTTTTGATGATGAAGGGTTTTACCGCACCGGCGATGCGGTGAAGTGGGTAGATGCGGCCCAGCCTGACCTCGGATTTGTATTTGACGGGCGCATTGCCGAAGATTTTAAATTGACCACCGGCACTTGGGTGAGTGTGGGGGTGTTACGTGCTAAATTGGTGGCAGCAGGTGCGCCGCTGATTCAAGATGCGGTGATTACGGGGATTGACCGTGACGAGGTTGGCGCGATTATTTTCCCAAATATAGCGGCCTGTCGCAAGTTGATTAATGCGCCTCCCGTGATGTGTGACGACGTTGTCGTGGCACATGTCACTATTCGCGAGGCCATTCAACATACCTTGCAGCGTTTGGCGCAAGCCAGCACCGGTAGCTCGACCTTAATCCAACGCGCTGTCATTACGGCTGTACCGCCTTCGATTGATATAGGTGAAATTACAGATAAAGGGTCGCTCAACCAACGGGTCGTATTGAGACATCGGGCCGAGGTGGTGGCGGAGTTATATGTGGGGGGTGATAATGTGATCGAAGTGCTAAAATAACGCTATGCACACCCAACTTGAACAAAAGTCGAGTTTTGTTGCCATTCAGCTCACACCGGCCACCTATATTAGTTTGCAAGATTTGGCGCAGCGCACCCAGCGTAGTATCGAAGCGGAGATCACAGATGCAATTTCGGCATGGGTTGCACAAGATAAGCAGGTCGCTGGATTAAATGATGCGGAGACGTTGGCGCAGCTAAGAACCTTAAGCGATCTTGTGCTATGGAAAGTTGCTCGGCGCAAAATGTCATCTAAGTTGCGAATTGAATTGGAACGATTGCATCATAAAGCCCAGCGCGAAGGCTTAACTGAACGCGAAAAAAAACGCGCTGCGGCTTTAAGTGAACATGCAGAAATGGTTATGCTGACTCGAGCGCGGGCGTTGCGCGTGTTATGTGAGCGCGGTCATGATGTTTCAGAATTGGGCAATTCTCAATGAGTGTGACCCGAATCCCTAAACGTTTGCGCGAGCAAATACGACTCATTGCAAAGTGCCGTTGTGAATATTGTTGCACTCAAGAGAAGTTTACTGGCAATTTATTTGAAATTGATCATATTGTGCCTGAAGCACACGGCGGGACAACCGAAAAAGATAATTTATGCTTAGCATGTTCTGCATGTAATGAATTTAAGGGACATAAAGTAGCTGCTATTGACCCACAGACCGGTGAACTGATTGCTTAGTTTAATCCATGCACCCAATTGTGGCATGATTATTTTGAATGGACAAATACAGGAGATAAGCTGATTGGCAAAACACCGACTGGACGTGCAACTATTATCGGATTGCGATTAAATCGTATATCATTAGTCGAGGCGCGACAAGCATGGGCATTAGTGGGTTGGCATCCCCCTCTTTAATGATTATTTATAACCATTTGCAATCGAGAAATAGTAACAAAGCTGCATTTTATCTAGCTCACCAACGAAACCTTTTGCTTGTTGATCTGCAATTTTTTTTCTTTATTACGTGTTAAATGAATATTAAAGACCTCATCGCCATTGACATCCACACTCATGCCGAGGTGTCGTGCTGTCAACCTTACGACGAATTTGGTCGGCCCTATGACGAAGCCGCCAACAAGTATTTCAAATTCGACAAACGGCCTACGATTGACGAAACCATCGCCTATTATCGTGAGCGCAAAATTGGGCTGGTGATGTTTACGGTTGACAGCGAGCATCAGATTGGGCGTAAACGCATTCCCAATGAAGAGGTAGCCGAAGCTGCGCTGAAAAATGCCGACATGATGATCGCCTTTGCCAGCATTGACCCACACAAAGGCATGATGGGGGTGCGCGAAGCGCGTAACCTCATTCAAAATTATGGGGTCAAAGGGTTTAAGTTTCACCCTACGGTGCAAGGCTTTATGCCCAATGACCGTATGGCGTATAAGTTGTATGAGGTGATTGCCGAGGCCAAGTTACCCGCGCTTTTTCATAGTGGGCATAGCGGCATCGGCACAGGCATGCGCGGCGGCGGCGGGTTGCGGCTGGCCTATTCAAACCCGATGCATCTTGATGATGTGGCGGTTGATTTTCCCGATATGCCAATCATCATCGCGCACCCATCGTGGCCTTGGCAAGATGAGGCGCTTTCGGTGTGTTTGCACAAGCCCAATGTGTATATCGACTTGTCTGGCTGGTCGCCCAAATATTTTCCGTCTCAGTTGGTGCAATATGCCAATACCCAGTTGCGCCACAAAATGCTGTTTGGTACCGACTTTCCGCTCATTACGCCAGAGCGCTGGATGAAGGATTTTGAGTCGGCAGGGTTTCGACCCGAAGTGAAACCGTTGATCTTTAAAGACAATGCGGTTAAGTTGTTGGGGTTGGGGGAATAAAGATGAGAACACAAATTGGCATTATTGGCAGCGGCCCGGCGGGGTTGTTGCTAGCACATTTATTGCACAAACAAGGCATCGAGAGCGTCATTGTTGAGCGGCAAAGCCGTGAGCATGTTGAGGCGCGTATTCGGGCTGGAGTATTAGAACAAGGCACGGTGAATTTGTTGCGCGAAGTGGGCGTTCATGCCCGAATGGAGCGTGAGGGGTTGCCGCATGATGGTTTTGCCTTGGCTTTTGCCGGGCGACAAGAGCGCATCGACATGCGTGCCCAAACGGGTAAGGGTGTCATGATTTATGGGCAAACCGAGGTGACCCGCGATTTGATTGCAGCGCGGTTAGCCGCCGATGGTGTTATTCATTTTGAGGCCCCCGCGCTGGCGGTTGAAGATTTTGTTGGTAAACAACCGCGCATCATTTATGAGAAAAACGGGCAGCGCCACGAATTAACCTGTGATTTTGTGGTGGCTTGTGATGGCTATCATGGTATTGGTCGCAAAAGCATTGGCGAAGATAAACTCAATTTATACGAAAAGTTATACCCCTTTGGCTGGCTAGGCATTTTGGCAGATGTGCCGCCGGTAGACGAAGAACTGATTTATGCCAATCACGCGCGTGGGTTTGCCTTGTGCAGTATGCGCTCGCATACCCGCAGCCGTTACTATGTGCAATGTGCCCTTGATGACAAAGTAGAAAATTGGACGGACGACGCTTTTTGGGACGAACTGCGCCGACGTTTGCCGCCTGAGACCGCCGAGCACTTGATCACGGGGCCACGTTTAGAGATGAGTATTGCGCCTTTGCGAAGTTTTGTAACCGAGCCGATGCGGGCGGGTCAGCTATTATTGGCGGGTGATGCCGCGCATATTGTGCCGCCAACAGGGGCCAAGGGCCTCAATTTGGCGGCTTCAGATGTATATTATGCGGCGCGAGCGCTGACGGCGTTTTATGCCGAAAATCGTCATGATTTGCTCGATGCCTATTCGCAAACCTGTTTGCGCCGCGTGTGGAAGGCGGTGCGTTTTTCGTGGTGGTTTACCGGCCTGATGCACAAGTTTGACAATGATCCGATTAGCCATCGCTTGCAAGTAGCCGAGCTTGATTACATCGCCAGTTCAAACGCCGCCCGCACCAGCATGGCCGAGAATTATGTTGGCTTGCCGTTTTAGGGATTGGGGATTAGCGCACGCCTACGCGCCCGGCTTCTTCGTAGTTTAGCTGCACCTAGGTGGAGTGGGCCAATGGTTAAAACTCTGTTTTATTGCGCAAAATTAAAATGTGACATGTTTATTACGATTAACAATATTACCTTGCATTACAAATTGGATGGATTTGCCAAAGGCACGCCCATTGTTTTCATCAATTCATTGGGTAGCGACTTGCGTATTTGGGATGACGTGGCTGCCCGACTACAACATCAGCATCGTATTGTGCGATATGACAAACGCGGGCATGGCTTATCGAGTTGCCCTAGTGGGCCATATACGATGATGGATCATGCGGTAGATTTGGTTGGGTTGCTTGATTATTTGCAAATTGAAACGGCAGTTTTATGTGGCATTTCAGTGGGTGGCATGATTGCGCAAAATGTGGCGTTGGCGTTTCCAGATCGGGTGCGTATCTTGATTCTGTGCGACACGGGTGCAAAAATTGGCACGACGCAATCATGGAATGATCGAATTGGGACAGTACAACAACATGGCATGGGCGCTATTGCCGAAGCCATATTAGCCCGTTGGTTTACCTCAGCTTATCGTCAGCAATGTGCTGCCGATTACGCCGGTTATGCCGCAATGTTGGAGCGCACCTCTGCCGTTGGTTATGCTGGCACATGTGCAGCCTTGCGTGATGCCGATTTCACCGCCGATGTGGCTCGCATTGATGTGCCGACGCTGGTGCTATGCGGTGATCAAGACTCATCTACCCCGCCTGCGCTGAGTGAAGCACTGCATAATAGGATTGGTGGCGCACAAATGGTGTTGATTGAAAATGCTGCCCATTTGCCCTGTATCGAGCAACCGGCGGTGATGGCAAAAGAGATTGACGTTTTTTTGCAATCTAAAATCCAAAATCTAAAATCGAAAATGGAAGCTGGCATGGTGATGCGTCGTGAGGTGTTGGGCGATGCTCATGTAGACCGTGTCGAAGCCAATAAAACTGATTTTGACGCTGACTTTCAAAAGTTTATTACCGAGACGGCGTGGGGCAGTGTTTGGACACGCGGTGGTATTGATCGCAAGACGCGGCATTTGTTAACCATTGTCTTGATGGCTGCGCTAGGTAAAGAACATGAGCTTGCTATGCACATTCGTGCCACCCGCAACACGGGGGTGACACCAGACGAAGTAAAAGAAGCGCTGATGCAAGTGGCGGTTTATGCTGGTGTGCCAGCGGCTAATGTGGCATTTGGGGTTGCCAAACGCACATTTTTAGAGATGAAGTAGCAAAGGGGCAGGGGATGGGGTGTTGGCTACAGGGGGCAGGGTCGAGGAGTAAGGATTCTCCAACCCTTACTCCTCAACCCTGCCCCTCTATTCTTTGTAACCCACACCCCATCCCCTACCCCCCGTTTAAATCATAATGACAATCAAACAATTACTCTCACGAATCAATTGGAAGGGACAGCCCAAATATCTGCACCCGGCTTATACGAGTACGCTTAAACGTGCTCCGCAGCAACCGCTTATCCCGTTGCCGCATACCTTAAGCGAATTAACTGGCCCAGTCTATGGCACAAGTGACATTGGCCCACTTGATCATGACCTGACACGCAATGCCGTGCGTAATGGTCAGCCGATCGGTGAGCGTATTATTGTGACTGGGAGGGTGTTAGACGACAGCGGCAGCACTGTGCCTAATGCCCTGCTTGAAGTGTGGCAAGCCAATGCCTGTGGTCGCTATATTCACAAGGTTGATCAACACGATGCCCCACTTGACCCGAATTTTACGGGGGCTGGTCGTGTGCTGACCAATGCTAAGGGTGAATATCGTTTTATCACGATCAAGCCCGGTGCCTATCCTTGGCGTAATCATCTCAACGCTTGGCGACCACAACACATTCATTTTTCGGTATTTGGGGCTAATATTATGTCACGCTTGGTCACTCAAATGTATTTTCCGGGTGATCCATTGCTTGCGCTTGACCCGATCTATAACAGTATTGATGATGAAGCCGCCCGCCAACGTTTGATTTCATCGTATGCCCATGATGTGACCCAACCCGAATGGGCGTTAGGCTATCGTTTTGATATTGTGTTGTGTGGCAGCAAGATGACAGTTTTTGAATAATTATGTTAACTCAGACCCCTTCTCAAACAGTAGGCCCATTTTTTTATGATGCGCTTATCGCACTGGGCAAACCATTTGTTCCAACCTTGGTGCGTGATGGCGCACAAGGCCAACGTATTTTGATCGTTGGAACGGTTCTCGATGGCGACGGTGTGCCTGTGCCAGACGCGATGATTGAAATTTGGCAGGCCGACACGAACGGTTATCACAATCACCCGGCGGACCCAAATTATGCAAAGGCTGACCCTAATTTTAGTGGCTTAGGCCGTTGTGACACGGTAAATGAGGGTTGTTTTGAATTTCAGACCGTGAAACCCGGACGGGTCGAAGGCCAAGCGCCGCATGTCAATGTGCGTGTGTTTTCTCGTGGCATGTTGATTCACGCCAACACTCGTATGTATTTTGGTGATGAAGCGGCAGCGAATGCCGATGACGCAGTACTTTCGCTTGTGCCGATGGATCGTCGTGATACATTAATTGCGACTTTGTTGCCCAGCAATGGGTTGCCAACCTATCGCTTTAACCTCGTTTTAAAAGGCAAAGGCGAAACTGTGTTTTTTACCCCCTAGAAAGCTACGAGTCATGCGTCACAGGCAAACTTTGTGGCTTGTAATGCATGACTTGTGGCTTGTGATTCATGCTCATCCCCACTCAATTTACCAATCCTGCTATTTCTTGCATTTTTGCCGAAGAGAATGTTATTGCGCAACTGCTGCGGGTTGAAGCTGCCTTGGCATTGGCCGAAGGTGAAATTGGGGTGATCCCATCGATGGCGGGGCAAGCGATTGCAACCGCTGCCGCGACCCTAGCTGTAGACCAAGCCCAACTTACGCAGGCGGTTGAGCGCGATGGCTTCCCCATCATTGAATTGGTGCGGCAATTGCGGGCACATGTGGGGGGCGAGGCCGCTGAATATGTTCATTGGGGTGCGACTACGCAAGATATTATGGACACGGCATTAGTGTTGCAATTGCGCGAGGCGCTGATCATGTTGCAATCGCAACTGCTAACGCTAAACACCCAACTTTCGGCGCTCGCCGATATCCATCGTCATACCTTGATGGCTGGGCGTACCCATTCGCAACAAGCCCTGCCCATTACCTTTGGGCTAAAAGTAGCCAACTGGTTGGCCCCACTCATTCGTCATCACGAGCGATTTACCCAATTGTTGCCGCGTTTGTTGGTGGTGCAATTGGGCGGAGCGGCTGGCACATTGGCTTCGTTGGGTGAATTGGGTGGGCGAGTGCAGGCCGGTTTGGCGCGTCAGTTAAATTTAGGTGTGCCGCCCATGCCTTGGCATACCCAACGTGATGCGCTGGTTGAATGTGCTGGGTGGCTAGCGATGCTGAGCGGCAGTTTGGCAAAAATGGCGCAAGACATCATTTTAATGGCGCAAAGTGAGGTTGGTGAACTGAGCGAATCGAATGACCCAGCGCGTGGTGGTAGCAGCACGATGCCGCAAAAAAGCAACCCCATCGTTAGTGAGCTAATTGTGGCGGCAGCCCGTACTAACGCTGGCTTGTTGGCAAATATGCACAATGCCATGATCCATGAGCATGAACGTGCCACGCATGGCTGGCAAATGGAGTGGCTGGCTTTGCCCCAAATGTTTGGCTTAACCGCCAGTGCCTTGGCACGTGCTCAATTTCTGGCCAGCAATATGCAGGTAGATGTGGCTCAAATGCGGGCAAATGTGGGTGCATCGTATGGCCTTATGTTGGCTGAGCGCCTCAGTTTTGCGCTTGCGCCGGTGTTGGGACGTACGCATGCCAAACAGATATTGTGTGATGCTTGTCTCATTGCTGCCCGTGATGGGCTTCACGTGGTGGATGTGTTACGCGCTCAAATAACTGTTGCGTTAGATTGGGATGCCCTGCGCGACGAGGCTGGCTATTTAGGCATCACCCAACAATTGATTGATCAGGTAAAAGTAGCAGAGTTGCAAGTGGCAATGTAGCAAAGTGGCAAAGTAGCAGATAGCAGGGTTGCAACTTTGCCATCTGCTACTTTGCCACTTGCAACTCTGCAACTCTTCCCCTTTGCCCTTTTAGATTATGAAAACAGTTCCACAAATTTCTACATATGAAGCCGCTGCGTTAGTTAAAGATGGCGACACCCTGATGGTGGGTGGCTTTGGCATGACTGGTAATCCGGTTCATTTATTGCACGCCTTGGCCGAGACAAATATTAAAGACATTACCTATATCGCCAACAATGTAGGCGAAGTTGGCTTGGGCGGCGGACGCATGTTGCGGCGCGGGCAGATCAAGAAGGCCATTGGCTCATTTTTCACCAGCAATCCCGAAGCAGTGACGGCGGCGCAGAGTGGTGCGATTGGCTTTGAACTCATCCCGCAAGGCTCGCTGGCCGAAGCGATTCGTGCAGGCGGGGCTGGTATCGGTGGGTTTTATACTCAAAGTGCTGCCGGAACGGTCATCGCCAAAAGTGCCGATACCAAGATCATCAACGGCAAATTGCATGTGTTTGTGCCAGCCTTGCGGGCCAATGTGGCCTTTGTGCGGGCATGGCAAGCCGACACGGCTGGCAATTTAATCTATCGACTGACTGAGCAAAATTTTAACAAGGCGATTGCGACGGCGGCAGATATCGTCATTGTTGAAGTTGAGGAACTTGTGCCGGTTGGGACACTTGACCCCAACCAAATTCATACACCGGGTATTTATGTTGATTATCTAGTGCAGGCCAAGCTGACCCTCGACGATCTTGGGTCGTCGGCCTCGGTGAGGGGTGGGGCACGCCGTGTGAGCGAAAGCCGTATGAATATGGCGCGGCGGGCCTTGGCTGAGCTGAAACGAGGCGATGTGGTGAATTTGGGGGTTGGCATCCCAACCTTGGTAGCCGATTTGATCACGCCCGAACACGGCATTATTTTGCATACTGAAAACGGCATGCTGGGCATTGGCCCCGCCCCAACTGATGGCGGGGCACTCGATTACCCCGTTAATGCCGGTAAGATACCGGTCACGGCCTTGCCGGGTGCGAGCTATTTCGATAGCGCCGACTCATTTGCCATGATTCGTGGTGGGCATATTGATGTAGCGATCATGGGCGGGTTGCAGGTCGATGCTGCGCGTAGTTTGGCAAATTGGGCCGCACCGGGCAAGCCCTTACTTGGTGTAGGTGGTGCAATGGATTTAGCCAGCGGGGCGAAGCGCCTCATTATCACCATGACCCATACCGATGACGAAGGTGCACCTAAGCTTGTGCCACAATGTACGTTGCCACTTACTGCCTTGGGAACAGTCGAAATGATCATTACCGAATTGGCGGTGTTTAAGTTTGTCGGTGATCAGTTGCATTTGCTCGAACTCATGCCCGGCGCGACGCTGGACGAGGTGCGAGCCAAGACGGCTGTGGTGTTTGTTGAGGCATTGACAGCTTAGCAGGTTGTCAAAAATAGCTAGTTTGACAATGTCACACTAAAAAATATGAGAAGAGTTCGCCGATTTCACTGTCTATCCCCCACAACGTAGTTGTGGGGGATAGACAGTGAAATATCTTTTAAGAATTTTCTCTATGCTATTGCAGATTTATTCTTTGTGCCCCAGATATCACGTTCGGCCCATGCTACGACCAGTGGCACAGCATTGAAGATGGATGAGTATGTGCCCGAAACCAAACCAATCAACATGACAGCAATGAATTGTTTGATGCTAGCGCCACCGAATAGAAGCAGGGCTACCATCACGAAAATATTACAGAGAGAGATGGCGAGTGAGCGGTGCAGTGTTTCAAGCATACTGCGGGTCACAATTTGCTCAAATGGCTCGCCACGGCGGCGCGTCAGGTTTTCACGAATGCGGTCGTACACAACGATGGTGTCTTGTACCGAGAACCCAATCAGGGTCAACATGGCTGTTAAGAAGAGCGCATCAACTTCCCAATTGAATAAAATGCAAAAAAGTGCCATCATACCGGCTGCAATCAAGACATCATGTAACATAGCGATGATTGCGCATACGCTATAACGAATGGCGTTAGGCGCTTTACGAAAAGCCCACCAAATGAATAGCAACACGACAATGGAGGCCGCAATGACGGCTTGTAAGGCCGCTGTGGTTACTTCTGATGCAACCTTGGGACTAACCGATTCAACCGAAGATTGTTTTTCATCAAGCACTGCCACATTTTTGCTAAGTGTGTCACGTATTTGTTGCACTTTGTCCCCATCGGTCACATCGGTGCGGACTTGCCAAAGGTTTTCATTGGCAGCGCCCAAGCGTGAGATTTCGGGGTTAGTGAAGCCAAATTGGTTAAAGGTGGCACGAATCTTATCTTCGGACGCAGTATCGTTAAATTTTAAAATGAAGCGACTGCCCGGACGAAAATCTACGCTGAGTTTCCACGGGGTATGCGTGGGGGTATTTGCTACGTTATAAATCATTGCGAGCAGACCGGGCAAGATAAACAGCAACGACAAGATGAAATAGTAGCGGCGATTGCGAATAAGGTTGAATAACATGGCTTTTGAGGGGGATTGATGATTTGCAATTTACGGTTTTTTATAGTCGTAAATTGTAAATTTGAAATTTATTTAGACTCCTAACAATGCTTTGTTTTCACGAAGTTCTGGTTTAGCATCGTAAAAAGCCAAACGCATGAAGGTGCGGGTAACAACCATCGTGACGAATAAGCTCATCATAATGCCCAAGATAAGGTTGACAGCGAACCCTTTCACGGCGCTTGCCCCAAACACATTGCCAAACAAAAATAAGATAACGCATGTCAGCAAGGTGCTAACGTTTGAATCACGAATGGAGGTCCAAGCGCGGTTAAAGGCTGATTCAACTGCGCCGCGTAATGTGCGTCCACCGCGTAATTCTTCTTTAAAACGCTCAAACACCAGAATGTTGGCATCTACTGCGGTGGCGATAGAAAGCAGGAAACCTGCGATACCGGGTAGTGTGAGTGTAATAGGCAACAAAACGAATAGCGCTAAAGAGAAAAGGGCGAAGGCTAGCAATGACAATGCGCCGATGACACCGGGTAATCGATAGTAGACGATTAAGAATAATGCTAACACGGCCAAGCCAATAACCCCAGCGATGACGCTGCGCCGCACCGATTCTGCACCGAGTGTTGCGCCGACATCACGCACCGTATCAATCTTCATCGGAATGGGAAGTGAACCATAGTTGAGTGTTACGGCCAAGCTGCGGGCTTCTTCAGCTGTAAATCGACCTGTGATTTGCCCACCGGTGGTTAAGACCCCTTGAATGGTTGGACAAGACAAAACACGACCGTCTAAAACCATGCACAGAGGTTGGCGCACGTGTGAGCCAGTGTATTGCTCAAAAGCTTTTTGGGCATTGGGTTTGACCGAAAAATTGACCGCAAATTGACCAGCATTGGCTTGGGGTTGAGCATTGCTCTCAAGAATTTCACCTGTGAAAGCAGTTTGATACAACTGCGATGTATCTGTGATCTTGCCAGAATCGGTAATGGCCTTGCCGACTGCCGCTGTTTCTGGGTATTGCAAGCCACGATAGAGGCCGTAAGTCGTTGAAATGGGAGTGCCTTCGGGTGGAGGGCTGAAACCGCCATCGACAAATTCGAGTAACCCAGTTTTTTGAATTAATTCAATTGCCAATTGTCGATCACTGACACCGGGCAATTCAACCAAGATACGATCCGTGCCTTGTAATTGCACTGAGGCTTCGGTTGTGCCCAAGCTATTGACACGACGTTCGATGATGCTGCGGGCTGTTTCCATGGTGCCGGTAATATTTTGCCCAGCTTCGACCGAAGTGGTGAGCAGTACTTGTAAGCCGCCTTTTAAATCTAGCCCTTGTTTGATTTGTAGATCGCGGGCACGCGGGTCTTGCCAGAAGATGAGGTTTCGGATGATCTCTGGCTTCTCGACCGGTAAAGCGATATAGAGCGACAAGATGCTCAGAGCAATGATGACCACCAGCGAGATGAGATTTCGTTCACGCATTAATAAAATTCCTGTGTTGTTAAAGATATAGATTTGTGATGAAGTGACCTTTATCATCTAAAAAATATGTTTGGTCACTTATCAGGTTAAATAGCCGCAAGATTATACCAGTTGAGCATCTTTTTTATTGTCTAAAAAATAACCGCGATCTAACCTTAAAAAATTGGACAAATTTTCAAGACTGTTGTGTTTATAATAGTCTTAATAATACCCTCGCTAATTTCCATCTGTTTGACTGTGCAATATACTTGTTTGACGCTTGTTTTACTTGGGGATAGTCAGGTTCTGTAATCATCTTTTTTGTGAGTTACGGAATTGCACATGCTAGAATCTCTTACTTAGAATACTGTTATGCAAACTAAAAATAGAGTTGCGAGTCACGTACTCGCGCGTGCCCTACTTAAGTGGGGGTTAGTAATGAGCGTTGGATTTTCTGCCGTTACTTCAGTATCGTCAGCCCCCGAGGCTCCGACTGGTCCTCTCGATATCAAGGTGTATGTTCCACTTATTCAAGCCTTAAATACCAATAATCTTGGTCCGGGGCCGATTATGACCCCCGTGCCTGTTGCTACGCCCTCTATTCCATGCCCTACAATTGTAGGGTGGCGTGCCGAGTATTGGAATAATGCCCAATTGAGTGGTGCCCCCGCGCTTTGTCGTGATGACGAAGAAGTGAGCTTTGACTGGGGATTAAATGCCCCAGCCCAATCCATTAATGCTGATCAGTTTTCAGCACGATGGACACGCGAATGGACTTTTCCAGCCGGACAGTATCGTTTTCATGTTGAAGCGGATGACTCAGTACGGCTTTGGATTGATGGAAAACCTGTGATTGATAGTTGGTTTGATACCGGTGATAGCCGCAACTGGGAGGCAGACACCACTTTGTCGCAAGGAAAGCATGAAGTTAAGTTGGAATATTATGAGGGGACAGGAGCAGCACGGGTCAACCTCTGGTGGGAGCTACTTACTGAAGTAAATTGTCCTACAGGTACTGGTTGGCAAGCACAATATTTTAATAATCGTGATTTGGCGGGTAACCCGATCTTGTGCAGCAACGAAGAAACGCTCAATTTTGATTGGGGCAAAGATTCTCCATCCCCGAACATCTCGACAGATGGCTTTTCAGCAAGATATATTCGAACAGTCAAATTTACTGCTGGGCGCTATCGGTTCCGCGTGGGTTCCGATGATGGCGTACGGTTTTGGCTTGATGACCGCCAATTGGTAAATATATGGAATGCCCGCAACCGTGCCGATAGCACAGTTGATGTTAATGTTGCTGCGGGTGACCATGTTTTGAAGTTGGAATATTTTGAAGATGTAGCAGATGCATCGGTTTCATTAAAATGGGATGCATTATCGGTTGGCGATGGCCCATCGACTGAGGTTGACCCTGTATGTGGCAAGATTACAGACTGGAAAGGTGAATATTACAATAACCGCACATTGACAGGCGAACCTAAGTTTTGTCGTAATGATGGGGCTGTGCAATATAACTGGGGGACTGGTTCACCGGGGACTGGGATTGGTGTCGATAATTTTTCGGTGCGCTGGACGCGTATTATGTCATTTACCAACGGCAATTACAAGTTTAAATTGAGCGTTGATGATGGTGTGCGGCTTTATGTTGACGATAAACTTGTTTTAGACCATTGGAATACCAGCGGTAAACAAGATTATGAAACAACTTTAGCTCTTACATCAGGTTGGCATACTATTTTGGTTGAATACTACGAGGACAGTGGTGGCGCAATTATCCGTTTGTCGTGGGATTTGTTAGATGAAGTATCGTGCCCAGCATCGGCTACAGGTTGGAAGGGTGAATACTTTGCAAATCGCACGTTGAGTGGCTCACCCATTGTTTGTAAAGATGAAGCCGATATTAATTTGGGTTGGGGTACAAGGTCACCAAGCCCATTATTAAATGCGGATTCATTCTCAGCTCGCTGGACAAAACAACAATATTTTATCGCAGGTGAATATAAATTTAGAGCGCGTGCTGATGAAGGGGTGCGAATTTATCTTGATAACCAAACCATTTTAGATAAATGGGTAACGAGTGGTACTATTGAGCATGTTATTCCGGTTGTCGTGACAGCAGGCACGCATACAATTCGGGTTGAATATTGGGATGATATGGGGGATGCCGGTATTATTGTGCGGGTGCAATCACCCGGATCTGCTGATACACCGCTGCCTGCCTTACCTGCAACTGCAACTGGCCCTAGCACTGGTGGCATAACAGTAACACCGGTGCCGGGTGTGTCTGGCACACCAACCCCATCTACCCCCAGTTCATCGGGTATGCCGCAGGTTGGCAAAGTTTATCGCATTACCAATTATTTGTCGGGCAAGGTCGTCGAGATTGCCAATAAATCAACAGGTGGCTCGCATATGTCGCAAGGTACATGGGCCAATATGCCATGGCAAAAATGGGAGTTTATTCCCGTTGCTTTAGGGGGCGAGCCGAACCTATATCAAATTCGGTCTCTCTATAGCAATAGTTGTATGGGTGTTTATAAAAATCCGACCCCGAGCAAAGATATTTCGACAAAAGACCGTACCGAAATTGTGCAAAATTCATGTGGCACTATGCCAGACGTTTGGGAAATTACGCCGGGAACGACAGGATTAAATTTCAAGCTGCGCCATAGCTTGAAATATATGAGCGTTTACAATAACAGTTTAGATGATGGCGCGACGATTGTGCAGTTTAAGTTCTACGATGGTGGCAACCAAGCATTTAACCTAATGGAAGTTGGCACGAATGGCGATGTTGCGACACCTGCCCCAACGACAGCCCCGTTGGCAACGCCAGTGCAAGGCAAGGTTTATAAAATCACCAATGTGCGGAGTGGAAAAGTGATTCAGCCTGCTGAATTAAGCATAGACCCCAACGTGAAGTTAACACAAGGCACATGGTCTAATTCTTCACAGCAAAAATGGGAGATTGCGCCGGCGAGTGGTTTTGACCCAGACTACTATATCATTCGTAATATTGGTAGCGGTAAGTGCTTTGAAACTTATACCTTGAAAGGCGTGGCAAAATCGGGTTATCCGTATGTGCAAAACGATTGTAAATATGGTACGGCCCAATTGTTTAAACTTCAGGCGGTGCAACAACAAGGCTTTATGATTGTTGACAAACTATCGCCCTATGCGTTAACAGTTGAAAATAGCTCGCTTGACGATGGCGCACTTTTATTGCAAGCCGGGTTGAGTGGCAGCTTAAGTTCAACTTTTACGTTTACCGAAGTGACGCGATAGTAATTGAAATGCTGATTTTACAATTTCTCTGTAAGCATATCTTAGACAGTGTTTCTTAAAACAATTTTTCGCCGAAATCACTATCTCAGCGTTGTTATGGGGCGGCAAAGCCGCCCCATAACA
>JAGWYZ010000321.1 GCA_018969115.1 Chloroflexota bacterium | reverse complement strand
ACCATTAACCATTGACCATTGACCATTGACCATTGACCATTGACCATTAACCATTAACCATTAACCATTAACCATTAACCATTGACCATTGACCATTGACCATTAACCATTGACCATTAACCATTGACCATTGACCATTGACCATTGACCATTGACCATTAACCATTAACCATTGATCATTAACCATTTACCATTGACTGCTGCCGCATATAATTCCGCTTCGTTTAATTATGCGAATTTTTATTACCGGCGGCGCAGGGTTTGTAGGATGCAATTTGGCGGCGCATCATCTACGCCTCGGCAATCACGTCACCATTTTTGATAATTTGGCCCGCCCACGCACCGCCCATAACTTGGCTTGGCTCAAAAAATTAAAGCTTGACAATACGGTTGCTCAATCGCTGCAAACCTATATCGGCGATATTCGGCATGAAGATGAATTACGCGAAGCGATGACCTTGGCCCAGCCCGATCTGGTGGTGCATTTAGCCGCGCAAGTGGCTGTTACCACATCGGTCACCAACCCGCGCGAAGATTTTGAGATCAACGCCCTCGGCACATTTAACGTGCTAGAAGTGGCACGCAATTTACCCAAGCCACCGGCTGTCTTTTTTGCTTCGACCAACAAAGTTTATGGCGGTATGGAAGAAGTGGCTGTGGTTGAAGATGCGACCCGTTATCACTTTCGCGATTTTCCAAATGGCATCGACGAGCACCAACCGCTTGATTTTCATTCACCCTATGGCTGCTCAAAGGGCACAGGCGACCAATACGTGCGTGACTATGCGCGTATTTTTGGCTTAAAAACGGTCACATTTCGCCAAAGCACCATTTATGGCCCACGCCAATTTGGAGTCGAAGATCAGGGCTGGCTAGCGCATTTCATCATTGCCACCGTGACGGGCCGCCCCTTCAAAATTTATGGCAATGGCAAACAAGTGCGCGATATGTTGCATGTGCGTGACCTCATTGCCGCCTATGATGCCGCTTGGCATAACATTGACCGCGTCAGCGGTGAAATTTTTAATGTGGGCGGCGGCAAAGACAACACCATCTCTATTTGGGCCGAATGTGGCCCCATGCTCGAAGAATTGGCTGGGCGCGAAATTCCAGTGGCTTATAGTGAAACGCGACCCGGTGACCAACCCATTTTTGTGAGCAATAACGCCAAAGCCAACAAAATGTTGGCGTGGCAACCGCAGGTTAAATTGTGGGATGGCATTCAAGAATTGTGGCATTGGGTGAGCGAGAATCGCCATTTGTTTGTTTAAGCGGTTAGAAAAGTAGGATAAGCAAACAAATTTCCGCCTAAATCACGATCGCGCCATCCCCTTAGGGGATGGCGCGATCGTGATTTAGGCATTACGTCTTTACTAAATTGCCCAACACCTTCAAAATTTAAGATTACACCCTCTTGACATTCACGTTACGTCATAGTTTATGCTATCAACCGCTTGCAAGCGCAAAAATAAACATGTTGACTGTAAAGAAACTATCTAAATTGGCCGGCATTACCTCACGGGCATTGCATTATTACGATGAAGTGGGGTTACTGAAGCCAACGCAAATAGGCAGCAATGGCTATCGATATTATGGTGATGAATCGTTGTTGCGTCTACAACAAATCTTGTTGTATCGCGAACTCGATTTGCCCATTGACGAGATCAAAAAAATCATGAAGAAACCTGATTTTGAGATATTGTCGGCGCTCGAAAGCCACAAGAATGCCATTAGCCAGCGTATTGTGCACATGCAACGGCTAATCAACACAGTCGAACAAACCATCTTGCATATTAAGGAAAAAAAAGCAATGAATAACAAACAACTATTTGAGCCTTTTAATGAGGCCCAACAAGCTGAATATCAAAAAGAGGCTGAACAAAAATATGACCCAACAATTGTAAAAGCATCGGCAAAAAAATGGCAGGGCTATAGCGCGGCTGAAAAACAACGTATTGGCGAAGAAGGCGATGCCGTTTATCGCAATTTTGTGGCTGTAATACCCAAAGGTGCGGCATCGCCCGAAGCCCAACTGTGTGTAGAACGCTGGCGGCAGCATATGTCGTATTTTTGGACCCCTAATGAGCAACAATTGCTAGGGTTAGCCAACACATATAACGACGATGAGCGGTTTAAGGCCAATTTTGACAAAATCGACCCCAACCTCGCCGCATTTGTGCGTGAAGCCGTGACGGTTTATGTCGCTAATCGCGCCTAAAGCCAATTCGTAAAAAACAGGTATCGAAGACGCGCCGATGGCGCGTCTTTTTTTGTTAGGCATAACACCGATAACCCTAACTCAACACCAACCCAGCAATCCCTTGCGTTATCAATTTTGCAAATCGCTCAGTTATCACTGTTGCCGAATATGGCTGACCTGCCTCTAGCCACCATCGCGCGGTGCCACGCAATGAACTTGTGACATAACTAACCACCATCGCTTTATCGGTCGCGCTCAATGTTTTATCAAATTGCTGCAAACGTTGCTCAAGAACTGTCAGCATATTTTGCGTAATATATTTATTTAAACGTTGGGCATGAGGCAAACTAATGTCCATATGCAACAGCACCCGATATAAATCGGCATGTTGGGACATATGTTCAAATAACACTGTTAACCCGGGAAACGCCCCAGTAGATTGTTGGGTGTGGGCAAACAGATCATCTACCAGTTGTTGATAACTTTTGGTAAATAAATCGTGTTTATCGCTAAAATGCAGATAAAATGTGCTTCGATCAACCTCAGCCCGCTCGGTAATGTCTTTGATCGAGATCGCCTCATACCCTTTTTCAAGCACCAATTGCACCAACACATCGCGCAGGTGGCGTTGGGTTTCATGCCCTCGCTCAGTTAAATTTTTTAATCGCGCCATTTTGCTGTTCGGCTATTTTAGGGCATCCCCTTGCCTCATCTGCCCAATTTTAATCCGCTACCTTATTGACAGGCTCGTCATTTTGCAGTAATATCAGCATATTGTTGATATCATCACAATGTTGATATTGCGCTTAAACCTCAATAGATATGAATAAAACAACGCAGCCTTTGATTTGGATAAACCGATTTTTGATCGTTATCATTAGCATCGCCACCGGCCTTAACCCATTGCCCCATGCCTTGGCGCATGATGCCCCACCCAATGCGAAAGGTGTGCGCGTTACGGCCCCACCGCCGCCCAGCCTTGCCATTACTGGCGACGGGCAAAGCCTGTATCATATTGACGCGGCCCAATCGACAGCCCAATATAAAGTAAAAGAGAAGTTTGTCGGCGGGATCGAAGGGAGCACGGTTGTAGGCAGCAGCAGCGGCATTACCGGAACCTTGCTGATTGACACCAAAATGCCCGCAAATTCTACTGTTGGTATGGTGACAGTGAATGTTGAACAATTAACCACCGATAGCAAACAACGTGATAGCCGGTTACGCGCTGCCTATCTCGAATCCAGTCTTTTCCCGCTTGCTACGTTTATTCCCGAAGCAAAACAAACCTTGCCACAAACATTTCAAATGGGTGTGCCATTTTCATTTGTGTTACATGGCTATCTCACCATTCACAATGTGACAATACAGTCTGATTGGACCATTACCTTGACGATTACAGATAATGCCGTAACCGGCACGGCGATCACCCAAGTGCCCATGTCTGATTTTGGCGTTGGCCCCATTAGCATTGTTGGGTTGTTGTCTACCGAAGATAACGTAACGCTAACGTTAAATTTTGTGGCCAATAAAGAGGGCACAAAAGCCCAAGCTGCGCCCAAAGCCGCCACAACGCCCACTGCGAATGCAAATATCGACTTCGCCCGTCAAGTCAAGCCTATTTTTGAGGCCAAATGTGTGGGCTGCCACATGGTTGGTGAAATTGGGCATTCGGTCTATGCGATGGACACGCTAAAGGATGTGGTGCAAGTAGCAAATGACTTGCCGATTATTTTGGGCAGCGGCTATATGCCGCCTTGGTCGCCCAGCCATCAAGCCCCAGCCTTTAAAGACAACCGCAGCCTAAGCAAGG
>JAGWYZ010000320.1 GCA_018969115.1 Chloroflexota bacterium | reverse complement strand
GTTTAATACATCGACAAACTCACCCACCGGCACATCGAGATTGTCACGGTGCATCATATAAATATCGAGATGATCGGTGCCGAGGCGATCGAGGCTGATTAGCAATTGCTGGCTCAGGTCTTTGGGGGTGCAAAAAGGCGTGTGTGCGCCTTTGTCTAAAATCACCATCTGATCGCGTAGCCCGCGATTGCGTAGCCACGCACCCAACACCCGCTCACATTGCCCACCACCATAAATATGGCCGGTGTCAAACACATTGCCACCCCGCTCAACAAAATCATCAAACATCACCGAGGCATGGGTGATATTGCGTTGGTTGTCAACCCCCATCACCAATCGCGACATGGGTTTGGCCAACCCCACAATTTGCCCATGAGGTAGGCCAAGGCTGCCATCGCTTTTGGCTAAGCCATGCTGCATTGGGCGCAAATGGCGCTTGGTAACCGTTTGCTGCATTTCTGGGGCATCGGGCTTCTCTTGGTCATACACCAACCCAATTTGCTCGCGCCACATGTCTAAGGCTTTGGCGTTGCCCAGTGAGTCATCCCATGTCATATCAGGGTGCTGGCGGGTGGCAATGGCTTGGATGGTCGCGTCGGCTTCCATGACATATAGCCCAGCGGGTGGCTGAATGTCGATCACTTGTGGCGCAAGGCCATCACGATGCAAGGTGATGCTGGTGGTTTGGCCGTCGATGCCCGGCCCGTAAGGCATCGGCACATCAATCCAACCGCTGCTGCCATGCACCCGCACTGATTTGCCTTGCGCGACTTGGGTGGCACAGGCCACCTGCGCCACAATGCCGCTGCCAAATTTTAGGGTGGCGGCGGCACAGTCGTCGGTGCGGGTGATGGGGTTGAGCGTGCCTGAGCCGCGTATTTCAATGGGGTCGTCGAAGGCCGCGCCAATAGCGGCCCCCGCCACGAGCCGACAATATGACATGACATAACAGCCCACATCTAAAATGCTGCCGCCGCCTAACTCATTGGCATACAGCCGGTGGCTTGGGTCAAATGGGCGATTAAAGCCATGCACGACTTGAATGTATTTAACGGTGCCGATGCTCCCCTCTTTAATTAATGCCAAGACTTTGGCGGTTTGGGGATGAAAACGATAGGCAAAAGCCTCGACCATACCCACATCGTGTTTGCAGCAGGCCTCGATCACAGCCATTGCTTCGGCGTGGTTTAGGGTGAGTGGCTTTTCGAGCAACATGTGTTTGCCGGCTTCGGCGGCTTTAATGGCCCATTCGGCGTGCATGGGGTGGGGCGGGGCGATATAAACCACCTCAACGGCTGGGTCATCAAGCAAAGCTTGATAGCTGGCATAGCATTTTTGCGCGCCAAACTCGCGGCCAAAGGCATCGGCGCTGGCTTGGTCGCGGCTGGCTACGGCATATAGGCTGCCCAGTTGGGATTGGTTGATGGCTTTGGCGAAAGTGCGGGCGATTAGGCCGGTAGAGAGAATTCCCCATTTCTTAGTCATTAAAATTTACCTTGTTTACATTTTAACGTAGATGATTAGGGTATAATTGTCTACGTTTAGCCTCAGTGGCGGAATTGGCATACGCAGCAGTTTGAGGGGCTGTGTCTTCGGACGTGTGGGTTCAAGTCCCACCTGAGGCAGTTAAAAGGCGGGATTATGATCAAAATCATAACCCCGCTTTTTTGTATTTTAGACGTATCATCTCAATCATTCAAGTTAAACCCCAAAGATGTAATGCCAAAAGCACTTATATTGCCTATGACGGCATGGCGTAGCCATGCCGTCATAGGCAATATAAGTGCTTTTGGCAAAAATCAAAGAGACCAAGGGTATATAAACAAAGGCAAATAAGGTCTGTGCGGTGATAATGCGCGACATGAGCGGCTGTTATCTTGTTAACTTGAGTTAATAAAATTAAAGACAAGCTGTCGCTTCGGGCATTTCTATTTTTTTTAATTGAATGAAACTTAAGGTTGACACCCATGTATTTAATTGATCTGGCCTCAAAAAGCGATAATACCAATAACGTAATGATGTTCCAGCAGTGGTTAGCGTTTGAGCATAATCAGTTTTGCTAATGACCAATTGCCCATAACAACCTAAAGTATTTAGTTGATGATAATTAAAATACTCTTTCATGATGGGACTGCTTTTGACCCATAAAACAATAATGTTTTCGGGATCAAGAATTTGCCCATCAACGAATGACAAGGCTATTGGAAATTTATCTCCATTTAATAGCCAACGAAAATAAGCAGTTTTTTCAAATAAAGCATCTTGTCCAAAATAAGCTGGAAAACGATTATCTATAGGATACTGATCTATGACTCGAATGATAGAAAATCTATTTAATTTGTTTTCCTCTAAAATATTTTGTTTCACAGATAAATCTTTAACAAATCGAGCTTGATAGGCAAAATAAAAATCTATATTTGTATAAATAAAAGCTAATAAGACGATAGATAAAGTATATTTTGACAATAGTCGTGAAAATGCGATGCACCCTATTGCAATTGGTAAGGGATATAACAAAAAGTAGCGCATAAAGTATGAAAAAATATTGTTTGGGATTAAGACGCGCCCAACAGCAATATAGGGTAATGTTGCAAGTATTAATGTAATAAACCCAAATAATAAGATTTTTGTTGCCCATTTTAACGATGAAATAAAGCTTTTATTTTGAGCTTGCCTAAACCCATAAATAATGATGAGCAATAAAAAAAATGGAGGGTCTAATGATAGTTGTAGCCCATTTTTAATAAGGGCAATGGTTCCAGTGTAAAAATAATCCAACCAAACATTAGGGCGCAACAAGCCAGATAAATTAATTTGATTGTATGACATATCGTATACCCACTGTGCGGTAATTGGATATACCCATCGATTAGCAAACCAAAATAGTATCGGTAGTAGGAGAAAATCTAAGTTTCGAATGATTATTTTGGCAATATGTTTTACACTTTGAAAAGACTGTAATAAAGCTATTGACGCTAATGATTGTGCTTGAATGAAGATAATGTAACAAAATGCAATTAAATAGAATACCAGTAATGACCCTGTGGAAAAACTTAACCAATAACTGCCAAATGCGCTAAGCCGAATGAATAAATTTATAATTGGGGAATAATTTTTTTTATTTGCGTGAATGGCGCATAAAGTTGCAAAATAAAATATTGTTAAATCAGTTAAGTATTGAACAAACACATAGTCAACCGCTAGTACTTGTGTAGGAACCGTAATCAGAAATGAACTTAACCATAGTCTCAAGGGCTTATCCATTCCTATAAAATACCCCGTTAGCATATAAACAAATATTGCGCTGAGTACGATATTTACAAAACCAATTAATTTAAACCCAAAATTAATATTGACGAATATATACGGAATAATTTTTACGTATATCACATGAGACCAAATCCTTGACTCGATCAATAGTGTTTGGAATAAATTTGGATTTCCACCTGGCGTTACATGATTGCTTTCATAGGTCCAAGATTCCCAATAAATGCCATCATTTATTAAAAGTATTCCATGCGTGAATAAACCCAATAACAATAAGTAAAGAATGGGCAGGGAATTTTTACAGATATTTATTGCTCTATTTGATCTTTTTGCAAACAAGAACAATTTATTGTATATTTTTTTTGAATCCCAGAATCGATGAGCATATTTGTTATTCATCAAAAGGTATCTCCTCAATAATTTGGAGCATTTCCAGAAGATTTATTGCCGAACTCACTAGACCTTTATTGGCATGGGTTTTGCTCATGCCAATAAAGGTCATATAGTGAGTTCGGCGAAAATTTGTTTTATTTATCCCTGAATACTAAGTAGACACATGATAAGCTTAAAACCAACGCTGCTTGTTGCCAAAAGTAACACAAAAACGACACATAAATTGCAATTATATTACTATGCAATTAATTGCATAGTGTTAAGCGGTAGTTTAGTCTAAAAGTAGGGATGTTGTTCAAATCTGTAGTAAAACAGAGGGTATGAAAAAAAAAGAAGAACAACATCCCCCCGCGGTATACAAAACA
>JAGWYZ010000045.1 GCA_018969115.1 Chloroflexota bacterium | reverse complement strand
AGTGATTTCGACGAAAATTTGTTTTATTCGTCACATTTTATTGAGAAAATACATATTTACCTAAAAAGATCTTTTTCCGTTTTTTATGATGACCCCCAATATTCGCGATTTTCCGCTAAAACAGTTTTTTAACGAAAAGGCCTCACAATCGGCAAAATTTGGCCTTAGCCCATCTTATTGTGACCCAATGCCAATGGCTGAGTTGTTGGCATTCGAACCCGACACGCTTGCAAGATTCACGCAATTAAGCACAGCCTATACCAAAATGAATGGCGGCGAGGAATTGCGCCAACAGATTACATCGGTATATCGCAGCATTGCGCCACATCAAATTATCACCACCAGCGGCAGTGACGATGCCATCGTGGCTTTATTTAGCGCATTGGTCAATCCGGGCGACAAAGTGGTGGTGCATGTGCCAACCTATGAATCGCTGTCATCAATTGCCGAATGGCGCGGCGCAACTTTGCTTTATTGGAATGCCTGCGAAGCCGAGGCATGGCAGCCCTCGTTAGATGAATTGGCCCAATTATTAAAACAACGCCCGCGATTGGTCGTGGTCAATTTCCCGCACAACCCGACGGGTTTTATGCCAACTGCCCAATATGCGCAAAAACTGATCGATATGGCAGATGAGGCTGGCGCTATTTTGGTGGCAGATGAGGTGTATCGCGGGTTGGCTGTTACCACACTGGCGGCCAATCTGCTGCCGTCATTTGCTGATCTTTCTCCCAGTGTCATTGCCTTTAACACCATGTCGAAGGCGTGGGGGTTGCCCGGCCTGCGCGTAGGCTGGATCGCCTCAAAAAACGAGGCCGCGATGCGGCTAATCGGCCATATGCGTTTGCATTTTAACGGCTATCTTGGCACGCCAAATGAGTTTTTGACTAGCTTGGCACTGCGCCATACCGATGCAATTTTTGCTCGTAACGCCACTATTGCCCGCACTCAATTGGCACAATTGCACGATTTTATGGCAAAACATCGCAAAATGTTAGCGTGGCATGCCCCTGTCGATGGTGTGGTGGCTTTTCCCCGTTGGCTCGGCGATATCGATACTGATGTGCTTAGCCGCGAGGTATTGGCCCAAACCGGTGTGCTGATTGCGCCTAGCTCAAAATTTGCTTGGGGCCATCATCATCTGCGTATTGGCTATGGGGTGCATACTTTCTCACAGGCTTTAGCCTTATTTGACCATTATTTAACCAATCTTTATCACTCATGAGCATTTCACTTGTCGACCTACAAAATTTCGTAAATTCTGAATTAATTCCCCTTGAACCCATTTTTTTGCAACAAGGTTTTGGGGCTATTTTGCCAAAATTGCATGAATTACGTGAAAATGTGCGCCAACGCGGTTGGTGGTTGCCGCCATTGTCGCGGTTATATGGCGGATTAGGTATGCCTTTAACCGAATTTGCCGCTATTAGCGAAGAATTGGGACGCACGCCAACTGGACACTATGTGTTTAATTGCCAAGCACCTGATGTCGGTAATATGGAGTTGTTGCACATGCACGGCAGCGCCGATCAGCAAGCCCGCTGGCTGATGCCGTTGGCTTTTGGCGATATTCGCAGTTGTTTTGCCATGACCGAGCCTGAACATGCAGGCAGCAACCCGGTTTGGATGGATACCCACGCCGTTAAAGACAGCGATGACTATGTGATTAATGGGCATAAATGGTTTACTTCGTCTGCTGATGGCGCGGCGTTTACCATTGTAATGGCTGTTACCAACCCCGATGCTGCCCCCCATTTACGGGCCAGCCAAATTATTGTGCCGCTCGATACCCCGGGGTTTAAATTGGTACGCAATGTTAAGATTATGGGTGAGGCTGGCGAAGATTGGTCGAGCCATGCCGAAGTGCGTTTTGAGCATTGCCGTGTGCCGCAAAGCAACCGTATTGGGGGCGAAGGGGCCGGCTTTGCGCTGGCCCAAGACCGGCTTGGCCCCGGGCGCATCCATCATTGTATGCGCTGGATTGGCATTTGTGAGCGGGCGTTAGAGTTGATGTGCCGCCATGCTGCCACCCGCGAATTATCTCCGGGGGTGATGTTGGGGTCGCGCCAAGTGGTGCAACATTGGATTGCCGAAAGCCGCGCCGATATTAACGCGGCACGTTTAATGGTGATGGATGCCGCACATAAAATTGAGAGCAAGGGCGCATACGCCGCCCGTGTTGAGGTTTCGACTATCAAATATTTTGTGGCAGGTGTCTTACAACGCACACTCGATCATGCCATTCAGGCACATGGGGCGCTGGGTATTACCGACGATATTCCTCTCTCGTGGTGGTATCGTCATGAACGCGGCGCACGCATTTATGACGGGGCCGATGAAGTGCATAAAAATGTGGTGGCGCGGCAAGAATTGAAGAAATATGGGGTAAATTTCCGTGATTGATCAACCCACCCAAATTCGTGCTGGTGAAGAATTAAACCGCGAAGCGCTCGAAGCCTATTTGCGGGCGCATGTGCCGAGTGTAAAGGCATCTGATTTGCTACAAATCCAGCAATTCCCGAGCGGGTTTTCAAATTTAACCTATTTTTTGCAGTTTGGCGAGGCCGAATTTGTGTTGCGCCGCTCACCCTTTGGGGCCAATGTAAAAGGTGGGCACGATATGCAGCGTGAATATCGCATTTTGCATGGTTTGAGCAAATCTTACCCCAAAGCGCCCAAACCATTGGTGTATTGTGAAGATGTGGCTGTGCTTGGCGCACCATTTTATGTAATGGACCGGGTGCAAGGCTTGATTGTGCGTTCGCGCTTACCCAAAGGTTTTAGCCTGACGGCAGATCAATTTCAGCAAATGAGTATAGCGTTGGTTGATACGTTGGTCGAGTTGCATCAAGTTGATTATGTGGCGGCGGCTTTGGCTGACCTCGGCAACCCAGTGGGGTATGTTGGGCGGCAGGTGAATGGCTGGATTAAGCGTTATCAAGCGGCCCAAACTGATGAAATTGGCGAAATGGATATAATTGCGGCATGGCTAACGGCTAACATGCCGCCAGAATCGGGGCAAGCACTCATTCACAACGACTATAAATATGACAATGTGGTGCTAAACCCAGCCAATGTCACCCAAATTGTGGCAGTGTTAGATTGGGAAATGGCGACGATTGGTGATCCGTTGATGGATTTGGGCACGACATTGGGTTATTGGGCCAATGCCGATGACCCAGTTGAATTGCGTCAATTTAGCCTAACGCATTTGCCGGGCAATCTCACGCGCCAAGCCGTTGCCGAGCGCTATGCCGAGCGCAGTGGGCGTACGCTCACCAATTTGGTGTTTTATTATGCGTTTGGGCTGTTTAAAATTGGCGTCATTTTGCAGCAAATTTATGCCCGGTATCGCAAAGGTTTGACGCAAGATGCACGTTTTGCCTCGCTTATTTATCTAGAAAAAGCAATGGCACGCATGGGTGTGCGTGCCATTGAGTTAGCACGAATTGACCAATTAGGCGCGTAGGCCTATTGCCAAAATGGGATTGAGCGATAAAACAGCCACGCTGTTACGCACAATCCCATCACGATTACAAATGTGCGTAAGGCGCTTTGACTGATGCGCTTTGACAGACGCGCCGCCACATAGCCGCCAATTAATGCGCCGATGCCCATCAAAATTGCCATTGGAATGATGACTTTGCCATCGGCCAAGAAGTAAAAAGTGGCCAATAAGTTGATAAACACCACGAGCGGGTTTTTGAGGGCATTCATTTTGTGAATGTCGCGCAGCCCCATCAGGCCAAAGGATGATAATGACAAAATGCCCATGCCTGCGCCAAAATAGCCGCCATAAAGCGCAATACAAAATTGAAAACACACCCCCCAAACATAGGCTAGGGGTGATAAAACCGGCTCACCATTGACAATTGGAATGGCCTTGCCTTGGCGCACTACTTGCATCATTTGATCTTTGAATGCAAACAAAAATAGAGCAAATAACACTAAAAAGGGCACAAGCCGCCTAAAAACAGACTCTGAGGTGTTTACCAACAGCACCGCGCCAGCCAAAGCCCCCAGCATCGTGGGCACAAGCAAAATAACGAATAAGCGCTTGTTGGCGCTTAGCTCTTTGCGATAAGCATAGGCACTACTTAGCGACCCCGGCCATAATGCCGCAGCATTGGTCGCGTTGGCGTTTACCATTGGGAATGAAAACGATAAGGCCGAGAAAGAGAAAATCGTGCCACCGCCTGCCACTGCATTAACACCACCAGCAATAAATGCAGCCACAAATAAAAAGATGAGGTTGAGAATATCCATGTATTGAGACATCATACCTGATTTGTATGGGGTCTATAGTGTGCAACTTTGCATTAAGAGAATACAATAATCTAATCGCTTCGCCATCTCGCCCGTGAATGAATTCACGGGCGAGATAGCGAAGCGATTGGATTATGGTTTTGTAAAAGGCACGTACTGCGTCAGGGGCGGGGGGCATCAAATCGGCCTAAGTTGGGGTTCTAGTGGGTTTTGCCATATAAACGATGTGTGAGTTTTCTAGTAGAGTGCGGCCCGTTTCGGTGTAGCCAAATTGTTGGTAAAGCCGAATATTCTCTTCGAATCGTGTATTGGTATACAAGCGAATCGATTTGTAACCTTGTTGTATGGCTTGCATTTCTGCCCATGTTAACAATTGGCGGCCTAGCCCTAGCTTTTGAAAGGTTGGTTTGATGGCGACGCTATAAATCAACATGTGTTCGGGTTCATTAATGAGCACCAATACACCGATGATTTGGTCGAAGTGCGTCATCAGCCAAATTGTATTTTCGGCAACCATGCGTGCATAATCTGCCGTCATGGGCTGGGGTTTGCGCCCAATACGGGGGATAAATTTGGCATAGGCCTCGTCGGTTAAGGCCGCAATGGCTTCGATATCGTCTGTGGTGGCTTGGCGAATGTGATGTTGTAAGGTTGTGATGTTTACTCCTCGTCAAACATATCGCGCAAGGCATCTTCCCATACGTCATCTAATTTTGTGAATGGGCGTTCTTCAAAACTATCGCTAATACGCGCCATATAATCTCTGACTGGGAAAGTTGGGTGTTGTTTGGCTAAATCTGACACGTGTTCATGCAATTGTTCGGTTAAGCGTGAGCTATCTCGTGATAATTCAGACAAATCTAAACGCAAGCCAAACATATGATTGACCCGTAACATTAATTCATGCCAAGCGCGATAATCGTTTTCGACGCTCATGCCTTGGGCTTTTTGATTGATTTGCGAAAAATCATACATGGGCACAAAGGCATAAAAGGTGAAATATTCAATTGCCAATTGTTCGGCGCGGTCATTCATATATGAGCCAAGGCTAACCCCACCCTCATAGTTTGAGAAATTGACGATATATTCGCTTAACTCATCTTTCATGTGCCGCAAGCTATAACTGCATGAAAAATGACGATCTTTGTCAAATGGCACTGAAGCGTAAATCCCCCCCACACTCACCACGCGCTTTACTTGTAATTGTTGGGCAATCTCAAAAAAGGCATCGACATAATCATCTACATTGAGGTGTGGCTCATCGCCCAAAAAGATCACCAAGCCTTTACTATTGTCGGCATTGCTCCAATAAAATACTTCGTTTGTGGGTTTGCGAATGCTCGTGCGGTAGCCATTTTCAAACTTAACTTGAGGGCGAAATAAAAATTGGGATACTTGGGTTTGAAATAAATAGAAACCGTTGGGCTTAATATGCCCAATTTTGCGTGCCCCAAAGTTATCGATCAGATATTGAGGTAAGCCCGAAGAGACAGCCCCGCCGTCGGCCCATTGTCGCCAACCGGCGATCATATAAATTTCTTTTGCTTTTGGTCGTTCAGTGAGTTCAAGCGCCATTGACATAGGGTCTACTTTACAGGCAAAAGGTTAGAAATAGATTGGAGAAATAAAGAAATGGAAACAACAGCAATCCCTTCGCCAATTTGTGATTGTCAGCCCGTGAACTCATTCATGGGCGAGATGGCGAAGGGATTGAACAGGGCTTATCATTTTATGCTTTAATAGTAGCTTCTGTCGTTGCTCAATAAACAGAGGTAAACCTAAAAGCTATAGTGTGATTTTGATAAAAATTTATTTTATTTCTCCTGTTTTATTGAGGTTTTACGATAAATACTATGTGCAGGCCATGTTTTTTATTGCACCTTTCATTACATCTTTGTAAGCCACGCAGCTTAGCAATGCAATATGGCATTACTGTATTGCTAACCATTAGTCTTATTTGTTGGGGCTTGTTGCCCATAGCGTCTGTTCAGGCGCAACAAACGATATCGCCCCCTGCCGTTAGCGCAACGAACCGTGTGATTTTTAAATTGCGGGCTGCCGCACCGGCCTACATGGCCGATCGTGACGATAGCATCAGCCAAGCCATTAAGCTGGGGCGTATTAGCAGCATATTGAGGGGGAGCGCTCGCCCTCTTTTTCAGGCAAATCAAGGCTATAGCAAACTGAAACGTAAGGTCGGATTAGATCGCATCTTTATCACGACGCTTCCTTCGCAGCTTGGGCTGTCTGAGGCATTAACGCTTTTGAGGCACACCCCCGATATTGAATACGCCGAACCCGATTTTGTTGGCTCTGGTGCTGCAAATTTGCTCTCAGACCCATTGCCCCCCGTCGATTTGAGGCTTGAAACCCAAGATGGCGGCTCAGTTTTGCCCAATGATCGATATTTGACCAATCAATGGGGATTGAACAATACGGGGCAATTGAATGGCAAAGCTGGTGCACATATCAATGCCATTGCTGCTTGGGGCATCACTACCGGAACCAATAACGTTCTCATCGGGATGCTCGATACCGGAATTGATTTATCGCACCCTGACCTGACAAAAAAAGTCATTGGGGGGTATGATTTTGTTAACAATGACGATTTTCCACAGGATGACAATGGGCATGGAACCCATACCGCTGGGATTGTAGCCGCCCAAAGCAACAATGGGATTGGGGTGGCGGGGGTATGTTGGAATTGCCAGATGTTGGCAATAAAAGTGCTTGACGAAGAGAATCGTGGGTATTACAGTTGGTGGTCGAGTGGGATTGAATATGCCGTTGATCATGAGGTGCAGGCCATTAATATGAGCATGGGGGGCAATAGTTTCTCACTATCACTACAAGATGCGGTGCGTTATGCTTATTTTGCCAATGTGCCCATTTTGGCGGCCATGATGAACGAAGGGAACAATGCATTAAATTACCCGGCCGCGTTCACCGAAACCATTGCCGTTGGCATGACCAACCGCAATGATAACCGCGATATTCGATCAAGTTATGGGGCGCACATTCATTTGGTATCACCCGGGGTCGATATTTACAGCACCATGCTTGGTGACACGTATGCCAGCATGACTGGAACCTCGATGGCAACTCCACATGTTACTGGGGTCGTAGGCTTGCTCTACAGCCTGCTGCCGAATCTTACCGTTGAGCATGTGCGCCGTATTTTGCGCTATGGTGTCGATGACCCAGTGGGTGCAAAAAATGAAGATGTGGTGGGTTGGGATCAATATTATGGCTATGGGCGGTTAAATGCGCTCAAAGCCCTTCGTTATGCGCAAAATAGCGTTTTGACTGGCTTGCGGGTGAGCATAAGTGATTTTGTGCCGGCTAAAACTCCGCAAAGCATACGGGCCGATATTAGCTCGGCGGCGCTGATCGGCGCGATTACCTATACTTGGGAGGCCACCGACCTTCAACCATTTGTCGATCGGGCTGAATCGAATGCGAGCAACATCACCATGACATGGAATAAGGCTGGGGCCAAGGTGATTACGGTGACTGCCGATAATGGGATTAATATTATGACTGTTACCCGTAATATTGAGGTGTTTTACCCTGTGCAAGCAAATTTTGTCATCCAACCCTCACCCGCCAGCGGCGAAGCACCCTTGAGTGTTATTTTTAACAATACCTCAACGGGTGAGGGCTTGAGCAACCTTTGGTCATTTGGGGATGGGATAAGCAGCACCGAAGTTCACCCCACCCATGTTTATACGCTGCCGGGCAGCTATTCGGTCGAACTCATCGTGACCAATGCGGTTGGGATATCGGCGACGTTGCGGCTGACGAACGCTGTAACCGTTTGGGCCGCAGCCACCCCAACCGCCACAATTACACTTGTACAAACCCCTAGCCCCACTCATTCGCTTGCCGTTACAACAACGCCAGCGCCATTTTTTGAGATCTCGCAATTGTTTTTACCGGCTGTTTTTGCCAAACTTGCTGAGTCGGTGATTCATACCAATACAGTAACAATGACCCCAATTGTTAACATAACACACACACCTACACCTACGACCATTTTATTTAGGCCATAATTAATAGAGTGAGTGGCATCATTTTTTGTTTGTTTTTGCAGAAAATGGCGAGATCGTAACTAAGGCTAAAATCTAGTTCATTAAATCTGATAATGTCTGCCGATGTACAACCCTTACCCCGCCGTCCATTTTTGCTGATAAATGGCGGTCATCAAATTGCGTTAAGCCATGCACTGGTGCGCATTGGGCGCTCACGCGAGATGGATGTGGTGATTGATGATCGTCGCGTGTCACGTAGCCATGTTGAACTGCGTTGGCAAACCGACACCTTGCGTTATTTGTGCGTTGATCTCAACAGCACTGGCGGCACCAAAATCAATGGTTATCCTATTTTGCAATGCCCGCTTGAGGCCGGTGATGTCATCTCATTGGGTGGATTTGAGATTATTTATGGCGAAGAACTTGCATTGCCCATTGAATCTTTGGATATTTGGAAAGGCCCAACCGAAGCCATTGACCCTTAAGATATGCTAAACGTCAACGCTTAAGCGGTGCGGCTTAATCAATCTCATCCATCTTCAGCAAATGATGACGATCATTAAGCGAGCGCAATTTCCAATGTCCGTGTGAATATTCAAGACGGGTAACGCTGGTGTTGCCTAACGAAAACGGCTGTGGGCGGATTGCAGGCAACCCAATCGCATAGGCAATCATCTGGCTGATGGTTCCGCCATGCGACACGATAATGACGGTTTGCCCAACCCGTGTTGCGAAGGTATCGGTCATAAATGATTGGACCCGCTCACGAATTTCATACACACTTTCGCCCCCGGGTGGGGTGTGCCCATGTCGCTCATGCCCATAAAATGTTTGAATTTCGGGCAAGGTCATGCCGGTAATTGCGCCAAGGTTATATTCGAGCAAACGCTCGTCTTTGCGCACAATCAGACCATGATGGGCAGCAATGGCCTGCGCCGTTTGTGCGGCCCGTTGCGATGGGCTAGCAATGATGGCATGAAATGATTTGCGTTTAAACCGCTCACCCAGCAAACTGGCTTGTTCACGCCCATGCGCATCTAAGGGTGAATCGAGCCACCCTTGCACGCGATCTGCGGCGTTGGCTTCGCTACGCGCATGGCGTATAAAGTAAAAAGTAGTATGTGGGTGCATAGTTAGGCGTTGAGCGTTGAAAGTTGAGCGTTGGTTTTTACGCTCAACGCTCAACGCCTAACGCTCAACTATTTTAATGCTTACAGGTGGTATTTAAAAAATCAACAATAGACGAAAGTGAGGTGCCGGGGCCAAATACGCCAGCTACGCCCAATTTCTTAAGCGCAATCACATCTTCATCAGGAATAATCCCCCCCGCAATCACAGGAATATCCTCTAAACCACGATCACGCATCACATTCACAATACGTGGCAACAATTCGTTATGTGCGCCGCTCAAAATACTGAGACCAACAGCATCAACATCTTCTTGCAATGCGGCATCGGCGATCATCTCTGGGGTTTGGCGTAGCCCCGTATAAATTACTTCCATGCCTGCATCACGTAGCGCACGCGCAATGACCTTTGCGCCGCGATCATGTCCATCTAAACCGGGTTTTGCAATCAGCACTCGGATGGGGCGGTGAGTTTGGGTTTCCATAACTGAATTTTAATACTGAAGCAGAGCGCACGGATACTGGCCTATACAACAACTTGGCCCACTGTTGTATGGGGTTAAAGAGATTTTTGCAGCTAATCTATTTCAAGGCCAAAATCGATGCAACTATGATAATAAACCGATATTTACCCCTGATAACTAAGGGTATCACTATCATCTCAATAATTCGGGGTAAACCCCAATGATGTAATGCCAAACACATTATATTATATGGCTATTGAAGTTAGGGGCAAAGCCCCTAACTTCAATAGCCATTTCAATAGTCATATAGTGTGTTTGGCGAAAAGTAGTTTTATTCCCCCCAATTTTTTGAGATCATGCCTTCATCATCACTGTTAAGCGGATATAAAAGTTAAAACAAGGCTATTTATTATGAAGACCTCAAAAATTCAACACTTTTTACGCTCATTAATTTTGATGATTGCCATTCTGGCTATTTCGTTGACCTTTATCGTGTTATGGGCTGCGGCCGGTGTCATCTGTGTGCAAGCTTGTTGTTTGAAGCAACGCTGTTAGTTGGCTAATTTGTTCATTCAAAACCGCATTTTTAAAACTAATGGTTAAATCGCTGCGCGTGCGCTCAAGTACCCCACGCACCAGATCGGTATTTCGCCGCAACCCGCCCGTAATGGCATCAGGGAAATCCATCGTCACCAGCACATCATAAATCGCATCCATTGCGGCTAACAAACGCTCACATTCGGCGTTATGCCCAGCCCGTAATTTATCCATCACCCGTCGACGCAACTCGCTAGCGGCCTCGGCCAAGCCGTTTAAATAGGCTGCGTCTTCGACCTTCAATTGGCTCGGTGACGGCACGGGTTTGTCTTGGGCAATGGCAAGCACCACGCTGGCTTCGATCAATTCTTTAAGCGCATCTTGGGTATACCCTGAATAGTATAGGTCTGGATAAGGCTGAACGGTGCTGACAATTTCGTTGGCAACCCGTCGTGCCTCATTTAGCAAACGCTCGGCTTCGCCCCATTCATCACGGTGTGCGGCCCGAATACACATTGAACAGGCGCGAATGAGTTCGCGTGAAATATTGACGGCTCTGTCGCGGGCGGCATTTTTGCCAATCAAATTGGCGCGGATGCCTTCGGCTATTGAATCGAGATCGGTCATGGGACTAATTATCATGTAGGGTGGCGGTAAAATTTTGACAATGAGTCACCCCACCTTTTCATCCGTTACCCCAGCCTTGATCGATGCCCTGTGTGCCATCGTCGGCACGCCATATGTCAGCACCCGCAACATCGACCGCCAAGCGCGATCAATAGACGTATCTGGGCATTTGCCACATGCCAGCGATGTGGTGGTGTGGGCGCAAAATGCCGCGCAAGTGGCACAAATATTGAAACTTGCCAGCCAGCAGCGCGTGCCGGTCACGCCTTGGGGTGCGGGCAGCTCGGTCGAAGGCAACCCGATTCCTGTGCAGGGCGGCATTTTGCTGTCGCTCGAACAGATGGATCACGTCATCGCCATTCACGGCGCTGATATGCAGGCCACTGTGCAGGCTGGGGTTAAATTTCGTGTGTTGAATGCCGAATTGCAGCCACAGGGGTTGTTTTTTGCCTGCAACACCGGTGGCGATGCCACGATTGGTGGCCTATTGGCGAATAACGCCGCCGGGCCAAAGGCGGTGAAATATGGCGCAGCCAAAGACAATGTGTTGCATATTCAGGTGGCTTTGGCCGATGGGCGTTTGATCGAATGTGGCTGTCGCTCGATCAAACAATCGAGCGGCTATGATTTAACCCATTTATTTGTGGGCAGCGAAGGCACGTTGGGGGTGATCACTGAAGCGACGGTCAAATTGATGCCGATTCCGCAGCATGTCAGCGCCGTGTTGGCGACCTTCCCGTCGGTGCAGGCCGCCATCGATACGGTGGTGGCGATGAAACGCAGCGGCTTAGACGCGGGGGCGCTGGAATTTATGGGCGCAGAATTTGCCGAGTTTCTCAATCAAACAAGCGCCAGTTATGCCAATGAGCGTGCTTTGGCGATGTTGCCGACCTTGTTTATGGAGTTTTATGCACCCGATGCGGCGGCCTTGGCGACGGGTTTGCAACAAGTGCGCCAATTGTGCCAAGCCAATGCCGCCATTCAGGTGCAAGCCACCAGCGACCCACATCAGCGTGAGCAATTGTGGGCGGCGCGATATGCCGCCTATACCACGTGTCAACAGGTTTTTGCTGGGCAGCGTTTGCTCACCACCGATACCGCTGTGCCACTGAGCGCCTATGCCGCTCTGGTCGGGTATATCGAGGCTGAGCTAAAGACGCGGGCATTGCGTGGCTTTTTGCTGGGTCATGCCGGTGATGGCAATATGCACGTTATTTTGCCTTATGCCGATGCCGCGACTGAGGCGCAGGTGATGGCTTTTAATGCCGCTTTGGTCGAGCGCTCGTTGCAACTGGGCGGCACGTCTACTGGCGAGCATGGGGTTGGTCTCGGCAAACGGGCCTATATGCGCCGCGAACATGGCCCTGCGCTTGATGTCATGCGCGATCTGAAAAAACTTTTTGACCCACACGGCGTGCTCAACCCGGGAAAAATCTTTGAAGTTAATGGTTAGTGGTTAGTGGTTAGTGGTTAGTGGTTAGTGGTTAGTGGTTAGTGGTTAGTGGTTAGTGGTTAGTGGTTAGTGGTTAATGGTTAGTGGTTAGTGGTTAGTGGTTAGTGGTTAGTGGTTAGTGGTTAGTGGTTAGTGGTTAGTGGTTAGTGGTTAGTGGTTAGTGGTTAGTGGTCAGTGGTTAGTGGTTAGTGGTTAATGAAGAACACACTTAATAATTAACCATTAACCACTAACCATTAACCATTAATTTTGCGTGTTTTTCAAGCTCTGTTGCCAAAATCGACAAACCCTCGTCGGCGCTCCATATATCGAGATCGTGAATATGCCAATAGGTGATGCGGTCGGCCCATGCGGCGAATTTGCGCTGCATCATGGGGCGATGCTCGGCTTCTTTGAGCGCAATCACCCAATCGGCCTGCACGAAATCGGCGGCAATGGTGGGCAATGGGTAACGATGGGGTGTTGGCAGCACCACACCGCGCTGTGCCAATGCCTCGACTGTGGCATTGGCAATTGGCCCAATATTGACGGTCAAATCATCGGCCAAGCCGCGTGAATCGGCTACCCAATCGAGCTTATATTGCCGCGCCAATGCGTTAAACCAATGCTCGGCAAAACGGCTGCGGTAATAATTGCCGCTGCATAAAAAGAGAAGTTGTTTTGGCATATTGCTGTGGGCTATAGTGTAAGCCATGAAACAGTTTGGCAATTTATCGAACGAAGCGCGGGGCTATGTGTGGGGCCTGCTTGGGGTGTTGGCGTTTAGCTTTTCGCTGCCGTTCACCCGTTATGCCGTGCGCGAGCTTGACCCCATCTTCATCACCTGTGGGCGCGCCACCATCGCGGCGGTCATATCAATCTTGAGCCTATGGCTGACCAAACAACCTGTGCCAAGCCGCGCCATTTTGGGGCGGGTGGGGATTGTGGCGTTTGGGGTGGTGCTGGGGTTCCCGCTATTTTCGTCGCTGGCCTTGCGCAGTTTACCGGCGGGGCATTCCTCCATCGTGATTGCGCTGATGCCGCTGGCGACGGCAGTGGGCGGGGCGCTGCTGCAACATCAACGCCCCGCGCCGTTGTTTTGGCTGGCCGCCATGCTTGGCTCGGCCATCGTCATCGGGTTTATTTTGCTCAGCAGCGGCAATAGCATCGAATGGGCCGATGTGGCCTTGTTAGGGGCAGTGTTGTTGGGGTCAATGGGGTATGTCGAGGGTGGGCGTTTATCGGGCATCATCGGCAGTTGGCAAACCATTTGCTGGGTGAATGTGGTCAGTTTGCCATGGATGATCGGCCCCACGTTTTGGTATGCGCCTACGCTGCCGGTCAGTTTGCCGGTATGGTTGGCGTTTGGCTATTTGGGCGCGGTCAGCATGTGCCTCGGCTTTTTTGCGTGGTATCGTGGTTTGGCGCTGGGTGGTATTGCGCGTGTCAGTCAAGTTCAGCTGATTCAAGCCTTTCTTAGCATCATTTGGGCCGGGGCGCTGCTCAATGAGGTGATCACGCCAAGCATGTGGGTGGCGGTGACTCTGGTCATTGCCTGTATTTTTGTGGCGCGTAAAGCGCCGATTCATGCGCGGTAGGGGAACCGGCAAAATGCTAGAATAAAACCATGAATACGATCAATGAAACCGCCCCCGCATTTGTTGAAATGGCCCATCGCATTGTGTGGGCCAGTGTCGCCACGGTTGATACGCAAGGCCGACCGCGTTCGCGGATTTTGCACCCCATTTGGCAATGGGATGGCAGCGACCTGTTGGGCTGGGTTGCCACTGGCCCCACCCCGATTAAACGGGCACATTTGCAACACAGCCCATATTTATCCATCAATTATTGGTCGCCGTCGCACGACACCTGTGTGGCCGAGTGCCAAGCCAGTTGGGTCGATGACCTCGACACCAAAACCGCAATCTGGAACCTATTTGCCACCGCCCCCGCGCTGGTCGGCTATGACCCCAAAATTGTGCCTGTTTGGACCAGCCTCAGTGCGCCTGCCTTTGGGGTGCTGCGGCTCAAGGCATGGCGTTTACGGGTGTTCCCGGGGGCGGTGCTGATGGGTCAGGGCGGCAAGGTGCTGACTTGGCAGGGGTAATTGCCTCTACCAATACCTTATCCACCTCCGGCATACGGATAACGACTCGAATCGCACATATGACGGGCTTCATAGGCAAAACATAGCGTCAGACCACGGTCTATAATATTGATAGAAAGCAATGACAATCTCTATGCCAACCCCGCCACGGCAAAAAATTATCGCGCTGGTCAACGAATTGCCCAATGAGAGTTTGCCGTTGCTCGCCCAGTTTGTAGAGTTTCTTAGCTCGCAAGTGACACGTGCAAATACGGTCAAAACAAAAAAAAATATAGATGTGACAGGCGCTGGTGTGACGGACACTGATATGCGTCTTAACTATCCGACTGTCTCTGTGCCAGCGAAGCAGCTACAATCATTGATCAGCCTATTACCGGCTATGGGTGGCGATGCACTCGCAGATTCAGAGGCGCTTTACGATAACGCGTAATCTTACTTAACAATAAATCTATGCGTGTTGTCATTGATACTTCTGTATTTGTCGGAATGCTCGTGCCAAATGATGTTTGGCATTCACAAGCAATCGAGTTGTATCAAACATTGGTTGAATCTGGAGATGAGGTTATCTTCCTCGATTGTGTTATTGCAGAAAGTATTAGTGTTATCACACGGCGCTTACGCGAGAAAAGACAAATCGTCCAAGCCGATGATATTCTTAACCGAATTATGACGCAGTTTCCGGCTGAATTGATCACTTGGGTGTTACCAGATGTGCCAACTTATTATGCTGAAATTGTAGCGTTGGTACAAGCAAGTGCGCATCGGCTAAATTTTAATGATGCGCTTATTGCCACCGTATGCAGCAAGCGGCAAATAGAAGCAATTGCTAGTTTTGATAGTGGGTTTGATCTAATTGCCACACTCAAGCGGTTGTGCTAATTGTGCGCTACCGACCAATTCTGATCATGCATCGGCTTAATGAAGTTGATTGACTGGTGATCTTTTGACCGCTAGTGCTTCTACCAATACCTTATCCACCTCCGGCATACGAGTTGCCACACGAATGTGCTGGGGGTAGCCAAACGAGGCGCAATTGCGCACGCGAATGCCCAGTGTCAGCAGCCGCGCTGCGGTTTGGGCCGCGTCATCGACCTGAAGCATAAAATAATGAATACCGCTCGGTTGCGCCCCCAACGCCAGTGCCAAGTCGTTGGCCCATGCCCGCACTTGCGGCAGGGTGTGCTGCAAAAAGCCGCCTTGATCGGGCAAGGCGGCCAATACCGCCGCCGTTGCCGATGGGATGGCCCACGCTGGTTGAGCGTTTTGCAAGAATTGGGCGGTGTCGGGATGCGCCAGCACATAAGCCAACCTCATGCCCAACAACCCATGCGCTTTGCCGGGTGACCATACGCGAATGAGGTTGGGCTGGCATGGCCAATCGTAGGCGACGGCAGCAAAGGGCGCATAGGCCTCATCCAGCACCACCAGCGTTTGTGTGTTTGCCAGCAATGGGGCCAATTGAGCGGGTGAATAGAGCTGCCCGCTGGGGTTGTGGGGGTTGGATAGATAGACAACGCTGTGAAAATGCTGCTGCAAGGTCGCGGCAAAGGCAGTCAGGTCGGCTTGACGCGGGGCGACGCGCAAGCGCCCGCGTTGTAACGCCACTGCCCGTTCAAATTCGCCAAATGGCGCATCTAAACTATACACCGCGTCGTCAGGGCCGATGAACACCCGCGCAATGCGGTGCAACAATTCGCTGGCGCCCACACCCAGCACCACGCCATTCACCGGCCAAAGGTGCATCTTTGCCAATGCAGTGCGGGCGGCGGTGTAATAAGGGTCGGGGTAGCCGACCAAATCGGCCTCGCGCCAAATTTGCATGAGCGCGGGGTTGGGGCCAAGCGGGTTGGTATTGACCGAAAAGTCGATGATATTTTCGTTGGCGGCTTGGGGGCCGCCATGGGTGGCGCGGGGCAGGAATGGAAGGGTGGTTTTCATTGGATCAAAACACTGCATAGCGCATAGCAAAGCACCCCCAGCCACGCGGCACGGGCGCACAGGGTGATGGCGCGGGGGATATCGGCTTTTTGTGGGTCGGGCAATTCGCGTCCTAGATCGTATAAATTGCGTTTGGTCAGCCGCACCCCCAATGCGCCAGCAGCGGCGCTCATGGGTTGGCCAGCGTTGGGCGAGGGCGTGCTGAGGCCATCGCGCCACCAAATTCGCCATGAGCGGGCGTTGCCAGAACAAACACAAATGAGCAAGGCCGTCAGCCGTGAGGGGATGAGGTTGAGCACATCGTCGAGCCGCGCCGTCCATTTGCCAAAATATTCGAGTTCGGGGGTGCGATAGCCCCACATGGCATCGGCGGTGTTGGTGTAGCGATACAGCGCGGCAAAAGCCAAGCCCAGCGGCAGATCGCCCCCGCCCAACATTTGCCCAAGCCCAAACCAAAACAGCGGCGCAATCAGCGAATCGCTCAAATTTTCGGCCACCGATTCAATCGTCGCGCCGCATACTTCGGCTTCGCTCAGCGCGCTGGTGTTGCGGCTGACCAAATGCCATGCTAGCATTTTGCGCATTGCGGGCAAATCGGGCGCGGTCAGCACCTCAGTGGCAGCCTCGCGCAGCGCCCGCCATGCAATGAGTGGCTTTAGCAAAATGGCAGTGGCGAGTAAATTAAAAATTGAAAATTGAAAATGAAAAATGACAGAAATGAGGCAGGCAATGCCAAATACGACAATGGCCCCGCCCAGCCACGCCAATGCACCGGCTAAAAAGGTGGGCGGCAGCCGTTGGCGCACCCAGCGCAAATAATTGCCCATCCAAATGACCGGATGCAGCCGCACTGGCGGCTCACCCAGCCATAAATCGAGCAGCCATGTGATGAGAATGAGCATAAATAGCGGGGGGGATTTGGTTTTAATCTCTCAATGAATTATTTCATTGAATAGCCTAAATGATGTAAGGGTCAAGATGATAGTGGAGTCACTCAATCGCCCCTCCCCCAACCCCTCCCGTATTCGGGAGGGGAGTGTTACTCCTTCCCCGCTTGCGGGGGAGGCTGGGAGGGGGGAGATTTGCGAATTTATTATCATCTTGACCCTTACCGTAATGGTCAGTTAACTTAATTTGTATAAATCTGACTTCAATGCCGATTTTAACAACACATTTTGGTGTCGTATTTTGCCTTTTTCTAAACCGCTTCCGATATGGGGGCGGAGTTGAATACAGTGGGTGGATAAGCAAAAAAGCATCGCCTGTTTGCGTCGAAATATTAAGATGGCAAAACTGTCAAATTTTGCCTCTTTGATTGGCTTATATCGCGGGTATACTGAAAATGATCAATATATGTAATCAAGATGACCGTGGCGCTATTCAATTGCCCCTCCCCTGACCCCTCCCGCAAGCGGGTGGGGAATCTTCTCCTCCCCTGATTACGGGGGAGGCTGGGAGGGGGGCATTTGCTTATTTTGACTCTTACAGAAAACGATCAATATAGATAGCCAAGATGTATAACCCATTCTTTGAAAAACCTATTCTCAACTCACCTTACAGCTATCCGGCGCGGCATTGGGAATTGGATGAAACAGGTCAGCCAACCCAGCAAATAATTCAGAAGCGGCGACGGGCTGAGTTTATTACGCCTATTCCAAAACCCCGCAAACGTAAAGGTGCACCCAAACAACAAGCGATCTTGTTTGATGATGGGGTTGGCATTTCAACCCAAGCCCAGCAATATCACACCGCTATTATCAACACGGTGCGTGAACAGGTGGACAAATGGCGGCAGATACCCAACCCGGCCCATTGGGGTGTGACCCCTGAAACAGCGCGTTTATTACAACACTGGCGACATTACAAATTTGGCAGTATTCGCCCATTTTTTTGCCAAGTCGAGGCCGTCGAGACCGCCATTTGGCTGACCGAAGTGGCCCCAAACGGGGGTAAAGTCGGCAAAGATTTGCTTGAGCATCTGGCGAACGCAAATCATGATGCGAACCCGGGCATTATGCGGCTGGCGCTTAAGCTGGCTACCGGTGCCGGCAAAACCACCGTAATGGCGATGTTGATTGCATGGCAAACCATTAACGCCGTGCGTTACCCCAACAGCAAACGCTTCACACGGGGGTTTTTGGTCATCACGCCCGGCATTACGATCAAAGATCGCTTGAGTGTATTGATGCCAAACGACCCATACAGCTACTATGAATCGCGTGAATTGGTGCCAACGGATATGTTGGATGAGCTTAAACGTGCCAAAATTGTCATTACCAATTACCATGCCTTTAAACTGCGTGAGCGTATGGAGATCTCAAAAGGAGGGCGACAATTGCTACAGGGCCGCACCGGAGATGAAATTAGCACACTCGAAACCGAAGGCCAGATGATTCAACGGGTGATGCCCGATTTGATGGGCATGAAAGAGATTATGGTGATCAATGACGAAGCCCACCATTGTTATCGCCAAAAGCCCAAAGCGGCAAATGTAACCGAGGAAGACGAAGACCTGACCCCAGAAGAGAAAGAGGCGGCTGTTGAAAATAACCGCACTGCGCGGTTATGGATTTCGGGGATTGAGGCGGTGCAACGCAAAATAGGCGTGACACGGGTGATGGATTTGTCGGCCACGCCATTCTTTTTGAGCGGGTCTGGCTATGTCGAAGGCACTTTGTTTCCATGGACGATGAGCGATTTTTCGCTGATGGACGCGATTGAGTGCGGCATTGTCAAGCTGCCACGTGTGCCGGTGGCCCAAAATATTGGCGGCGATGAGATGCCAATATTTCGCAAACTCTGGGAAAATATTCGCGCCGACATGCCCAAAAAGGGGCGCGGCAAAGCCAAAGAACTGGACCCACTCAGCCTGCCGGTAAAGCTGCAAACGGCACTTGAGGCCTTGTATGGGCACTATGAAAAAACATTTGCGCTATGGCAAAATGCAGGGATTAGTGTGCCGCCGTGTTTTATTGTGGTGTGTAATAACACCTCGACCTCAAAACTGGTTTATGACTATATTTCGGGGTTTGTTCGTCAACATGAAGATGGAACATCAAATTTGGTTAATGGGCGACTGGCGCTTTTTCGCAATTTCGACGACACCGGCAACCCTTATCCGCGCCCAAACACCTTGCTGATTGACAGCGAACAGTTGGAATCGGGCGAGGCCTTAGATGACAATTTTCGCAGCATGGCAGGGGATGAAATTGAGCGTTTTCGGCGCGAGATTGTTGAACGCAGCGGCAACCGTGAAGATGCCAAAAACTTGACCGATCAAGACCTGTTGCGCGAGGTGATGAATACGGTCGGCAAAACCGGGCGTTTGGGTGCAGACATTCGTTGTGTGGTGTCGGTGTCAATGTTGACGGAAGGCTGGGATGCCAACACGGTGACGCATGTGCTGGGCGTGCGGGCCTTTGGCACGCAATTGTTGTGTGAACAGGTGATTGGGCGGGCATTGCGCCGCCAGTCGTATGACCTCAATGCCGATGGCTTGTTTGATGTGGAATATGCCGATGTGCTGGGCATCCCCTTCGATTTCACCGCCACGCCCGTCATCCCCAAACCCACCCGCCCGCATGAGACTATTCATGTGAAGGCCATGCGCCCCGAACGTGATGCACTCGAAATTCAATTTCCGCGTGTGCAGGGCTATCGGGTGGAACTGCCAGAGGAGCGGCTTGAGGCGATATTTACTGAAGATTCAAAGTTAGTATTAACGTCCGAATTGATTGGCCCGCCTATTACCCGTATCGAAGGCATTATTGGCGAAGGGGTTGACCTTGACCTTGTTCACACTGGCGATTTGCGATCTTCGACCTTGCTGTTTAACCTGACCCAACATTTGCTTAACAAATGGCGCGACCCAAACGGCGAGCAAAAACTGCATTTGTTTGGGCAATTAAAACGCATTACCAAACAATGGCTAGATACCTGTTTGGAGTGCAAGGGTGGCACTTATCCGGCACAATTGATGTATCAGCAAATTGCCGATATGGCCTGTAACCGCATCACCACGGCGATTGTGCAGGCCGAACACGCCAAAGCCCGCCCGATTGTGGCGGTGCTTGATCCGTATAACCCAACTGGCTCGACCATGCATGTAAAATTTAACACCGCCAAGACTGAGCGTTGGCAAACTGATTCGCGCCGTTGCCATATCAATTGGGTGATTTTGGACAGTGATTGGGAAGCCGAGTTTTGTCGGGTGGCCGAGGCCCATCCCCAAGTAAAAGCCTATGTTAAAAATCACAATTTGGGGCTAGAGGTGCCGTATTTGTTTGGCGCTGAGCAACGTCATTATTTGCCCGATTTTATTGTGTTGGTGGACGACGGTCATGGCCCAGATGATTTGCTGCATCTGGTGGTCGAGATCAAGGGCTATCGGCGTGAAGATGCCAAAGAGAAGAAATTGACGATGGAGACGTATTGGATCCCCGGCGTGAACAATCTGAAAACCTATGGGCGTTGGGCCTTTGCCGAGTTCACCGAGGTGTATCAAATGCAGCATGATTTTGCCGCGAAAGTGGCGCAAGCGTTTGATACGATGGTTAAAACGGCATAGTGTTTTCCCCTCCCCCCAACCCCCTCCCGCAAGCGGGTGGGGGAGCAGAAACTCCAATCTCCGTCTCCCCCACCCGCTTGCGGGAGGGGGCGGGGGGAGGGGAAGAAAATTTACACACACAACCTATGAGCAAAAAAACAAGCTATATCGCCGTCGAAACCCTAAAGCACGACGCCGCCAGCCGCAAAAATATCCCGACTGCCGAATATGAATCGGTGATGCCTGACGCGCAGACGCGCCCAGTGCCAATTGTCTATGAACGCCGCAACCGTGACCTAGACCCGCAATTGGTGTGGCGTGGCAAAGATGAGCAAGATTGGAGCGACCTGATCGTGCAAGCGCCGCCGCTCTATATTCAAGAAAAGGTGCACCCCAAGGTGCTGATTGATGACTTGTTGCGCCAAAGCGCCCAAGCCAAAGCCGAGCAAAATGGCTTTCAGATCGACCTGTTTGCCGATTTTAACGGGCTGGCTAACGAAGATGCCAAGACCGAGTTCTACGCCCACGACCAGAACTGGTCTAACCGCATGATTTTGGGCGACTCGCTGCATGTGATGGCCAGCTTAGCTGAGCGCGAAGGGCTGCGCGGCAAAGTGCAGTGCATCTACTTCGACCCGCCCTATGGCATCAAGTTCAACAGCAACTTCCAGTGGTCCACCACCAGCCGCGATGTGAAGGACGGCAAGGCTGACCACATCACCCGCGAGCCGGAGCAGGTCAAAGCCTTTCGAGATACCTGGCGCGACGGCATCCACAGCTACCTCACCTATTTGCGTGACCGGCTGACGGTGGCGCGTGATTTGCTTACTGAGTCAGGGTCAATTTTTGTGCAGATTGGGGATGAGAATGTGCATCGGGTTCGCGCGGTGATGGATGAGGTGTTTGGGGATGAGAATTTTGTCAAGCAAATTACTGTGCATACTAGTGGCAATAGCACAGGCGATTTACGTCGAATTTCGGATTATGTGATTTGGTATAGCAAAAATGCTGAAAATTTAAAATTCAGGCGACTCTATTATGAAAAACGTTCAGGAGGTGACTCAACTTTTACTAGTCTGGAGCTTGAGGATTTGACAATTCGACCAATGACAAGTCGAGAAAAACAAGGGGCCGATTCTCTGCCTCAAAACAGTAAGCTATTTAGGTTACTTCCTCTGCACTCTCAAGGAACTGGATTTGCCGAGACCTTTGATTACCAAGGCAAAAATTTCAACATTCCATCTAATTCTCATTGGCGAACCACGCATGAGGGTTTGGCTCGGGCGGGAAAGGCTTCACGTTTAACCGGTTTAAACCGCTCTCTTAACTCTGTTTACTACCATGCAGATTTCCCTGTAGAGCAATACACAACTACTTGGAGTGATACAGCAGCAGAAACGGCGAAAACGTATGTAGTTCAAACGAGTGCCAAAATAATCGAACGCTGCATCCTCATGGCCACCGACCCCGGCGACCTCGTGCTCGACCCGACCTGTGTGCGCAAGGGCACGCGGGTGTTTGCCCCTCCCCCCGGCCCCCTCCCGCAAGCGGGTGGGGGGGAGAAAAATTTCCCCCCGCTTGCGGGGGGATTAAGGGGGGGCCAACTCCAGCCCATCGAACACCTCAAAACTGGCGACCACGTCTATGCCCACGATGGCAAAGCCCATCGCATCTTGCGCGTGATCGAAAAGCCCTATCAGGGCGAAATGATCGAAGTGCGGCATGAAAAAAACGCCCAAGCGTTGTGGTTGACCGCCGATCATCGGGTGCTGGCAAAATTGCGCCCCCGCACCTTGGGCGGCAATAATGACTGGTCGGGCAGCCCGTTTAAACATATCGAATGGCGCAAACAATTGCGGGCCGACATGACCCCGCCCGAACGGGCGTTGTGGTCGGTATTGCGCGGCGAGCAAATCGGCTGGAAATTTCGCCGTCAAAGCTCGGTTGGCCCCTATATTGCCGATTTTTACAGCCGCGAGGCGCATTTGGTGGTTGAGGTTGATGGCGCAACCCATGCCGAGCCAGAAGCCATCTTGCATGACCAACGCCGCGATGCCTATATGCGTGAATTGGGCTTAACCGTGTTGCGTTTCAGCGCCCGCGAGGTCAACACCAATTTACGCGGGGTGCGCGAGGCCATTTATGGGCAGTGTGCTTTAAACACTCAAGAGGTAGATGGGGCCACCTGGGTGCAAGCGGGGGCATTGCGAGTGGGGGATGTGGTATTTGCCTTCGACCCAGACAGCCAAACCCTCGAAGGGGTGCCGATTTGCGCAGTGCAGTCGCATCAAACCGAAGAAACCGTGTATGACCTTGAGGTCGAGGGCGCACATTCCTTTATCACCGAAGTGTGCGCGGTGCATAACTGCGGTTCTGGCACCACCGCCACCGTTGCCGAGCAATGGGGCCGCCGCTGGATCACGATTGACACCTCACGGGTGGCGCTGGCGTTGGCCCGTGCCCGCATCATGGGCGCACGGTATCCCTTTTACCTGCTGGCCGATTCGCGCGAGGGCCAGATCAAGGAGGCCGAAGTCACGCGCACGGCGCCAAGCACGCAACCGGTGCAAGGCAACATCCGCCACGGCTTCGTCTATGAGCGCGTGCCG